>CAZMBZ010000137.1:6006-7909 GCA_964564285.1 uncultured Planctomycetaceae bacterium | reverse complement strand
TGAAAAGCCTGTTTGGCGATCGGCCTGCATCGGAGATCATCAGATACAGTCGGCCTCGGTCGGTCGTCGCCAGCACTCGGGCCGAATCGCCTAGTGTAACGCTTGGCAGATCGGCAAGGTGCTCCCACTTGACGCCCCGCCGCACGAAAATGCCCAGGTCGACCGTCCGCAGGCCCCGTGCAGCCGGGGCGGTCGTGGCGTTTGTTGGACGGGTTTGAAGTTCCGGGCGAGTCGTCGCTACCGGTGCCGAAGACGGTCCGCTCGCCGGGGCCGAGGCGGTGGTGGTGGTGGTTGTCGGTCCCGCCGGTCTGGGCACGACGGCCAGGATGCCGACATTGCTTGTGGAGTTCGCGTCCTGCCACTGGCACATCGCAAGCGGGGCTGCATCGTCGGGCCATAGGGAATGCTTGGGTGTCAGTGCCGGGGTTTGATCGCCGGCCTCGTCGAAGACGAGTTGCTCCAGCGGCGAGGTGAACATTACGTGAAGCTTGCCGCCGCCCGCGACGGTTTTCAGCGGCAGGCCCGTGAGCTGCTGTTTCAGCCACGTCCAGTCGCCGTCTTTCCTGCGAAGGGCGATGTCGAAGACCCGCTTGGACTCATCCACGCGGACCAGCCAGACTCCGCTGTCCGAGCCCGTCAGAAGCAGCCGAGGCCCATCCGCCGCGCACAGGCCCGCTGCCAGTTGAATCGCCGCTACGGCGGCAATAGCCTGCGCCAAATACCTGTTCACTGTTCACCTCGTTTCGGGTTTGTTTCGGCCGGTTTCGTGGAGGCCCCATTGGCCGGCTTAGGATGCTTGCCTGTCGGTCTGTCGATGTCGGAGTCCACCCGGACGACCTTGGCGCCCGTCGGTGGTTGGAAGTCCACTGCCTCGGGCAGCCATACGTCCTCGACGGTCATTTCCGAGATTCGCAGGTGAATCCGACGGATGAACGTTGTCACACCGGGCAGTTCGTTGCAGACGATGTCGATGTCGGTCGGCATGAGCGGCGACTTGGCGGGCGGATTGTCCATGGACGACACGTCGATGGGTCGGTAGTCAGACAGCCTGGCCGTCATCGCTCGCCGTCCGGCGCCGTCGAATATGTTCACCTGCCGCGGGCGCAGCGGCTCACCGTCTCGCCACGGAATGATCATCTCCCGCGTGAAGCGCAGGCGATTGCTTACGGGTTGACGCTCGATTACCGTCACGACATAAGCGCAGTCGCCCGGCGTGTTCCGCATGCTCAGCGCCGCGGCGGGCAGTTGTCCACCCTCGGCCGGCAGGGGAGTTATGCCCAGCACGCCGAGAAGTTGTGTTGGATCGATGGGCAGGTACAAAACGCCAGGCGCCCCGGCCAAGTCGAGTTGGCCAGACCAGGACTGGGCTCGATCGCCCAGCTTATACCAGAAGTAGTAAAGGTTTTGGGCGGTGGCCGAACCCATTCGGAAGAGCTCGACTGCCGCGGTTTCCCTGCCGACGAGCACGAAGTCGTGTGGTCCGTTGGGATTCTTGCCCCGGCGGTACAGCAGTAGACTCGTCGGCGAGCCGGACCGCCATGTCATCTCCGGGGCGCCTGTTGGCTTGAGCGTGACGGAAAGTTCGACTCGCGCCCACAGTCGCGGCACGGCTGCGGCGTTGGCGTTATGTGCGGTGACGATCTCGTCGATGCTAGCGAGCTTTTCCGGGCACGGCGGCACACATCCCCCGGCCGGGGCTATTAGCGCCATCGCCAGCAACATCAACGCACCGAGCCGGTTGGTCACAGGTCGCCCTCCATGACGGCGCCGAGTTGCTGGCTGACTTCGGCGACCTTGTCCTCATCCATGTGCGGGTCGACGACAGTACACTTGCGACCCGAGCCGCGGAAGTGCATCAGCCATGGGCGATCGCCCTCGCCGGGTTTCAGCCCGTCGTACGCCA
>CAZMBZ010000137.1:0-5996 GCA_964564285.1 uncultured Planctomycetaceae bacterium | reverse complement strand
CCAGGAGTCTCTTTCGCATGAGTATCAGCGCCAGCACGAACCTGAATTGCACCTTCGCGGGTTCCTCGGCGTCATGTAGTCTGTCGAAGAAGCTCACCAGCAGTTCATCGTCGACGAAGGTCTTTTTCTTTTCCTTCGGCGCCGACACGTGGGCATGCCATATTCCCAGCACAGCCTTGTCGGCTGTGATCTGCTTGCGGGCGGGCTCCCAGCAGTCCAGGCAGTAGTCCTGGCGGACGAGTTGGGTCTCATCCTCCTCGCCCTGGGTTTCACGGACGGTGGCGACGAATTCCTGGCCTGGCTCGAGCGGTTGTTCGCAAGCGGCACAGAGCCCAGCGGTACGGGTAATGTTGTATTCTTTGGCCATTTGCTTAGGGCAGCACTTCCTTGACGGAGTACTCGATGTGTTGGCGGCACGCGACGGCGGCGGCGAGGTCGGCTGCGCTACCGGCGCGCAGTTGCTCGGCTGCGTCGCGATCGCGAACGTTGCCGACGTTGATGCGTACGTTATAGTCGCAAAGCCTGCTTACAGCCTCGCACAGTGCGGCTGCGGCGACGAGGTCGCTGATGAGATATCGGTTGCACATGCCGGCGAGTTCCGCCAGGTCGTTCAGTACGGCAAGGGCGAGTTTGGCGGTCTCGCGAGGCACATCGATGGCGGCGGCGGTGGCGATATCCATCGCCTCATCTTTCTCCGGTCCGTCGTCTAATCGCGAGGCTTCCTGGTAGGTGGTGAACGCCGCGACATCGTCGGCGACCAGTTGCTGGAACATCTCACGTGCCCTGCCAAAACGCGACAGCAGATGCTTGTGGGCGTCGGCGTGGTCGGCGAACTTCTTCTTGCCGATCGAGAAGTTCAGGGCCATCTCGCCCAAGGCCACGCCCAGGGCGCCTACGATCCCGGCGACGCTGCCTCCGCCCGGCGTGGGTGCTTTGGAGGCGGATGCCTCGACGAACTGCCGAACTGTCATCGCCAGGAGGTCGGGTGGCTTTTGATTCTCAGTCATTATCCTTGCCTTGCTCTGGGGTCGTGTTGTGGTCGGTCAGGGTTTGGCTGCCTCGGGTTGCACGAGGTCCGGCTCGGGCGTCGTTACGGCGGTGAAGAAACCGCCCGAGAGGTACTTCTTTCCCACGGCCGCCACGTCGGCCGGGGTGATCTTGGCGTAGATGCTTTCGAGTTTGTTGTGGAAGTCGTGGCCGAAACCGTACAACTCGTCGGTCGCGGCGGTCATTGCAAGCGAACTCATCGATTGGCTGCCGAGCAGGTCGGCGGTGAGGATGACGTTGACGGCTCGCTTGATCTCGGCTTGGGTTGGCGTGTACGTGGAGGCCTTTCGCAGATTGGCCTTGATGATTCGGAGTATCTCGGGCGTTTTGGCTGGATCTCCGGCGGCGTAGGTCATGAACGCGCCCGGCGCCAGAGCGGACCAGTTGTATGCATGCACGACGTACACCAACTGCTTGCCGCGAAGCTCCGAGTGGAGCCAGCCTCCGGGCATCCTGTATCCGCTGATGATCGTGTCCAGCACGGCAAGCGGGAAGCGGTCCGCGTTGTCGACTTTCATGCCAGGCACGGCGACGATGACGGTGCCGATTTGCTTTTCGGTCTTCAGTACGGCCAGTTCACCGGAAGCCTTAACCTTCGGTGCCGGCTGGGCCTTGATGTCCACCTTGCCGTTTGGCAGGTCGGCAAAGAGTTTTCGGACCATCCTGGCTGTGGCATCGGCGTCGAAGTTGCCAAAGATCGCCAGCACGCTGTCGCCGCCACGGACGTACTTCTTGTGGTGCCGGCGAATCTGTTGTGTGGTGGCTTTGGCGACAACATCCTTACTGCCGGCCTGGGGCATCCCCAGCGGCGAGCCCTTAAAGAATTCCTTGCGGAAGAACGTCATGAGCTGCGGGGCCCAGTCCTCGTCGATGCGGTCGATGGCGGCGATCTGCCGTGGGCGGAGTATCTCCAATTCCTCTTGTGGGAAGGTCGGATGCTGGACCACGTCGGCCAGGATCGACAGGGCCTTGTCGAAGCTGTCGCTCAGCACCGACGTCTGCCAGTAGACCGAGTTGTTGCCGCACGCCCCAGAGATCGACCCGCCGGCATTGGCGAAGAATTCGGCGATCTGCTCGGCCGACATCTCACCGGCGCCCTTGGTCGCAAGCGATGCCATCATCTGCCCGAGGCCGTTGGTCGACGCGTTCTCGACCATGAGTCCGCCCTTGGCGACGAAGGCCATGGAAACCAGGTCGACCGCGTCAGTGCTCGTAAGCACCGCCCGCAGGCCGTTGGGCAGTTTGAGAGTAAGGGTCTTGGACGCCGTCGCCGATTCGGACTTGCCTTCGCCGACGGACAGCGTCTCGTTGGGAACCATTCGCGTGATGGCCATGCGATCTGGTGTGATGTATTTCGTCGCCACGGCGAGGACCTGCTCGGCGGTGACGGCCTCGATACGCTTGGTATAGTTCCGCGAGAAATCCGCGTCGCCGGTGGTTATGTAGTCCGAGCCGAGTCGCTTGCTGACAGAATCCACCGACTGCTGTGCGTACACAAAAGTCGCGATCATTTGTCGTTTGGCTCGCTTGAGCTCGGCGGCGCTTACGCCCTTATCGGCGGCGAGGGTCAATTCCGCCATTACCGCCTTTTCGACATCGTCGGCCTTGTCGGGCGAGCAGCGGAAGGAGACGTTGAACATGCCCTTTCCCCAGGACGGCGTGTAGGAGCTAGCGGAAACGCTTGTAACAAGCCGTTTCTGGCGGAGCAGCTTCGACACCAGCCGGCTGTTCTGGCCCGTCGAGAGGATCGTCGCCAGCACGTCAAGCGGGTAGAGGTCGTCGTCCAGCAGGTCGATGCTGCGGAAGCTCATCTCCTGCATTGTTTCCTTGAGTGTCGCATGGCCTCGGACGGTGCGGATCACGCCCGCCAGCGGTTCGATTTCGGGCAGGGTGTGGAGAGGCTCTCGCCCGGCTTTGAAGCCGGCGAACACTTGGCATGTACGCGCCAGGACCGCCTCGACATCGATGTCGCCGACGATCACGAAAACCATGTTTTGCGGCACGTACATCATGCCGTGGTACTTGATTACGTCGTCGTACGTCAGGGCGGCCAGAGGCGCCGCGTAGCCGATTACCGGCACGGCGGCGGGATGGCCCCGGAAAACGTCAGCGGCGTGGGCGTACCACATCTGCCGGCGGGGGTCGTCCTTGCCCAATTCCAATTCGCGCTGGACCACGCCGTGCTCGCGCTCGAAATCTGCCCGGGTAATGCTCGGACGGGCCATCCAGGCGCCGACCAAATCGATGCACTCCATCGCCTTGCTGCTGGCGGCGGAGATGTAGTATTGCGTCAGGTTCGATGACGTCGAGGCGTTGGATTGTCCGCCGATGTCCGACTTTATCTCCCTGCTGGCGGACATGCCGGCAGGGGCCTCGGGGTCGGTCTTATCGCCTTCGCTCTTTGCGACGAGGTGCTCGCAGAGGTGGCTAAGCCCGCAGCCGAGCCAGGACCCTTCGTAGATTCCGCCGGCATGCACGTAGGACCGCACGTTGACGACCGGGGCCGTCCGCATGGGCTTGACGATAACGGTGAGTCCGTTTTCGAGCTTGGCGACGATGGCGCCGCTGTCGGTGATCGTTCGGCTGGTAATCTGCAACGGGGTGGGGGCATTGGTCTGGTTGGCAGCGTCGGCGACCTGGATGGCAGTCGCCGCCAAGAAAAGCATCACGGCGGCAAACGCGGATCGTCGGGTTTGCGATTTCATGCACGAACTCCAATTGAAACAATGGTATTGGTGCTGTTATGAACCATATTACGCAGAGGATTCCCGCGAGGTCGCTGTGGTGACGACTAATCTTCGCCGGCTGGGCCGTTCTCGACTTCCTTGAGGTACGCAAGCGTCCGGTCCAGTTCCGTCCGCAGGTGCCGAACGCGCAAGAGGCTCTTAACGCGCGTGGTGAGCTCCAGGCGATTGACGGGCTTGGTGATGAAGTCGTCCGTGCCGCTCTCGACCCCTTGTTCGATGTCCGCAAGTTCGGTCAGCGCGGTGACCATTATCACGGGAAT
Source organism: uncultured Planctomycetaceae bacterium (assembly GCA_964564285.1). Lineage (GTDB taxonomy): Bacteria > Planctomycetota > Phycisphaerae > SM23-33 > SM23-33 > JAUWQU01. Next base: position 1,942 of record CAZMBZ010000137.1, on the reverse strand, counting down.
CTCCCGTGTTTTCGGGTCGCTTTTGAGTTTGCGGCAGAGTTCATAACCGCTCATGCGGGGCATCATTATGTCCAGCAGGATCAGGTCCGGGCAGTCCTTGGCGATCTCGTCCAGCGCCTCCAGCCCGTCCGAGGCCGTGACGACTTTGCAGGCCAGGCTGTCCAGATAGGCAACCAATAGCTCGATGTTCTGGTCGTTGTCGTCAACGACAAGCACCTTGCTCGCCGAAAGATCGGCTTCGGTTTGAGCCTCCGCCTCCGGGCGGTCCGTCGGTGTTTCAGCCATTGTGCGTTTCTCCTGATATCCATGCCGGGCCCGTCGGCACCAGCCAACATAAGCGTATCGTTTCAAGGGACGAATGGCAATAGCTGGCCCGTTCTCCCGCCAAAGACGCGGCGGGAGTTCTGGCAGGGTCCCATGGGCTTATCTTACGAAGGCGAGCCCACACAGGGCGTGGGTCAGTGTACTGGCGGTCCTGGCGTAGAGGGCATGAGGGCACGCATCGGGCATGCAATGATTTTTATCACAGATCCAGGTCCGTATCGTCGAACTCGGGGATCGGGTTTTCTCCGGGTTTGTCAAGGTTGAGCAGGTTCTTGCCTGCCTGGGCGGACAGGGCCTTCCATACGGCATATGATTTGGGGTCGTTTGCCATCCCGCCACCGCGAATATGGGTGACTTCGATGTATTCGATAGCGTCGATCAGGGCAGCCACGGCGAGTTTGCGATCGGCCTTGGGCGCGTTCTCCATGCCTTTAGTGGCGGCGATGATGCTCTGGGCCGCGATACTTGTCACTCCGCCAAGACGCATGCAACGTTGCAGAACCTGGGCACTGCGCCCGGAATGCAAGTGTCCGAGATAGGTGACGATTTTCGGGTTACGCACCATTTTCAGAAGCGGTTCGGCGAAGTCGAGTTGCTGCTCGTTGGACAAATTACCGATGTCGTCTGAGCCAATTACCATGCGTCGGACACTCTCTCCGGCGACAACTTCCGCTCGCTTCGTGCCGAGGTTCTCTTTAATCACCGACAGCAGCGTTTGTGAGGCGTGCGAGTCGGGTGAGTATGATATGGCATTTACGATTTCGAGGAATTCGGCGTCATCCCTGGTGGCGGTGGCTCCGCGGAGAACGGCGATGTTGTCCTGGCCTCCTAACTGGGCGAGGAGCCAGTAAAGTGAATCTCGCACCTTCGGCCCGCACTTCGGCAGCGCCAAAATCGCCATGTCTCCCAGGCGTCGAGCATATTCCGGATCGTCGCGCCTCGACAGGAGTGCCTTTTCGCAGCCACGCAGGTCCTCGCGTTCCTTTGCCTGGAGCATGAAGGTGAAGACCTGGTTCAGTAATTCCTTGCCGCCGAGTGCGAAAACGGCCTGGACCGCCGCTTTGCGGACGATGGGGTCCTCGTGCCCAAGGGCCTGTTGAGCGAGTTTGAGGCCGGCCTTGCAGCGGCCTGAGGCGAGCACGGCAAGGATACCGGCGGCGGTCTTACCGTTGGCCTTTGCGAACCGTTGGATTAAGCGATTTGCCCCACCGTTGGCGGCAAGTTTTGCGGCCTGCTCTTGTGCGTGCCGTCGCACACGCCAATAGTCATGTCCCACAAGAGCAACGATATCATCGGTTGCGTCCAGGCCGAGGGCTTCGACCAGGTAATCCATTGCCGCCATCTGTCGGAAGTAGTTCTTTCGCGCGGGGTCTTTCAACTCGGCACGACAGAGACTGACCTTGTCCGCCTTGCTGGTCGCCCGGGCCAGTCTGCTCCGGAACCAAGTGTTTACATCCGTAGAAATGCTGGGGGGTTGGAGGGTCTTCTTCTCCGCCTTGATCAACGCCATAAGATCGTCGATGTTAGTGTAAACGGTCTTTTCGCCTACTCGTACCGCGATTCTCGCCAACGGGTCGTCCGCCAGGCAGAGTTTGAACGGATCGAGAAGCTCGTGGCA
>CAZMBZ010000136.1:0-13156 GCA_964564285.1 uncultured Planctomycetaceae bacterium | reverse complement strand
GCGATCGCGATCATCTGACGGTCTCCTTCAGGGGATGGGATGGAGATCGCCATGCCTGCGCCCTGTGCGCAGAGTACCCCCGCGTCTGGAGGCGGCGGTCTCAGAGAAAGACGAAACCGGCCTCCGCGTACGCGGAGGAAGTGAATCAGCAATGCGTGCTCGATGCTTCTACGGCTGAGCTACACCAGGGGCAGGAAGGACCACGGCGATGCGAACAGCGTCATCGAGGCCCCTAAGCCCCCTGAACCTGCTTGAGGTGGTCGATGAGTTTGGATGCTTCCGGCACGGTGAGCTGCGAGACGGGGCGCTGAAAGGTCCGTTGGGATTCTACGTCCTGGTCGATCCCGAGCTGGTTGCATATAGCCCAGATCGCCCGGAGCTGACCATCCGTGGCGGGCTTGGTGGTGTTGCCGTTGGAGACAGGGCCGGTGTGGTTGGTGATCGGTGCATTGGGTGCCTGGTTGGGCGCCGGCGCAGCCCCGTTGATGGACGTCAGTCCCAGCTCCTCGTCCACCGAGGATTTCGCCAGGGCGAACAGCCGGCGGATCTTGTCGTGCAGGAGCTTGGTGTCCTGGCCCGCGGTAGATTCCAGTTCGAGCTCGACGTTCACGCTGGCATCACGCGAGCCGTAGTTGGGCTCGCCAACTTTGCGGCTTACGCCACAGTTTAGTTTGATCATTTGACTTTCTCCTTCCTGGTGTATTGTTGGCAGCTCAGGTTCCATGTGGTCTTGCTGCGAACAGGACGCGACGAATGCCTCAGCCAACCCGTCCTGTACTTGTCGGCTCTGTTTGGCCGCATCAAATCGCTTCTTGTCGGATGGGTGCATGCGGTTAAGTGGCCGGCTCGCCCGCAACCTGCTCCATGCACGTTGGGCGAAGAGTTGGTTGTGCATACTGCTGCGCTGCATAGAGGATCTCCTTCGTCAGACGGGCCGAGCGCTGTGGGCAAGGGCTGGGTGTGGGCGGGAAGAGCACGGTGGCACAGTGTTGGCCTGAAACAAGCGGGAAAACGCCGTCTTCGGCCTGATCGAGCAGCTAACTGCCGTTGCATTAGTTTATAGCTTAATAATGGTCGGAATTAAGCAGTGGGAGAGGGATATGCCCTATTACACGGCGGCGGGTGGCGATTCAGGCGGAGTTTCGGCTACCGCGTCCTGCACGGGCCGCGCATTCGCGACGAACATGATCGTCTGCTGGCCTGTTGGCTCGAACGGATCGTTCGGGTTGGCGCAGGGCGGATGAAGGTTGGCGGGCACGATGTCCGCTGGATCGTAGAGTTGCAGGCCTACGGGGCTGGGGATGGCGCAGGCTACGGATTCGAGCAACGCGTCAGAAAACCGAAGCATGACCAGCTGTTCGTAAAGTTGAGAAAACATGATGCCGTCGATCGCGCGAAACGGGGCCGGATTCTGCTCGGTGCGGGACTGGTTGTTGTCGAGGGGTGTTGTGATGGTCTGTTGGCTCCTTTGGCCGATGTTTGAAAGACTTCCGCGGGCTCAATAGGTCAAGCACTCACTTAACAAGTCGTTGTTCGAGTTCTCCACGTACTCCAGGGGGTAGACATCGAATGGTCCCCAATGGATCTTGTCGTGATACTCGCGACAAACGGCGAGCAAGTCGTCGTCACGCTCATGCCCCATGTTGTCGTAGGTCTTGTGGTGGACCTCCAAAGCTGCCAGTGATCCGCAACGCTGACACATCTTTTTAGCGGAGGCCAAGATCTTCTTGCGTAGCTTCTGCCAGTGCTCAGACCACAGGTACCCACGATCCGCGCTGCGCACTCTTTTCCGTGTCCATAATGTCTGCTCCGGCCGTATGGGATGAAATGGCTGGCACATATGTCATAGACATGCTGACGCCGTGCGGAGGAGATTCCATAGCATAAAGCAACACGAATCTGATTGCCTCGATCTCGATCATGTAGCTTCTGCTTAGGCAGTGCGTGAAGTACAGGATTAACCCTATAGGGAGAGACCGTGGCACCTTGAAGCCAATAGTCATATCGACGCGCAGACTGTCCTTGCGGAGATATTGAGAGAGGGTACCGCACGACTGTGTGCGGCAGTACTCGATAACGAGGCAGATGAGTACGTTCAGGCCCACGTCCACTTACATAACTACCGAGGGAATCGGCTTGTTGTGCGGAACGGGTACCTTCCTGAGCGGTATATACAAACAGGCATTGGGCCAGTTCGAAGTCGCCGGCCGCGCGTGGTCCAGAAGTACCCAACCAAGGGCAGCAGACGTGTCAGATTCTGTAGCGAGATACTGCCGCCGCATCTTCGCCGGACCCACGGTCTGGACAAGATGGTCCCCTGGCTGTACCTCAAGGGCATGATTATCGGAAATCTCGTCCTGGCTCTTCGGGCACTGCTTGGACCTCAGGCCGCGGCGCTTATCCCAGCAAGTCTTTCCCGGCTCAGGGCGATATGGCAAGAGCAAACAAAGAAGTGGGAAGACTGTGTGCACCCATGACATGCGTTATCTTAAGGTTCTTGCTGATGCGGTTTCCATGGACGGCAACCCGGATAACGCGGACCCCAGAGAGCGATGTATCCTCCTCCTGATGGGCATTACGGCCGATGACAGGAAAGAGTTGATTGTTACGAAAGAGGGCCACCATAGCTCACAGGAATGGTGGCTGGGCCTGTTCGCGAAAATTGGATCAAAAGGCTTGGCGAATCCCCCGGCGATAGTCATAGCAGAGGAGATCTCACATGCCTGCTGGCCTGCGGCAGTGGAGGTCTACCCGAACATATTCAGGCTAACGCCAACTTGCGATAGAGGGCACGAGGAGGCGGGAAAGTTGGTCGCAGCACATGTCGAACCTGGGGAATACAAATCCACGGGGCCATCCTCACACCTTGCAAGAAACAGAAGACGTTCGACAGCACGCGGAGTTGCAGAGCAGTGATTCATGACCGGTTGCTCCACATGAACACCAATCTCAATTGCGGCGAACTGTTCCCGGGGCGCCACCAGCTGGCTGGCACGACGGGATTGACACATAAGTCCTCGCCATGCAGTCAATAGGTGCTCAGTCTGGGTATGCTTCGGAAAAGGTGTCACTCATTGTTGGTACGTCGAAGGGCGTTGGCGGTGGCATCTTCGGCTGTCTAAGGGAAAGCCCCCAATTAGACATAAGGTGATTACCTTATAGTCAGAGCCAAACTGAACTTAATTGCAGAAAGTTTGTGTCTTGGCGTGTTATTGTGTTGATGGAATCCAATAAATGCCATATACTCTCTGGCACAAGTGAATTGTCTCATAGATTCACGAGGGAGGCGCTCGCTTCGCTTCCAAACGTGCATATCGGAACTAAGGGATCGTGCGGGTTGTCAACCGGCGAATGTGTGGATACGTATCCGTTGGCTACCCTCTAGCATTTCGGCAGGAGGCCACATTATTCGTGATTCTTGCAGGCAAAGCATAGTGCGCTTGTGTTGTTGCTCGCGATACAAAACAAAGCGGCAGAACATATAGCTATCTTGACCGGACGGCTCGGATTTGCCGCAGGCAACATCATCAGTGAGGTCGTCGATTATGATATCTTTGTGAATTATAGCGTATCGGCGACAAGATTTGTCGACGTAGCAAGTTTTTTTGCGGCGGAAGTCCTTGGCAGGCGGCTCGCGGTTTGATCTGGGTGTGAGTCGACAGGTTGACCGGGGTTGTTGGCCCGGTCTGGCCGGTTTATCGACGGGGACGAAAAAAGAGGTATGCGCAGGCCGGAACCTTCGGAAGGATGCGACCTGTGGGCGCGGTCGTCGGTCGGGCGCGTCGAATGTCGTTTGATGGTTCAATGCAGCCTTCGAGCTTAACCACCTAAGGGTTGGTGGCGAGTTCGGAAAGTGGAGAGTCTTGTGAACCTTGCCAATGTACCTACATCGGCTGAAGGAAGGTGCCTGCGCTTGGCGCTGATATTGCCGTGGGCGGCCGGCTGCAGCATGAACAAGCCAGTCGCGCAGGACCTCGAGAAGTTCCAGATGGCGGGCCCCGTTGAGTTTGAGGTCGATCTGGCCGTTTTGGTCAGGGCCAAGACTCCCGTCGGTACCTACCGGGTTGTTCCGGGGAATATGCTTTCTGCTCGCCTGCCCGTTCTTGACCCGCTTTCCAGCAGTCTCGTCGAAGGCTCCAGCGGAGTCTTGCTGCGCCGCGTCGGCGATGATGGGAATATCTGGGTTCCTCTTCACGATAAGACCGACGTCCTCGGCAAGTGTCTCAGCGAGATGGAAAACCGGATCGCCAAGATAGGGTCCAGCGCGACGTCTAATACGCAGGGGAGGTACTGCAAGGGCTTCAGTAGCTCATACGGAATTCGTACCAGCCAACAGGTAGCCGCATCGAGGGAATCGGCATGGCAGGCGAACTAGACTTTCCAAGGCGAAGCGAGATTCAGGTACCCGATGCCGGTGCGGCGCATCGTGCCGTTGGCATGCCTGCGCCGGTGATGGCCCATGCACCGGGAAGTGGTCTGCTCCATATCCTCTGGCGCCGCCGGCTGATCATCCTGGGCTGCCTGCTTCTGAGTGTTGGTGGCGCGTATGCATACATCATGGCCGGCCAATATGGATACCTGCAGATGGCCAGGCCGATGTTCCGCAGCAGTTCGCGGATTTACATCCGGCAGAGCGGCCCGAGGATCATGTCGTCCGACGAGGGCGGCCGAGCCTCGGGCAACTATCTCAACACCGAGTGCCAGATCATGCGTTCGGGCCCCATCCGGAGGGCCGCCCTGGACAGCCCAGGAATCAAGGATATGCGGACCTTTGCCGGCACAGAGAGCGCGCTTTCCGTGTTGGTCGGGGGACTGAGCGTGGTTCCGGGCAAGAGTGACGATCTGGTCACAGTTACCTTTGAGTCCTATTATCCCGAGGACACGGCCGCGGTCACCAACGCGGTGGTGGATGCCTACGTGGCGAACCAGTCGAGCCGCAAAAAGAACACGGCCGCAGAGGTCCTGGGGATCCTCCAGAAGGAAAAACGCAAGCGGGATAGCGATGTCGAGGAATCTTTGAAGGCGCTGCTGACGTTCAAGGGAGGGCATCCTGAGTTGGGCTTCCGGGGCGAAAAGGGCAGCACCATCGTCATAAAGCTGGACCGGCTCAGCGAGGCACTGACCGAGGCTGAGCTTCAGTCGATTGACGCCAATTCGGAGTACCAAAGCGTCATGTCCATGAAGGACGATCCGGCCAAGATCCGCCAGTTCTTCGAAATCAGGAGGGCGGCTATGGGCGGGGTCTTCGTCTCCCCGCGGGATGAGACATCGCCGCTGCAGGCCAACCTTACCATGCTGCAGGCCAACCTTGCCGCGCTGGAGGCCGACCGTAAAGCGATGGAGTTGCAGCAACAGCACTATCAGGAGAGCCATCCAAACTACAAGATCATCGGAGAGCGAATTGACGTCCTACAGGAGCGAATTGACGCCCTGGAGAAGCAAATTGGCGCCCTGGAGGAGCGAATTGATGCCCTGAAGACCAAGATCCAGGAGCAAGAGAAAGCCTTTGGCGCCACACAGCTTGCGATTACCAAGCGACAGTATGAGGCCACCCGGGAAAAATACGAGCGGACCAAGTCCGCTTATGAAGAACAACTCGAGGTCGCAACCGGGCTCAACACCAACATGGCCGACTACGAGGGGCTGGAGAACGCCTGGCAGAAGGCGACCAAGCTTGCCGAGGTAGTCGACCAGAGGATACGCGAACTCAACGTGACCGAGGATGTCGGCGCGCTGAATATCAGCGTGCTCGAGCCTGCGGTCCGGCCGAACTCCAAGTTCAAGCCCAAAGGAACGAGAGTAGCCGCGATTGCGCTGGTGCTGGGCCTTCTGGTGGGCGTGGGACTGGCCATGCTGCGCAACTCGATGGACAAACGCCTTGTCTCGGCCGAAGAGGTGCCTCACAGGCTTGGCGTGCCCGTGCTTGGCGTCCTGCCGCGGGTCAAGTCGGTAAAGGCCGGGCAGGAACTGGGGCGCATGGTCTTGGATTCTCCATCGACGCCGGTCGTCGAGGCCTATCGCGCGATCCAAACGATCCTGCATTTCGGGTCGTACGCATCGGGCGCCCGGAAGATCCTCGTAACAAGCCCGATGGCCGGGGAAGGAAAGAGCACGCTTGTCAGCAACCTGGCCATCCTCATGGCCCAGGCCGGGCACCGGGTCCTGGTGGTCGATGCCGACCTGCGTAGTCCTCACCAACACGAGATATTCCAGGTCCCCAATGACGTGGGCCTGGCCGGTCTTCTCGGCGGTCTTGCCGGAGTCGATGATGCGATCTGCCGGTCCGACAATGGCGGCCCGGACGTCCTGCCTGCCGGCCATCTGAAAGGCATCCCGCCAGAGTGCTTCAATACGCAGGAATTCCTCGGGCTGATGAGCGGGCTTGGACGCTCCTACGACGCGGTTCTGGTCGACTCTCCCCCGGTGATGCTGGCGACCGATTCGCTGGTGCTGGCCGCGGTGTGCGACGGGACGATTCTGGTGGTCCGGGCCGGTCGATCCAGCCGCGACTTGGCGCACCATTCGATCGAGGGCCTGCTGGGCGTCGGAGCCCGGGTGCTGGGCGCGGTCGTCAACGACCTGCGCAAGCCCCGAAAGCACCAAAGGTACTACCCGGGGTACTATCCGGGTCACAATGGCGACGGTAACGGCGACGGCAATGGAGAAGTAGTGGCGGTCTCGGTGCCATCCGACGGCGCCGCGGCGAAGTAGCGGACCCGTCGGCGGTTCTCTCAGCAAGGAGGCTGAGTGGGAGTGGCAGGGATTCCCAGAGCAAATCGTCGGGTGCACCGACGGGGACGAAGTACGCGCATATCGCATCCAGACAAATGCTGAAATTCACTGACAATCCGCCAATGGTCGCTCCGTGCATAGAGAGCCTCACGAGTATCGAAGGCCCATGGTGGGTAGGCCACACCAAGGCCCGGTTCGAGAAGGCCTTTGCCTGGGACCTGTTGAACCGTGGGATTGGCTACTTCCTGCCGCTCAGGGAGAAGGTGACGATCTCGGGCGGCAGGAAACGCCGCGTGCAGATGCCCCTTTTTACTTCGTACGTGTTCTTCGCCGGCACGCCCGAGCAGCGGTACGCCGCCATGACCACCGGCCGGCTCTGCCAGACCATCGAGGTGAAGGACCAGGACCGCTTCCGGTCGGAGATCTGCGCCATCCAAAAGGTGATTTCGGGCGAGGTGCAAGTTGACCCCTACCCCTTCGCCGCGGTTGGGCGCCGCTGTCGCGTGACGGCCGGGCCGCTGGAGGGCATGGAGGGGGTTGTCGTTCAGCGAAACAAGCTGGCCCGGCTGGTGCTGGAGGTCAGCATCCTTGGCCAGGGGGCCTCTGTCGAGATTGACCTGGATCTCTTGGAACCCATCGACTGACGCTATGCTCAGCGGATACAAAACATACGAAGTCGTGTTCTTGGGTGCCATGCTCGTGGCGATACTGGCTACAGCTCTGGTAACCAGGTTGGCCAGGGCGATGCAGATCCTGGATCAGCCCGGCGAGCGGAAGGTTCACGCATCCGCCATACCGCGGGTGGGCGGGGCGGCCATCGTGTTCGCGGCTTTCGTGATGGTCCTGCCTGTCCTGGGATTGGACAACGTCGTCGGCGCGGCGGCCCGGCAGTGCCAGACCCAGCTCATCATGATCCTGGCCGGCGGGCTGTTCATGTTCTCGGTGGGCATTGTGGACGACATTCGAGGTCTCAGGGCACGCACCAAGTTCGTCGCACAGCTTCTGGCTGCCGCGGGAGTCTGCGCAGCGGGCGTGCGCATCGAGTCCTTCGCCATGGGCGGCGATTATGTCCTGAACCTTGGCTGGGTGTCCTGGCCCCTGACCATGCTGTGGATTGTCGGCATCACCAACGCCATGAACCTCATCGACGGCCTGGACGGCCTGGCGGCGGGGATCTCGATGGTGACATGCATGGTTATCGCGGCTTTCGCGTTGTATACCGGCCAGGCGGTCATGGCTATCCTGATGCTGGGGATACTGGGCAGCCTGCTGGGATTCCTGTTCCTGAATTTCAACCCCGCCCGCATCTTCATGGGCGATTGCGGCAGCCTGTTCCTTGGATTCGTACTGGCCTCGGCGAGTGTGCAGTGTGCTCACAAGGCCGCCACGCTGGTCGGCCTGGCCGTGCCATTCCTGGCCATGGGCGTGCCCATCTTCGATACGCTCTTCAGCATGTTGAGGAGGGGCCTGGAGCGCCGGGGGCTGTTCTCCCCGGACCGAGGGCACATCCACCATCGCCTGCTGGACGGCGGCCTGCGTCAGCACCAGGTTGCCATCCTGGTTTACTTCGTGACGTTGATCGCGGCCGGGCTGGGCCTGTTCATGGTCTTCGTACGGGGCGAGGTGGCCTTCGCAATCTTTGTCCTGGTCGTGACGCTTCTGGTTCTGGTCTTCCGTGCCGCCGGGGCCGTGCGACTCCGCGAGACACTCGTCAAGTTGCGACACACGCGGGCCATCACACACGAAGCCTACGAGCAGCGGCTCGTGTTCGAGCAGGCTCAACTGGCCGTGCGTGCCGCAAGCACATTTGACCAGTGGTGGACCGCCACCTGCGAAGCAGCCAGGAAGCTCGGTTTTGCAAGGTACACCCTCCGGCTTTCAGGCAGGGACGGCACAGGCCGGACGCTTGTCTGGCATCGGCCTGAGGACATCGATGTATCCAGGACCGTCACCATCATGCTGCCTGTGCTCGACCGGCGGGCCGGGGCGAACATGCAGGCCCGGCTGGACGCGGTAGCAAACGGGTCTATCGAGTCCGTCGCCAGGCGGGCCACCTTCTTCGGCCGACTTATGGATGAGAACGGCCCCGCCAGCCTCTTGCCGACCGTCGACTCCCAGGCCACCGGCGTTTCCTATGAGCTGGCCGGGCCGGATGAATATCCTGGCCAGGAGGATGGGTTGTTCACCGGACCCCTGTTCAGAATCTCCAGGAAGGCACAGTGAGCTAAGGTTGGCCCGATACCCCCGGCCGCTGTCGCCAAGCGCCTTGGTGGGGCACGTCGGCATCACTGGAGTGGGCCAAGCATCTTCATATACAAGGCACAGCGGCACCGGGCATCCCGGACCTTGACGTTAATGCCATTGCCCGTTTTCGCCTAACCCTTGTCGGTGCCGCTGTGTATAGCTTATTCGCAAGTTTGCAGGTCAACCTGCCATCCATATACAGTATACACCCTATTCTGGAGTCCGGCAATCCAGTTTCTCAAGGGCATCCAAGGGGTTTCGAGGCCGGACGTCCGCAGTCCAGATTGCGATGTCCAGGTAGCCTCCAGAAAGAAACTTATGTGCAACGCGAGAATGTGGCAGAGGGTGCCCTTTAGCACGTTCCAAACCCACGCCCTCTGGCCGTGCGACCCCGGAGGCGAACGCCCAAGTATGCCCCAAAACATCAAAAATATGAACAATATGAAAACCATCACCGCCGGCCCGGACGTTACGGCCGGCAGCTCGCGAGAACTCACCATGTCAGCAAAACTGGCAGCGTCGTGTGGCATCCCGGACCTTCGCGAGGTTCACCCGGGCCAGCCTAACCCTCCGCGACGTCGTCCAAGGGGAGGGGCCGCTTGAAGGTGGCCTCTCCCTATCATTTTACCCATGTCGGCCATCGGCCATACGAAGAATTAGCAGAATTATAATTTATCCACCCCTGCCCCCCGGGTCCATAGCCCGGCCGGGAGACCCAACCACATGATCGCTACCGAAATGCCATTCGTCAAAGTACTTGGCTCACGCGTTCACATGGTGAACCTGCCAGAGGTCGCTTCCCTCATCGACGGCTGGATTCAAGAGCCAGACGGCGCCTGCCGACGAGTCGTCGTCACCGGCTTTCATGGCCTGTGGGAAGCCCACAAGCACCCGGACTTCAAGGCCATCCTCAACTCCGCCGACCTCTGGGTACCAGACGGCATCGCACCGGTCTGGGTCGCCCGCCGACGCGGCTTCAAGAACGCCACGCGAACCCCAGGCGCCGAAATCATGAAGGCATTCTTCGAACTGGCCGACAAAAAGGGCTACAGCAGCTTCTTCTACGGCGATACCGACGAAACACTCGGCCTCCTACGCCAGAACGTCGAGCAACTCTACCCCGGCCACAAGGTCGCCGGCATGTTCTCCCCGCCGTTCGGCCCCGTCTCGCCCGAGCAGGATGACGCCATCATGCGAATGATCAACGACGCCCGCCCGGACATGCTATGGGTCGGCCTGGGCCTGCCCAAACAGGACCGATGGATCTACCAGCACCGCCACCTCCTGAAAGTCCCCGTCGCCGCCGGTGTCGGCGCAGCCTTCAAGTTCCTCAGCGGTACCGTAAAACGAGTCCCCGACTGGATCGGCAACCACGGCCTCGAATGGCTCTGGCGACTCGCCTGCGAACCCAAAAAACTCTGGCGAAGAGACCTCCTGGAAGCACCAAAATTCGTCACCCACGTCCTTCTCGAAATGACCGGCCTGCGGAAATATGACTGACGCGGTAACAACACAGGAAGACGTTGAGACCGTAGCGGCGCTCCCGCCCGGGCGGACGCAGTCCAGGTCTCTCAAGGTCATGATCCTTGCGTCAGGTTCATTCCTGACCACCTTGGTTAGCATGGGCAGCCTGGCCGTACTGGCCCGCGTGCTTACCGTTAACGACTACGCCACGTACCGGCAGACCATCCTGGCCTTCTTCTTCGCTGTCCCGCTGCTGACCATGGGCCTGCCGCAGGCGCTGTACTACTTCCTCCCGACCGAGCATCGCCGCCCCCGTGCGGTCCTCCTCGAGAACATGCTTATGCTCACCGGCATGGGCCTGATCTTCTCGGTCTTCCTCCTGGCCGGTGGCGGCAAGCTCCTGGCCATGCGGTTCAACAACCCCGACCTCGAACGCACCCTCATGCTCTTCGCCCCGTACCCGGTGCTGATAATGCCCGCCATGGGCCTGGGCGCCTGCCTCATGGCCCGCGGACATGTAAAAGCTGTCGCCGTTTACAACGTGCTCAGCCGCCTTGTCACCGGCGGCCTGATCATCGGCGCTGTCCTGCTCTGGCGCAACGCCTCTGCCCCGATAATCGCCAACGTCGCCGCCGCCGGCGTCGTGCTCGTCCCGGCCATCTGGCTGATGATCCGGGCAACGCGGGGCGGGCAAACGTCGTTGCCCAAAGCTTCCGGCATGTGGCAACAAACGAAGTTCGCCGTCCCGCTGGGCCTGGCCGTTGCGATAGGAACCGTCACGGCGTCTCTCGACAAGGTCATAGTCGCCTCAATGTGCAGCGCCCAAGACTTCGCCATCTACGCCAACGGCGCCATGCAGATTCCACTCGTTGGTGTCGTAACCGGCTCCATCACGGCCGTGCTGCTGCCGGATATCCGACGCCTGCGCGCCGAAGGCAACAATACGGAAGCCCTGGCCCTCTGGAAGAGGGGTGCCGTCAAGGCAGCGCTCATCCTGCTGCCGCTAACATGCTTTTTCTTCTGCATGGCCCCGGAAGCCATGACGGTGCTCTACTCCTCCAAGTACGCGGCAAGCGCTCTGCCGTTCCGACTCTATCTCCTTCTTATGCCGATTCGGGTGGTAACATTCGGCGCGATGTTCATGGCTGCCGGGAAGACTCACTTGATCCTCTATCGCACGGCGATCGAGTTGGGCTTTAACGTCATGTTATGCATCTTGTTTGTCTATTGGTTGGGCTATATCGGCGCGGCACTCGCCGGGATCGCCACAGTCTACATGTGGAGCGTTCCCTATAACATGCACATTATCGGCCGCCAGTATGGCGCTGGATTCACGAACGTGCTGCCAGCGAAAACCTTTCTGCTGATCGCTGTTATCTCGACCATCGCTTGCATTGCCTGCCTCCCGACATTTTTACTGCCCAGCCTGCCACCCGCAGCCAGGCTCGGCGTAACTGCTCCGCTATATGCGCTGTTGGTGGGCGCTCTAATGCTCAAAGCCCGGTTGCTGCGAGTGAAACCGCTCTGGCGGCGTGCGGTGGCGCTGCTTCACGGGGTGCGCTGATTATGAAACTAGACAGAATGCGGGCGACTCGCCCGCCCAAATCCGCGCGGTGGCGGCCATGGCTATGGCCGTGGCGGGCTTTGGGCCGATTGACTCGGCCAATCCCGCCGGGTCTGTTCTTTATCAATTTCCTGGTTCAGCGAATTATCCGGGTCAACGGAAATGTGCCTTGGATGGTTCACTTCACATCACGAGTTGTCGGCAAGGTCAATATCGGCAAGGACGTTGAAGCATCGTTCGCCGTCAGCGGGGGGTGCTATGTCCAGGGATGGAACGGCGTTGAAATTGGCAAAGGCACCATCTTTGCGCCTGGGGTCAAAATAATCTCGGCAAACCACGTTCTCGAAGACTACGAACGATCGGAGGACTCGCCAGCCATACGCATCGGAAAAGACTGTTGGGTCGGTGCCAATGCCGTGATCTTGCCAGGCGTGGAACTTGGTGATCGTGTCGTGGTGGGGGCAGGTGCCGTCGTCACAAAGAGCTTCGCGGCTGGCTCTGTTGTCGCCGGTGTTCCCGCGACGGTGATTAAGGCGGTCTCGGAAAAGCCAGACGAGCCTTCTGCTGGCTTGAGGGAATATCAACGAATACCAAACGGGATTGGGCCGCAGGCATGAATATACTGATGATATCATATGTTGGGTTCGATAAACACGGAATGCAAGTCGCGTATTTGACGCCAACGTATTTTGCGCGTAACGGACATAAAGTGACCTTCCTAGCACATTCGGAGGTTACAAGCTTCTCGCCAAAGGACTTTCCTTTGCATCCGAACCTCACCGTAATTTGTCCCCGTCTGCCTCTGCCCGACCTACTCGGGAGGAATCGGTTGAATCGTCTACGTCAACTGATCCTTTTCGGCTTTCACTGCATCAGGCAGGTCGCTAAAATGTGCCGGCGGGGAGAGAGATTCGATGTTATTTATGCAGCCGAGGCAGACGCGGTTCTTATTGGAAGCGTTCTAAGAAGGCTTTACAATCTACCATTCATCGCTCGCTTTTATGGGGTAGCAAGACTTTTGCCGGAATTCGACAGCCTTCGCGGCACTTTCCACACCCGAGGGCTCCGTCATTTGTCAACGCGACTCTCTGTGAAACAAAGCGCAGATCTTGCGATCATGACGGATGACGGTACAAATGGCGAGAAGATCAT
>CAZMBZ010000135.1:0-13230 GCA_964564285.1 uncultured Planctomycetaceae bacterium | reverse complement strand
CAGATGCGATCGTGGGGCAGGTCGTATCGCTCTTTGAGCTTTACGCGAATGTAGTTTGCGTTGAGCACCGCGTTGCCGCTCACTCTCCCCAGGCCTTCCTTGCCGAGCATGAGAAGGTATGCGTAGGCCCGAAGGATAATTGCGAAGTTGCCGTAGAACGGTGCGATGTAGCCGATCGAGTGCGGGCGGTCGTAGTCGAGGTAGTACGAACCGTCAGGCCGCTCGCAAACGATGGACGTCGGCAGGAACTCCACGAGCTTCTCGACGACGCCGACAGGTCCCGAGCCTGGCCCGCCGCCGCCGTGAGGCGTGGCGAATGTCTTGTGCAGGTTTACGTGCATTATGTCGAAGCCCACATCTCCAGGCCGACACCGGCCGAGAAGGGCGTTGAAGTTCGCGCCGTCGCAGTACATTAGTCCGTCCACACTGTGAATGAGGTCGGCGATTTCCCGGACCTTCGGGTTGAAGAGGCCCAGCGTGTTCGGGCAGGTGAGCATTAGCCCGGCGACCTTGTCGTCCAAGACTTTCTTTATCTCCTCGAGGCACACTACGCCGTTCTCGTCGGACGGGATGGCGCGGACCTTGAAGCCGGCGATTGAGGCGCTGGCGGGGTTAGTGCCGTGCCCACTGTCGGGGATGAGGATGGTGGTCTTCTTGTTGCCGCGCTTGCGGTGGTAGGCCGCGATTGTCATAGCGCCGGTCAGCTCGCCGTGCGCCCCGGCCAGCGGCTGCATTGTGAAGGCCGCCATGCCGCAGATTTCCGACAGCAGGCGGTCCATTTTATAAAGCACCGCCAGTGCGCCCTGGACCATCATCACCCCGCCGGGAAGCTGGGGTATGAGCGGATGGAGGTACGCGAAGCCCGGATAGTGGGCGACGCGTTCGGTGGCTTTTGGATTGTATTTCATCGTACACGAGCCAAGGGGGTAGAAGCCCGTGTCGACGCCGAAGTTCTGTGTGCTAAGCGCGGTGAAGTGTCGAACCACATCCAACTCGCCCAGTTCGGGCAGTTCGGGCGGTTCGGCCCGCAGCAGTTCAGCCTTGATGGGCGTGGCGATTTCGGTGCCATTGGGGACTATTCTCACCGCTCGCCGCCCGGGGATTGATTTATCAAAGATCGTTTTCAAAGGATCACCTCCAGGGCGTGTGCGAGGAAGTCGATGTCTTCCTTGGTTCGCTTTTCCGTGACCGCCACGAGCAGGCAGTTGTTCATTTCGGGCCAGTATCTGCCCAAGGGGAAGCCGGCGGCGATGCCTCGTGTGAAGAGGCTTCGTATGACCTTCTCGGCGGCGATTGGCAGGCTGATGACGAACTCGTTGAAGTACCACCGATTGGGGAACCGCATGGTCACGCCTGGCACTGCCAGCAGACGCTGGCGGGCGTAGTCGCCCCGGTCGGCGCAAACGCTGGCGACCTCGCGCAGGCCCTGCTTGCCCATGAGGCTCATGTACACAATGGCCGTCAGGGCGCATAGGCCTTCGTTTGTGCAGATGTTGCTGGTGGCTTTCTCGCGGCGGATGTGTTGCTCGCGGGCCTGGAGTGTCAGTACGAAGCCCTCTTTGCCGTTGGCGTCGAGCGTTCGGCCGACGACTCGCCCGGGCATTTTGCGGACGTGCTTGGTTCGTGTCGCCATGAAGCCGAGGTAAGGCCCGCCAAACGAGACGGGCATGCCCAGGCTCTGGCCCTCGCCGATGACGATGTCCGCGCCCATCTGGCCGGGCGGTTTGAGCAGGCCCATCGCTATCGGGTAGCCCGATACGATCAGCAGCCCGCCACGTGCGTGGACCATCTCGGAAATGTCCGATACGTCGTCGATGCAGCCGAAAAAGTTGGGGGTCTGGACGATTACCGCGGCAGTGTCGTCGCTGATGCGGCTGGCGATCTCATCGCGGTTCGGCAGGCCGTCGCTGGAGGTGGTCTCGATCAACTCGATGCCCAAGTTGGTTGTGTACGAGCGGACCATCTTGCGGTAGATCGGGTTGACCGAGTCGTCCACGATCACCTGCCGGCGGTGGGTGATTCGCAGGGCCATCATGATCGCCTCGTACACGGCCGTGCCACCGTCGTAGAGGGATGCGTTGGCGACATCCATGTCCGTCAGGCGACAGATGGCGGACTGGAATTCGTAAATCGCCTGGAGCGTTCCCTGCGACACTTCCGGCTGATAGGGCGTGTACGCGGTGTAGAACTCGCTGCGGGAGACCAATGCTTCCTGGGCAGCCGGGATGAAATGGTCGTAGAAACCGCCGCCCAAAAAGCTGGTCTGGCCGGTGATGTTCTTGTCGGCCAGGGCGGAAATTCGACTTCGGATCTCCTGTTCGGTCATGCCCGGCTGAATGTCCAACTCGCCGCAGAGTAGTTCCGGCGGGATGTCGGCGAACAGGTCGTCGACGTTCTTAACGCCGATGGCATCGAGCATCTGCCGCTGCTGGGCCGGAGTGTTCGCAATGAAGGGCATCAGTTCTCCTCTTCGCCCAGGAGCTTCTCATAAGCTTCGGCGTTCATAAGCGAGTTGGCCTCGGCTGGGTCGGAAACCTCGATCTTGTAGAACCACCCCTTGCCGTAGCAGTCGGAGTTGACCAGGCCGGGGTCGTCATCGAGGTCGCCGTTGATCTCCACGACCTTGCCGGTGACGGGTGCGTAGATGCTCGCTGCCGCCTTTGACGACTCGATCGCGCAGGCCTCGTCGCCCTTAGCCAATTTCTGTCCGACTTCGGGCAGTTCGACGAACGTGAGGTCGCCGAGGGCGTGCTGAGCGTGGTCGCTTACTCCCACGGTCCCGGTCGTGCCTTCGATGCGGATCCACTCGTGCTCTTTCGTGTAAGACAGGTCATTCGGTACCATTCAAAACGCTCCTTGCTTTCTAAGATATTCTCAACGCGGGGGACGCGAAGAAAAGGTTTCACAAGTCCCTTCTCGACGGTTTCTGCGGCTCCTGCGGCGAACCCCACTTCTTTTGTTTGCGTCACACACTGGCCCGGCACGTGCCATCGGTGTACAGGGGCTTCTCGCAGACGACCACCGGCAGTTCGACTCGCCCGGTGTCCACGACAAGCTCCTGCCCGGTTTTGGCCAGAGACGCGTCAACATATCCCATTCCCACCGATACTTTCAAGCTTGGCGAAAATGCAGCGCTGGTGACCGTACCGACCGTTTGGCCGGTATGGAGGATAGTGTTGTCCGGATTGGCCCGGCGCCGCGAATCGCTTCGGAAGGCGATCAGTTTCTGCGCCGTCCCAGCCGCGATTTGCCCACGCACCACCTCGGATCCGATGAACGCCCGTTGCGATTTTACGAATACACCGAGGTCCGCCTCGACGGGTGTTCTTTGCGGGTTAAGGTCGTGGCCGTAGAGCGGGTAGCACATCTCCAGGCGAAGCGAGTCCCGTGAGCCCAGGCCTGCCGGCGTGACTATCGGTGATTCCATCAGGTGGTCGAAGATGCACACCAAGTCGTCGGCGGGGGCCATGATCTCGTAGCCGAGTTCGCCCGTGTAACCGGTTCGGCTTAGGACGAACTTTCGTCCACAGCAGATAGCCTCGGTGACACCGAAGTACCGTAACTGATGCAGGTCGATATCGACCATCGGCGCGAGCACTTCGGCGGCGCGTGGACCCTGGAGGTCCACCTTGCTCCAGCCGTCGGCCGAGCGGTTAACCAGCTCGACGCCCGCCGCGCCCGCAAGGTTCGCTTGAATCCATTGCAGGTCGCCATCAAGCGGGCCGGCGTTGACGACCAGCAGGAACTTGTCCTCGGCCAGGCGCATGAGGATTGTGTCGTCAAGCACGCCGCCTTTTTCGTTCAGCAGAAAACCATATTTGCACCGCCCGATTTTTATTGCGGCGGGGTCTTGGGTGCATATCTTCCCGAGTTGCTCTGTCGTGGCCGGTCCGGTCAGCAGGAACTGGCCCATGTGACCCGTGTCGAATACGACAGCCGAACTCCGGCACTGCTGGTGCTCGCTGAGAATGCTTTCGTACTGAACCGGCAGAAGCCAGCCAGCGAAATCGACGATCTTGCCGCCAAGTGCTACGTGGCGGTCGTGTAAAGCTGTCTTGCGGGGCACTGGTAACTCCTTCTTACTCCAACGTGGTCAGCCCGACTGGCAATTTTTTTGTGAAAGTCAGTCAGTATCAATTTTTGCAGGCATCGCGGACATCAGCGAAGGCGTTCATGGCCAGGTCCAGGTTTGCGGTGCTGTGGGCGGCGGATATCTGCACGCGAATGCGGGCCTTGCCCTTTGGCACCACCGGGTAGCTGAAGCCAACCACGTACACGCCCTTATCGAGCATCATGTCCGCCATCTTTGTCGCCAGCACCGCGTCGCCTAGCATTATCGGGACGATCGGGTGATCTCCTGCGGGGATGTCGAAGCCTCGTTCGACCATGCCCTTGCGGAAGTACCTGGTGTTGGCCTCGAGCTTGTCTCGAAGGGCCGTAGACTCTGAAAGTATCTCCAGCACGACCAACGAGGTCGCCGCGATGACCGGCGAGAGGGTGTTGGAGAACAGGTAGGGCCTGCTTCGTTGTCGCAGCAGGTCGATGACTTCCTTCCGCCCCGTCGTGAACCCGCCCGATGCTCCGCCGAGGGCTTTGCCCAGCGTGCTGGTGACGATGTCGATGCGGTCGGCGACGCCGTGGTATTCCGGTGTGCCTCGTCCGGTCGGGCCGAAAAAGCCCGTCGCGTGCGAGTCGTCGACCATGACGGCTGCGTCGTACTTCTCCGCAAGGTCGCAGATGCCCGGCAGATTTGCGGTCGTGCCATCCATCGAGAACACGCCATCGGTGGCGATCAGTCGCATCCGCGAGCCGGAGGCTTCGGCGAGTTTGGCCTCGAGGTCAGCCATATCGGAGTTTTTGTAGCGGAAGCGTTTCGCTTTGCACAGACGCACGCCGTCGATGATACTGGCGTGGTTCAGCTCGTCGCTGATGATGGCGTCATCGGGCCCAAGCAGAGTTTCAAAGAGCCCGCCGTTAGCGTCGAAGCACGAGCCGTAAAGAATTGTGTCGGCGGTGCCCATGAATTCGCTGATGCGGGCCTCGAGCGTTTTGTGCAGCGTCTGCGTGCCGCAGATGAAACGCACGCTGCTCAGGCCGTAGCCCCACTTGTCGAGGCTTGCCCGCGCGGCGTCGAGTACGCGCTGCTCGCTGGCTAGGCCTAGATAATTGTTGGCACAGAAGTTAAGCACCTCCTGCCCGCCGGGTATGCCGATCCGCACCCGCTGGGGCGTGGTGATCTGACGTTCGTTCTTGTAAAGGCCCGACTGGCGAATCTCGTTGATCGCTGCGGTCAGGTGCTTTTGCATTGTGTCGAACATGGACGGTTTCCTATTCTTCGGCCCAAGTCAGCACTACCTTGCCGGACTGGCCCGACCGCATGACCTGGAAGGCCTCTTCAAACTCGGTGTAATCGTATCGGTGCGTGATGATCGGCGTGATGTCCAGCCCGCACTGGATCATCATGGTCATCTTGTACCACGTCTCGTACATTTCCCGGCCATAAATGCCCTTGATGGTCAACATGTTGAAGATGACCAAGTTCCAGTCGATTTCGGTCTTGGGCAGCAGGCCTAGCAGGGCGATTTTGCCGCCGTGACACATGTTGGCGAGCAAGGACCGGAATGCGGATGGGTTTCCAGACATCTCCATGCCGACGTCAAAACCTTCCTTCATGCCCAGGCGGGCCTGGAAGTCTTCGTCGAGCTTCTCGCTGCGGACGTCGACCGCCAGCGTCGCACCCATCTTGCGGGCGAGTTCGAGGCGGTAGGGGTTGACGTCCGTAACGACGATGTGCCTGGACTTGCAGTGCTTTGCAATGGCTACGGCCATGATGCCGATAGGCCCGGCGCCGGTGATGAGAATGTCCTCGCCGAGCAGATCGAAGCTCAGGGCCGTGTGGGTCGCGTTGCCCAGCGGGTCGAAACAACTGGTGACCTCCAGCGGGATACTCCGGTCTGCAGCCCAAACGTTGGTGACCGGGATGGCAAGGAATTCGGCGAACGCGCCGGGGCGATTCACCCCGATACCGCTGGTGTTGGGGCACAGGTGCCTTCGTCCGGCCAGGCAGTTGCGGCATCGGCCGCAGACGACGTGACCCTCGCCGCTGACGAGGTCGCCCTTGGCGAAATCATGCACGTTCGAGCCGACGGTCTCGATAACGCCCACGAATTCGTGCCCCACGTGCATCCCGACGGGAATGTTCTTCTGGGCCCACGTGTCCCAGTTCCAGATATGCACATCCGTGCCGCAGATGCTGGTCTTGAGTATGCGGACCAGTACATCGTTGATGCCTATTTCCGGTATGGGTACGTCCTGGAGCCAAAGGCCTTCGGCTGACTTGGCCTTGACTAACGCCTTCATTGTTTTGCCCATGTTCTTGCGATCCTTATTCTATGCGTATGCACCGACCGAACCCGCAGCCCGGCCGCGGTTCGAACGGGGACAAATCCTATCCGTCAGGAATGGCATGATAATGCGCTGGCGCCCCCGGCAACAATGACAATCTTGGCTATATTTGCCGGTTTGGGGGCACGATTTGATGAAAAAAGGTCCGGCTTTGGAAGCGGCACCAGCATGGCTGCGATTCGCTACATGGTTATGCGTCTTGGCTGGGCCTGGCTGTGTTCAATTGCCCACGCGACCTGAGCCCGCGTCCCGGGATTTTTCCCCGTCGGCTACAGCTCGAACGTTGTTCTGTCGAAGGTTGTCAGGAACTCCGAGGAGTTCTCGCCGACAAGGACGATATCCTCGACTCGCAGGTAGTACTCACCTGAGTGCCACAGCTTGGGTTCCACGGCCATTACCATACCCGCCTGGAGCGGCATGTCACACAGGGGGTTGATCCAAGGATTCTCGTGGATGTCGATGCCGATGTTATGGCCTAGAACTTTGTCCGGCAGGCGGGCTCGCAGGTAATCGTCATATCCGAATGAGTTTAGCGTTTTTTCGACCTCACCGAACAGCTCGCACATCCGCATCGCGCCCGGGCGCATCGCGGCGACGGTTTCCACCACGGCCTGCTGGAGTGCCTCGTAGGCGCCGCGGATGTGGTCTGGAGCGGGGCCGAAGTACAGGCTTCGGCCGAAATCCGAGCAGTAGCCATCCACCACAAAGCCGATGTCGAATGCGATGGCGGTTCCTGGTACAAGGCCCCGATCTCGTGGATAGGTAAAGGCTTCCGTCGAGGGCTCGGAGCCAGATTTGGTGAATATGACGGCCGGGTTGAACGAAACGCCCTCGGCGCCGCGATGGAGGCCCTCCGCTCGGATTTCGGCTTCGAGCTCGGGTTGAGTCATGCCTTCACGGATGCGGCCGATGACGGCCTGGAAGACGTCGTCGGTCAGCTTGGCGACTTGTCGCAGGCGGTCGATTTCCTCGGGCTCCTTGATCAGCCGCAGCGAGTCCATAAGTCCCTCGGCTGGACTAAGTTCGGATACGCCCAACGCGGATTTCAGGCTCGCGGCGAGTCCCTCGCCAAGGTGTTTACACACGGCCACCCCGCGGGGCGAGCCGAGGTCGATGGCGATCTGGCGGATCAGAATATCCAGGCCGGTGTCGTCCTTGAATGTTCGGATGTCCTCGACCCATGTCTGCCCGACGAGGTCGCGGCTGGTTTCCGGCAGCACGAGGATGGGGTCGGTGCCGGTCGGGATGAACAAGGCCGCCGTCAGCGGGGCGTCATCAGCTAGGGTGCGCCAGCCGAGGCCCAGGCCGGTGAGGTACTGTAAGTCCGGGGATGGACCGTATGTTACGAGCCCAAGCTTGTGGGCATCCATCTGTCGACGTAGCCCGTCAAGTCGTCTCGCGTAATCCATTTCATGGCTCCACAACTCAGGCCGACCAAGGCATTGCTCGCGGCGGCAGGGGGGCTACGGCTTGGCAGGTGCGTCGATTTTCGTCAGGTCGAGCAACCCGTGCCGGAAATCCACTTCGCCGATGAAGCCTTCCCGGCGGTTCAGCTCCTTGCCGTTGGCGTCGAGGATAATCATGGTAGGCAGTATGGTTAGCTTGTATCGCTTGGCCAGGTCGCCCGAGAGGCCGTCCGTCAAAACCTTGACACGAAAGAACTTGCCGTCGCGAATGGCCTGCTCGTTATTCTTCTTGGCCAGCGTGGTCGTGGAAAGACGCATCGCGGCCGCGCTGGGTGGGTTGCTTACGAAGAAGGCAAGGACCCTGCGGTCGGTCTGCTTGGCGCGGGCCAGGGTATCGTCGATTTTGATCGGCCAGCTTTTCAGGAAGGTCTCGCCTGTCTGGAAGAACCAGTAAATCAGACCTGCCGCCAGCACCGCCGCCAGGAGGAAGCCCATTTTGACCCGACGGCTGGGCTGGGTGGATTGGCGAGGCTGTTCGGACTGAGTCATCGTAAGCTCCTCTCGTAAATGGTCCTATGGACCTTACCGATATCGGCACATGCAGGCCGGGGGCCACCTGTCTGCCAGCAGGCAGGTATGACTTTTCGCGCGCAAACGCAGTTGCGACATCACTCTGGACTGCTCGCCGGCCCGCCGGCAGGGCAGTGGGCATGCTCCAGCCGGTCAGATTCCCATGTCTGCTTTGGTCAGCAACGCATCGAACTCGAACCCCGCCTGCGTGACGTTTTCCCGAGCGCCCTGGAGGCGATCCACCGCGAAGACGATCCGCGTAACCGTCGCTCCGGCCGCGACTAACACCTTGGCGGCATCCAGCGCCGCCCCGGCCGTCGTGCCGATGTCCTCCACCAGCAGCACCCGCTTGCCGGCCACGTCCGGGCCTTCGATCAGCTTGCCGGTGGCGTAATCCTTGGTGGATTTTCGAACGATCACAAACGCCTTGCCGCACGCCATAGACGTTGCGGCAGCAAGGCTTACGGCGCCAAGCGCCGGCCCGGCGATCAGGTCCGCATCGCCGACTCGCTCAGCCAGTCGCCGCCCTAGCTCGGCCAGAATATCCGGTTGGGACTCGAAGAGGTACTTGTCCAGATAGTACTTGCTCCGCTGGCCACTTCGCAGGAGGAAGTCGCCCTCGAGGTAAGCGGCATCCTTGATACGGCTGGCAAGTTCGGCAGTTTCCATGCGGCGGTCTCCTGTTGGATTCGGAACCTGACTTCCTATCATCCCCACGCCCCCCGGGGACTGCCCCGCCGGTTTTTCCGCCAGGTTCGTTTTCACCCCCGGCAAGCCCCCGCAGCCACACTTCTACCCCTTCCAAACCATACTTCCACCCCGCAATTCTCCCCCCAATCCCCGTAAACACTACGCAGAATCAACGCTACCAACCACTTGCGCGCCGCGCCAGCCCCACGAAACCCCCACGTCAGCCCCACGTCAGCCCCACGTCAGCCCCGCAAAACACCACATCCACCCCATGCCCCCGCCACGAAACCCCGGCAAAAACTATGCGAAATCCACTTTCCACCCCGCGTCACGCACACCAAAACCACACTTCCACCCCGCGCCAGACATACAAAAACACACTTCCCTGCCGCGCCACGCACACGAAAACCACATTTGCATCACAAATCAGCCACAAATCCCCACACTTTCGCGACCCCCAAATCCGCCCGCCAATCCCGTTCCCGTCAGCCCCAAAAAACCACACTTCGTCATCCGACGAAATGTCCCCAAGCCACCCCCAGCTTCACCAACCAAGCCATACGCCCCAGCCTCCGCAAACACCGTACAAACCCCAAACGACTCCCAATCGCCAAACCCCCACGAACTCGCCAAGCCAAACGCGCGGGAAAACCTGGGAACGCCGTTGTAATTTGGAGTGCGGCGAGCTCTCGCCGCTTTGACATGTCGCGGAGTCCCGATGTGCTTCGGGATTTCTTCTTCCCTTGCCGTTTCTTTTTCTATCGCCGCTTCTGCTCCCGTTGCCTTCACCGTGCTCCTCGTCGCTCCGCAACGTATGAAAGCGGTGAGAGCTCCCCGCACTCCAAATTAAAGCTCGCCCCGATCCAAACCAGGCCATCAATCGACATCCCAGGTCCAACCTCCCAACCAAACTTCAAACGTCGGAAAAATAGGGACGCAAACCTTTTTTTGATGTTTGCATAACCATACAGAAAGTATGGCAGTTTACGAAAATCAGTTTGCGTCCCCATTTAATTCATTTAATTCCGGCGCGCCGGGACTATCGGCCCGCCGGGCCTGAGAGATGCATCTCCGAAGGTAACCACCATGGACTGGCACTGGCGGCAGGAAACATCCGCAACGGTAGCATTGAAATCAAGAGAACCTGCCTACCGGCAGGCAGGCGCCGCAGGGCTGGCAGGCTCACAGACACAGTAATCAGTCGCTGCCATAAACCAATGTCGCACACAAGCCGTAGGCGCAGACGCTTTTTGCGTTTCCATCTGCCCGGGGGGTTGGTACAATAGATGTCACAAATGGGAAAAGGCATCGGGGCCCGGAATGCCGCAGCCAGCAAGCACCCGTAAATCGGCATTCCAAACGCAGCCTCCACGCCAACCCGTCAAAACCAAAGGGCCAGTCGCGATGTGCATGAAACACAAAAAGCCTGATGATGTTCCCAGACATTGGGAACCCACGGCTTCGCTATTTTATATTTTAAGGGCTGACCCCAATGTTCCAGTTCACGTGGATTACAAGGTGACCGGCACGGCCACCGGCGGTGGCGTGGACTACACGCTCGCAGACGGTACGCTGGAGTTCAATGCGGGAGAAACGACGAAGAACATCTCCATTGCCATAGTTGATGACGCCGTAGTCGATGTCGGTGAGACAATTATCTTGACGATTACCCCCAAAGCAGGAGATGTTGTTCTTGGTGCTACCACAACTCATACGTTCACCATCAATGATAACGATTAGGATAGATAGAACTGTGTTGTGAATGCTGGATCAATATAAAGATAACAGGACGCCGTCGGCTAGGAGCGGCGGTGGCACCCATGCCACCGCCGCGCATGCCGATGAGACTGTCAGGGCAGAATGAGCCGACACGCCAAACTGAGGAGATAGCCGTGTTCAAGACAATGGTAGTAGCGGTTGCCGCGATCCTGATGTTGTGTGCAGTGAGCCAAGGCGACGATCTGAAAAAGAAGACTTCCGTAGTGATTGCCATAGACAAAGAATCGCTACTGAAGGAATTGAAGCCGGCCCTGGCCTCGGCACATGTGGCTATTGGCAGAGCGGGATGGTCCGTGGGAAGCATGAAGCCCAAACGAGGGGTAATACTCGAGTGTGCGATAGCGGTGTGTGAGTCGGCAGAGAAAGCTCGAGCGCTGTATCGCTATCAAGAGCGACATATCGCAGTGATGCCGGAGCAGCGACAAGGACAATCTGGCGTAGGAAATGCTTGTATCATCGGACTGTCATGGGCGTTCTTTGTCCGCGACAATGTATTCGTGTTGATTAGTTGGAAGAATACTTTCAATCAACCAATGCTGGAACGTATGGACAAACATCTTATGGAAGGTTCAGGCTTCGTTACCCGCGGTCAGTTTGATGAAGTGCCTCGGCTCGGAGATCTTCCAGAGAAGGAGGTAGTTATTGCCGCAGGCCAGGCGAAGGAGTTTCCAGTCACTTGGCACGGACTGGGCAAGGCATCGCCGGCGATGTGGGTGTCCTCACCAAACAACATGTCCAATCGCGTCGCAAATGGGACTGTGCACCTTAAGGTGCTCCCTGGTGTCAAGGCAGGCCGGCGTTCCGTAAGAGTATGCGCGGTCGGGGAAGGGTTGGTATTCGCGATGGCGACCGTGGATGTGGTTTGCCAGCCGGCTGCGACAACACAGCCGGCGAGCACACGGCCAGCGCCATCGACAACACAGCCTGCGCAATCAGGACTGGCGGCGAGTGGCAAGAGTGGTGTGACACCGGCCGACGCGCCGAATCCAAAACCAAAGGCGGACAAGAAGCCGCGTTAGCGAGAATGGTCGCCTCTGGACGAGTATTGCCGGTCGAGCAGTGGCCGCGTGTTCGGGATAGAGCGAGAGTAGAGGGCTCATGACACGGCCCACGGTGACCACTTCTCTCGCGGCGGAGTGCGATTGGTCTAGCTTGGTGGGCAATTGGGCTGGCGGGTTGTCGAGTGGCTAGCTGAGAGTGAAAGAATGTGCGGATGCAAGTGTACGTGTCGGAAGAAAATATGGCTCAGGGCGTTGGGGAAGAGGGCTTTAATGTGAATCGGACATGGATGAGATCGGTTGCAATGCTGGCACTTGTGATTGGTGGCGTTGCTGCAGGGAGCGCCATCGGTGACGCAGGTGGGCAACTAGGCGGACAGCCCGAGGTCGTGGTGTTGGGGTCCAGGGCATATGTAAAAGGCGTAATGGACGTCATATGCAACGAATGGACCTCACGGCATGGGGGAAGCGCGGCGTCCGCTGTATGCAATCCGTGGGAACCATTCCGTGATGTGATGCGTGGCCGGGTGTTTGCGGTAGCGCATAGCCCCTTTGTCAATGGCCAATTAGAGGTGGCCGAGGAACGGAAGGTGCCTGCTGAGCTAGGCGAGGAAGTCCTTATCGGTGAACTCCAAGTAGTTGTAGTCGTCAACCAGCGCAATACGATCCGTGAATTGGGGCCGGGACAGATCAAGAGTATCCTTGCGAAGAAGGACAAGGCCGCGATATGGAGTGACGTCGGCGGCAACGGTGGAAAGATACATGTGTATCTTGAAGGAGAAGACTCTTGGAGCAGGGATATCGTTCGATGGCGATTCCTCACTTTTTCCGATGGTCGGCGGGGAGGGCGTTACCTTGTTCGCCCCGATGCAACCGGCTGCTCTGGGCCGGCCGAGATCATCAAGAAGGTCGCCGGCGATAGCAGTGGGGTGGGGTTGTTCCTGTGGCGTGGGCCGGCTCAGATGCGTGGTGTGCGAATTGTGGCAATAGCACCTCAGGATGGGCGCCCTGGCATTATGCCTAGTATTGGAGTGCCATCACTTCATCCGGACTACCCCTTGTCGCGTCCCGTGCTTTTGTATGTGCATAAGGGGGCAAGCGACATAGTGAAGGAATTTGGCACGTTTTGCCAGTCCTCGGAGGTGGCCGCTACTCTGGCAAAGTCTGGGGTAATAACGCGATTCACAAAAGATAAAGGGGTTGCCCGCAGACGCCTTGTGGACATGAAGGTCGGCAAGGGCGTTCGCATTCCAACCAGCGGCATCAAGTATGGCGGACCTGTATTCCATGACTTGGCCGCTGAATATGCCCACCTGCGAGCAGTTGTGCAGTTGTCGTACAAGCCCATTTATGAGGACTTGCCTGCTATTGGGGATTTTGTT
>CAZMBZ010000134.1:3058-13264 GCA_964564285.1 uncultured Planctomycetaceae bacterium | reverse complement strand
CATGCGCACGGCCGACCGGGCAAGGCAGGTGATTACCTTCCGCATCACCAAGCTGTTGATGAACCAGAACCTCACACTGTCATTGTTTACATACTTCAGCCCCACCGACGCGGACGCATACTTTCGGCCAAGCGTAAGCTACAAGATAGACGACCACTGGACGACGGAGTTCGGGGGAAACGTATTCCTGGGCCGGCGCGATCACACCTTCTTCGGCCAGTTCAAGAACGACACGAACGTCTACGCCTCACTGCGATACAGTTTTTGAGAAGAAGGTCATAGGCCTGCCTGCCGCAGGCAGGTCATAGGGCGCACATTCGAACCCCCTGGGTTATTGTAGAGCCTGTTAGTGCCGACGGTGACGGACCGTTGCACTTCGGATGCGAATGCGTTAAGTACCAACGCAAAGGCCTGACGCTGGAAACCGAATACAACCCCACAACCGAAGGCATCCGCTACCAGTCCATCAACGGCCGAGTAGCCAAAACCCCCCAACTACAAGCCACCAACCTGCCGCAAGCAAAAGTGCCCTGGCTGGAAGGGAATTCGGGTACCGCCTTTTAATATATTGCGTTTCACATCAGAGATGGTACATCTTCGAAATGCACGCGACTCCGTCTTGAGCCCAGTTGCCCCTTTAGATATTGAAGGGTCTTCCCCGCCCAGTCCAGAAGCTTGTCACAGTCGCCCTCACAATTGCGCTGCCAACACCCGGGATGCGCATCACACTCCCATGCACCCATGGCTAAATGCACCTTTCCCATGCGGAGCGCCAGCACCGTGCGAGGCTGCGATAGTCGAGATTCCTCGGAAACAAGCGGCTCCAGTTCGCCCTCTATCCTCGGCGCAGCTTGAGCACCAGCCCAAACGTCTTGCACTGGTATGGCTTTATCAACGTGCCAGTGGGGTTGTCCATCCTCTGACTCTTGGCCCTCAGGTCTGTCGGGATTGGGTTGGTCCCACTCGGCCCGGAGGACCGGCGCCTTTTGATCATCATAAGGAGACCCCCAAAAAGCCGTCCAACTCGCTGAGATGAGGTCAAACTCCTTTCTCCTGATCCATATTTCCGACCACGTCACCCAGCCTCGCGGCGCTACATCGTCCTCGTCCTGCCAAGAAGCTATGGGGAAAACATGTACGCGCTTCCCTTGGCCCCTGTCCCTATATGCTTGTTCAACAGGGGTTGACCCCCCAGGGACCGAAGTCCAAAGGATCCGCGCGGTTGGCTGTACCGCCTTCCACTCCTGACAAGATGGTGATATCTCAATGTCCCACCCGATAACGTTTTTGACAGTTTCGATTAGTTTCTTATGGAAGGTTTCAATCTTTCCAGGCGTTGGCATATCTCCCCCTAATGTGCAAGCCACTCGCTTGCCATACCTTTAGGCAGGTGGTACGCGCTCGCTACGGTTTCGTCGAGTTCCTCCGCCATGTCGGATAAACACCCTTCCTGAATTTGGCGGCCGAGGCGCTCAAGCTTGGAAACCACTGCATCAGTGGACAGCTTCGGTATCCGAAAGTCTGGCATGGGCACTCGCTTCACGAAGCGGGTCGATAGATCGAACTGTCCCCCTTGGACGCGCGGGCAATAGGAGGCAAGGATGCTGGCAAAGATGCGACTATTCCCAATAGCAGAATAGGCCCAAGGCAGAGGCGTCTGCGCCATTTGCCATTGGAGATCGCTTGCGTCCTCTCTCCTGGAAAACTTCTTCCACAACCACGCGTAACCTTGCAAAACAGCAAAGTTGCCCGTCTCGTCATAAGCAAAACAACCGGGCAAACCAAAGTAAGTCGTTACAAGTTTGGGGTACTTCATGCACAGCCAACGGCGTTCCTCTGACAAGAGCCACCATTTGTCTCTTATCCTGGATCGCCCACGCAAACGGTCTTCGCGAGGATGTAGCTTGTTTTTATAGTACTCAGGCAGCGTCTCGCGAAGATTCGGTTCGCACTGAATTAGAGACCCTTCAGGACCATACGGGTAAAACACAAACCGGCTATCACGCAGCGTTCCCCCTAGAATTGTCCCTTGGCCAGCGGCCGGCCGGAAGAACTCGCGTTCTCCTTCGGGTAACTCTTCCCATTCTGCACGACCCAACAAGAACGCTCGGTTGTCTCCCGTGCGGATGCCCTGGTGTACCAGGAAAATATCCGACACAGTGGGCAGTGCCGCCTTTACCAATACTTCCCGCATTTCATAAGCCTTGCGAGGCAACGGCATCCAACTGAGGGGCTTGAAGAAATTTGAGGGAACCGTGAACACTTCGGCCGAAGGGTCGGTTTGGAATCTCGGAGCCAGGCGCATTGATCGAAGCGCAGCATCTTCCGATCCTTCGCGGGCAACCACGACTTCGACAGTATCAGTGCGACTCTCGTTCACCGGCCGCCGCATCACCAGGAATGATGTTTCTACCATCGAGGCAGTGAAGTAACCGTACCCCTCAAATCTGCCGAGGAGAGCAAGGTCGCACTTGGTAGAAAGTCCCTCTCGCCATTTCAGACCACTTTGAGATTCAAGTAAGGGTGCCGGTAGAACGCTAGCCACTACGCCTCCCGGTCGCAGGAAGGCAACAGCCTTGGTGACAAAAGCCATCGCCTTGTCAATGCGGCCCTTTGCGGCTGACCCCAGGATATCCTTGATAAGGGAATAGTCAGCCCCAAGTTTGTCAACAGCAACAAAGGGCGGGTTCATGAGGATTATGTCTGCCACAATCCAATCTTCCTGCAGAGAATCGATGCACCTAACGTCAATGTTGACCTTCGCCAAATCTTCGGCCGCGACAGACAAGCAGAACTTGCACAACGCGGTCGCGACTGGTGATTTGTCATAGCCTGTTAACGTGATCTGCCCGCGATGACCTCGCCGGACCAGTTCTCGCAGGCACTCTTGGAGGAAAATGCCAGAGCCACATGCAGGGTCAAGAATGGTGAGGTCGGTTGTGCGAGATGGGGCGAAAGCATCCAGGGCGCGTTGAGCCAATGCGCGAGCGAGATTGGGCGGAGTAAACCGAGTGTCTCTCGGCAGGGCGCCCCTCGGGTCTTCAGTGGTGCTCATGCCAAAGAAGGTACGTTGCGGGTCCCGTTCGATCAGAAGGTGGGCTTCTTGGTAGAGCTGGCTTGCAGCATGGCGCAGGAGAAGTTCGGCGTCCAACTCACACCCGGTTCGGGGATCTGGCTGCAAGAACTGGCCAAGAAAACCGCGCACCTCGTGGGAAAGCACCTGGGGTGGTATCTCATCAAACCCCACCTGTTCTCGTTCAGAGGACGTCAGATGCTGGTAGGCGGCAGCGAAGGTCTCCGCCGTTTGAATTTGGCCGAGAAGGTCAGAGTCTCGCCGAGCTCGGCCAGCCAGCAAAAGCAGGCCGTTAAGCAAGCGCAAAGGAATCCGGACCTCCTCATCTCGAAAAGCATCACGCAAAATGCGAAAGATCCCCAAGACGTACTTGACCGCGTCCACGGCGCGGGGGGCCTTGGATCGCTGCATTTCTCCAAACAGTTCGATTGCAACCTGTCCCCGCGTTGGCAATTTGAACCTTCTAATCAGCCCCGGATCGTCCCAGCGGCGCATATAGAGCATCTCGTCCGGGGGGGTCACTATCACCGCATGCCGGACATTTGACGACCATGCCCAGGAAACGGGATCGTTTGACTGTGCCGAACGTATGTCGTCCATCACGGAAAACGCGAAACTGCCTCTCGTCCCATCCAGCAAGACCGCATGCCTGCCCGGTGGCGAGAGGCTGCCCGTGCGGAACATCGGAACAGGCACGAGTCCAAGGAGCGCAGCCCAACATTGGCTGGAAGCCGGATCCCAAGTTGTCAGAGGAACTACCATTGCGAGCAACCCCTGCGTTAGAGCCACTTACCGATACGCCACAGGACCCATCGGCAGACTGTTCTCGAAAACATGAGCACGGTTTTCGGCTAATCAATCCTAATCCTTGCCGAGGCGCAATGATACGCTAAAGAGAACCCGGAAGACCAGTCTTGTTTGCCATAGCGAAACTCCGCCTGTCCGGTGGCATTGGCTGGCGGGGGCAGGATTGCTCTGGTTGGGTGGCGTTGGTATAGTGGGCACCACCGGGCTGCATCCCGGTGACCCGGGGCGGCGGCGTGGGGCATTGAGCGGCGATCAGTAACTCTGCGGACTCCATTACTGTTTTCTCCCTTCCCCTGGTTTGGCGGGCCGGGACGGAGAGGAAGGCCAGGCAGTGGCGCCAGACGGGCACTTCTGATATACCTGAGTTATTGCGGGCAGTCACTTGTCTATCTTTCTTTGCAGGTCTTCGACATCCAGCTTGTCCAGGAAGGCTGGGACGTTGACGAAGACGGCGTCGTAGCCGTAGGGGCCTTTCATCATCTCGTGAAGGGCTTGCTGTTTTGTCCAGCCGCATACTATCATGCGATACACAGCCACCGCCATGCCCGTCCTGTCGATGCCGCGCTTGCAGTGTACGAACACCGGCGCGCGGTTGGGGTCCGTAGCGACCTGAAGGAAGCGCAGCAGGTGTTCCTGGGTGGGCTTGAACGGGTCGACCGGGATGTGCTCGTAGTCAAGCTCGATGTCCCCTATCTCGTTGCGGTCGGAATGCACAAAACGCAGGTTGACGACGGTCTTGATGCCCAGTTCCTTGAGCCTGGCCATCCCGGCCTCATCAGGCTGGGCGCCGCGGTAGAGGTCGTCCGTGACGCGGTAGAAGTTCTCGAGCGGCGGCGCGTTGATCTTCGTGGCTTGGGGCGACTGACGGTTGGAGGTGGGCGCCTCGATCGGCGAGAGGTGCGCGAGGATGAACGGCAGATATCGATACCCCGCGGCGCCGATCAAGGCGAGCGCCGCCAACGCAACGGTCGTCCTGCGAACTCTGCGAGTCACGCCACGCCCTTTCCTTTTCATACTCGCCCCGGCCGGGGCCGAAGCGAAAGATGTCCCACCGGTGACTTTGACGCCCTTCCACGCATGCGGCCTCGTTCCCATTTCCCGCGTGAGTGTTCTGCATGTCGGCTCCGGCTGGGGGCTACGACAGACTTGCGAGCCCGTCGTCAGCCATATCCCAGGCGCGGTTGCACAACACACGCAGCGCCGACCGACCCAACAACCGTGCATGCCCATATGCGGATGGCGTGCGACACGAGCCAGCGCGGTCGGACTTGGCGAGTACGAATTACCTGCGCGCCGACAAGATCATCGCATATCCGCATATGTGGATAGCATACTGACTGCCGTATCAGTCTTCTGCCTTGAAACCCAACGAGCCGGCGATTCTCTCGAACTCGTCGAGGCTATAGTAGTCGATGACGATCCGGCCTGTGTTTTTTGCTCGGCCGGGGCGGAGCACTACCCTTGTGCCGATAGCTCGGGTCAACTGGCTTTCGAGGTCCAGGACGTAGGCGGGCTTGGACCGGCCATCCTTTTGGCCCGTGGCGGAATCCTCCGGCTTGCCATCGCGCACGGCTGCGACCATCTGCTCGGCCTGGCGCACGGACATCATGCCTTCGACGATTCGCTTGGCGAGCTTCTGCTGCAACTCGCTTCGGCCGGCTAGCCCGGCCAGGGCCCTTGCATGGCCGAATGCCAAGTCGCCGGATAGTAGCATGGCCTGTACCTCATCGCACAAGTCCAGTGTTCGCAAATAGTTAGCCACGCCGGCGCGCGACTCACCCGTTCGTTCGGCCACCTCGGCTTGCGTGAGGGAGAACCGGTCCATGTAGTTGCGATAGGCCTGGGCTCGCTCGATGGCATTGAGGTCGGTGCGCTGAATGTTCTCGATCAGCGACCATTCCAGCATCTGCTGGTCGTCGGCGTCGCGGACCAGACAGGGAATGGCCTCCAGGCCGGCGAGTTTCGCGGCGCGGAGGCGCCGCTCGCCGGCGATCAGAACGTACGGCGCCTGTCCGTCTCGGCCGGGCGAGCGCACCACCAGGATTGGCTGGAGAACGCCGTGTCGCCGAATGCTGGCGGCGAGTTCGGCCAGGGCCTCCGGCTGAAACGTTCGGCGTGGCTGGTGGGGGTTCGGGGCGATCTTGTCCAATCGCACCTTAAGCGGTTGAGTCGAGATCAGCGCCGGATCGACGGGCATTGCGGGCCGTTGCGGCGCATAATTGGACCGCACGGGTGTCTCAGAGGCGAGGGGGTCCGGCGATTCAGCGGCGGGGGCCGGGGCGTGCATCAGACTCGAAAGCCCTCTTCCGAGACGATTGGGCGTGTTGGCGGTGCGCGATTGCTTGCTCATGACGGGTCTCCCTTCCCTTTAGGATGTTCAGCATCCTGCTTGCGGTGCCTTTAATGGCCGCGTTGTATGTGGTGCGGAAAAATGTTCCACGTGGAACATCGCCGACGGGATTTGTAGCTGTGGAGAGTTTACAGGCCTCTCGCTGCGCACGCAAGAGCTTCCAGAGCATTTGTCCAGGAATAAACGAGCTAGAGCCCCCAACAACCCTTGGCGAACATGTTCCACGTGGAACATCGCCGCTGGTGAGGCCTACTGGATGCCGCCACGCATCCGCAGCCATCTCCCCAGCACCAGAAGAGCCCACAAACGATGGCTGTGGTCGCCCTTGCCCGAGAAATGGTCGCTGAGCAGCCCCGCAAGCGCCTCCGGGCGGAATATCCCCAGCCCGTGCAGCCACGGGTCCATCAGCGTCTCCCGCAGCGTCTCGTACAGGTCCTCGCGGAGCCATCGCCGCAGGGGTACGCCGAAACCGCGTTTCGGCCCTCGCAGTACCTCGGCCGGCAGATCATGCCGGAATGCATCGCGAAGAATGGCCTTTCCCTTACGCCCGCGCAGCTTTTGGCCCACAGGCAGAGACAGGCCAAGCGAGACAAGCCGATGGTCCAACATGGGCGCCCGAAGCTCCAGCGAACAGGCCATCGACGCTATGTCCGCCTTGACCAGCAGATCATCCGGGAGATACGTCAGAACATCGTGCCGCTGGGCATACGCCATCTCGGCGGACAAATCGGGTTCCTCGTACAACTCGCAGAACCACTTGGCCGGGGTATCGGTGTCGAGGCCTTCGAAAAACTCGCCCTCAAGGAGCCGCGGAAGATCCGGCGGCGAGAAGAGCCGGCGAAGCATAAAGTATTGCAAGGAAGGGGGGTGTGGCAGAATAGCGGCGAACCGGGCGAGCCTGCGAAGGCGATTTCTCTCAGCGTGTGGAGCGACCCAGCCGCAGATAGCGCCCGCAAGCCGAAAGGCCCCGTAAGACAGCGGACCCAGCCGCTCGGCCAGGTCCATGGCCGCATATCGCTCGTAGCCGCCGAACACCTCATCCCCGCCATCGCCAACCAAGGCAACCGTTACGTGCTGCCGAGCCGCCTTGCATATCTCGTAGGTCGGCAGGGCACTCGAGTCCGCGAACGGCTCGCCGTACCGGGCGACCATCGCATCGAGTGACTTAGCCGGGGTTGGGCGAACGATGATCTCCGTGTGGTCCGTGCCGAAACGCTCGGCGACCTTACGGGCGGTGGGCCGCTCGTCGTAACGTCGGTCCTCGAACCCGGCCGTGAAAGTCCGCACGCCGCCGGTCTTGCCCGCGATGGCAGCCATCTGAGAAACGACGATGGATGAGTCTATCCCGCCGCTGAGCAGGGCGCCAAGCGGCACGTCCGACACCATGCGGGCCTCGACGGCCTGGCTGACAGAGTTGCGGACGGCCTCGGTCTGCTCGGCCGGGCTGGTAGGTAACTCGATGATCTCCGGCCGCCAGTACCGCACCGGGGCGGCCAGGGCAGAGCCGGCGCATAAGTAGTGTCCGGGTTCCAGCTTATGGATGCCCGCCCATGCCGAACGCGGCGATGGAATGTAACCCATGGTCAGATAATACATTATCGATAGCCGATCCAACTGTCCGGATACGCCGGGGTGTCTCAGCAAGGCTGAGGCTTCGGAGGCAAAAACAATTCTATCCGCCAAGCCAGCGTACCAGAGCGGCTTCTGGCCCAGGCGATCCCGCGCCAGCATCAGCCGCCCGGCCGGGGCGTCGTAGAGTGCGAAGGCGAACATGCCATCGAGCCGATCGAGCATCTTCAGGCCATCGCGGCGGTACAGGTGCAGGAGCACTTCGGTATCGCCGTTTGTTGCGAAGCTACAGCCCTCTCCAGCAAGCAAGTCGCGTAAATGTCGATAGTTATATACCTCGCCATTGAACGCTACGCTCGTAAGCCCGTCGGGCGCGCTCATCGGCTGGTGGGAGTGGGCGACATCGATAACGGACAAGCGGTGGAAGGCGATGGCGCACCGGCCATCGGGCGAGAGCAACTGCCCAGATTCGTCGGGTCCGCGGTGGGCGAGGACCTCGGCCATGTGCGCGGCGACGTTGAGGTCGGCGGAGCATCGCTTGCAGCCCATAGATGCTGCGCCGGATGTGGGTGCTGCCAAGAGGAACTCGCCAGCGAATCCGCACATTATAGGGCGATAGGCTCCGTTGCGACGGTCATGGCTCGCGGGCCGGAGGGCATATAAAATATTCCAGCAACAATAGTTGCCAGTCTATAGTTTGGATTCCGCTTCCTTCAGATCCGCGGCGAACGCCTTGTTTTCATCCAGGGCGAGAATCGCTAGGAACTGGGTCTGGCTGAGCAATTCAACCTTGCCGTTGGCGTATACCACGGTGCGGCTTTTCCCATTGAGATTGTCTACCCAGTCGCACAGCATCAGTGTTTTGGTCTGCTGATCGGTGGGCACTATTTTGACGGGGCGGTAGAAAAAACCAGCTTTACGCGAAGGGTGCCTATGTGCCCGTAGGAACTTAGGTTCAACGATGTTACCTGTCCCAAGCTCCTCCAGCGTGGCGGGGGGCTTGGCGGCCTGATAGCGATTGGCGATCCCGCTATAGATATGCTGTAGGCAGTTGAAACTCTTTACTCGCGACAGCTTGTTCTGGCGGTTCGTCTCGGCTACCCACACAGTTGGGAGCATGGCGACCACCGTCACTAACAGCGGTGGTCCAAAAGACTTAAGCCACTTCTTGCCGACGCTCCCGGCCGGCAGTTTGAAAGACGCCAAGACCGTCAGGAAGCTCACCAGGCAGAAGGCTACCGCGGCGGCCGGCGACGCCAGCCAGATCGTCTGGACGTTGATATTCGTCGCTACTTGCCATGCCAGCACTACCGCCACGCCGGCGCTGAAAATCCCGCCCAATCCCGCTAGAAATGCAATGATAATGCATCTATTCTTCGCCGATTCACGCCGGCCGACGTCGGCCTGCACGTTTCGACGCAGCAAATAGCCTCCCAAGAACACCCAAACACCGCCCAGCACCGCCACGATGGGCAGTTGCCAGCTCGCCATGTAGTCCGTAGCTTCCGCCAGTAGGGGCACCATTGCTCTCCCAGGAAAGTTTTTTACGCAGTTTACGCAACCATATCTGAACGATACGCACGCGCAAGGCCCATATGATAAGTGTAAGTTACATGCGCCCGCTCGCAAATACAAGCCCGCGCCGAATGCTTTACGCCATCAGAATTGCACGCCCGGCCTCTTTGCGGCCTTGCCGGATGGGCCGCCCGAGCTTACAATCACCGCACAGCACGCGCAAAATACCCGCAAACGCCAGTAAACGACCAGCAAAATACCCGCAAAACAGGCCGCCGGGACCGCCGAGGAGGCGCTTTATGGAACAGTCGCGTATCGATTCGCTCGAAGACATCTGGCCTTTGCAGGCCGAACTCAACAGCCGCGCCGGCTTCGACACCGCCGCGATAGGTCGCAAACTCGCCGAAGCCGAGCAAAATGGCACTCTTCCGAACACCGGAGAGCTGCGTTGCCAGGTCGGCCGGGCGCTGAAAAACTACCTCGACGCCCTCCAAAGCGAGTGCCACGAGCTACAAGACTGCCTAAGTTGGAAGCATTGGTACCGCGAAGCGCGCGAAGGCAGGCAGTATGAACTACGCGATATCCAGAATGCACGCGTCGAAGCCACCGACATGTTGTTCTTCTGGACCAGCATTTGCCAGCTTCTAGGCCTTGAACCGCGCGACATTTACCGCCTTTACGCCAAGAAACTCGGCATAAACCACAACCGCCAGGATGAGGATCGCACCCAGGCCGAGCACGATACCCACGAGGATGAGAACCGTTCGGTGGTCTAAACCCCGCCACAGACCCGCGAAATCGCCGCGCCGACAACGCGTTGGGACCATTCCAGCCCGCCAGACACGCGCGGAATCGCCGCATTCAGTGGACATCCAGCGGCCCGCCCTGGTCC
>CAZMBZ010000134.1:0-2958 GCA_964564285.1 uncultured Planctomycetaceae bacterium | reverse complement strand
CAACGCACTTTCCGGCGCTTTCCAGGCACGTTTGACCACCATTTGTGCCACGTTATCGCGCCAAAAACGCATTGAGACCACATTCGCACATCATTATTCACAAACTCCCATCACTTTCGCGCACCCCAAATCCGCGAGAATCCACCTGCCCCATCCAGCTCTCACCGGGCCCCCAAAACCCACACTTCGTCATTCGACGAAGTAACCCCCGCAAGCTTCAGCCGTCGCCGGCTGTCGGTCGCCGCCACCGACCTCACCGCCACCGCCAAACCGCCGCCGCCCGCCGCCAGGCCGACCGCCCGGCGAAAACCCGCCCGCACCCACCACAACTCGCCGACGCCCAGCCAAGAAATCCATTGCCACCCCCGCGCGACCTATGAAGCGTACCGCGAGTTCTGCGAAACCCGCCCCGCCGAAGTGGTAGCCAACATCGCCATCTGCCTGATTCACCAGGCCAACTATCTACTCGACCAGCAAATCCGCCGGTTGGAACAGGACTTCCTGAAAGAAGGCGGCCTGCGCGAGCGAATGACCCGCGCCCGACTGAACGTGCGAGACCAGCAAAGACGCGGCCATCCTCGCCCATGACCGAGCGCCGCCCCACATGAGCACAGAGCGGGCAACCAAAGCCAAAAAGCGAACCGGGATATCCAGCAAGCCGCGCAGCAGGCCCGGACAAGGTTTGCTATACACCACCCACCGGCTATCGTAGGTCCGCCGTAGGTCCCGACGCACATCGGGAATGCACATCGGGATAAGACCTATAGCCCATCAGCCCCACCCGCAGCAAATCCGCCAGCCAGAACAGGATTTCCCAAAACAAGCCGGCCCGGTGAGCCAACTCAAGCCCGGCCGGTAACAGCCTCCAGGATGCTTGCCCGCATGTCTTTCTTGCCGACCAGGCGGAAGGCGCACAGCCCTTTGCTGCGTGCTTCCCAGAGTTGCCCTAGGGCATCCTTCTCGGCTGCGTCTGGCCCGCCCTCAAGATGGCCGCCCTTGTACTCGATCGCCATGTATCGTCCATCCTTGAGCTTGGCCACGAAGTCCGGATAGAATTTATCCGTCCTGGTCTGAAGCCAGAAGGCGAACCCGTCGCGTTCCAGGTTCCGTACCCAAAACTCCACCTGCCCAAGCGCGTCGATAAACGCGGCGCAGTCGGCCTCCTCCCCGTTCATGGCTGCGGGCAACTCGTAATAGTGCTTGTTGAAGCGTATCTGCCCGTCGAACACCGCAGGCGCAGGGTACTGGTTAAGCGGAAACGTGAAGCAGACTTCCGGACATACTTCCAGCGGCGTCTCGCACTCGGGCAGCAGCAACTTATCGTACGCCGCCGAATACGCGGCCTTGCCAAGTGTCTGAATCCTTTGAG
Source organism: uncultured Planctomycetaceae bacterium (assembly GCA_964564285.1). Classification (GTDB taxonomy): domain Bacteria; phylum Planctomycetota; class Phycisphaerae; order SM23-33; family SM23-33; genus JAUWQU01. Next base: position 1,589 of record CAZMBZ010000134.1, on the reverse strand, counting down.
CCAGTGCATCTCGCAGGCGGAATCGGTTGGCGACAAGCTGCTCCAAAGAGAATCCGCGTTTGGTCAGCAGATCGCCCACGGCCTTCATCATGTAGAGCCCCGCCTCGACGGCCGTGACATCCGGGTGCGGGATGTTTCGGTCCACCCACAGCGCCAGTTCGGCCTGCGTCTTGGGTCCGTGGGAATCCAGAAACGATAACTGTCGGTGCAAATTGTCCGTGAAGCTTCGCCAGCCGATTCTGCCCTTCTCGACGTCGATTTCCGCGCCCACCTGGGATCTGTTATCCAGGCGGAATTCATCTTCGCCAAGCAGCGAATCGCACTCGCTCAGCGGCCAGAACCCTTCGCGGAACTGGTCCTCGAACAACTCGATCTGTCGGCCGGTCCGCATCGCCAGGGAGGGCACGGAAAACTTCTCGCCCATCGCCGCCGGCCAGGCGTCTTCGCAGCGGCTCTTCCGCGCCAGCCGCTCGACGGCCTTCTTCTCGTCTTCCGAGGCGACCGCCCCCTTCCACGCCTTTTCATCCTTCGGGGTAATCGCCGGGCCGGTGTATTGAACCAGCGTCGCGGTGATCTCCGCCGCCCCGATGTCGATGGCCGGCTTTGCGGGGGCCGTGAAGACGTGTGGGCGAAGGGCCTCGGGGATGGCCTCCACCGTGGCCTTGCCCTGCAAGACCTCGCTTACCGGGTTCCACAGCGGCATGTCTGTCGGCAGGGGCAGGCCCGGTTGAGGCTTGATGCTGGCGCGGGCTTCGTAGGGGTCGAAACCGCTGTCTATCAGCGCATCAGTCAGAGCGTTAGCGGCGTCCACAAAGCCTTGTGAGGTCACGAACGCGTACGAATGGTTAAGGTCGTCGGTTTTCTTGCGGTGGGCATGCGGCATGCGCAGCACCCGGCCCATTACCTGCTCGACCGCTGTCCGGCTGTGGAGGTTCGACACGCTGCACAAGATGTACGCGAACGGGCAATCCCACCCCTCGCGCAGTTTGTCGACCGTGATGATGAATCGCATGTCGCACTCGCGGGCCAGCACGTCCACATTGGCCAGGTCGTTCGTGCCCCCGGTTGCGATGGCGATCTGCTTTTCCGGAATGTTGAAATCATCCAACAGCGACTGCTTGAGCAGATCGTAGGTAATGTTTCCGTCGCCCTTGCGCTGGGCCTGCAACAAAACGATCGGCCGGATGTACTCGCCGGTGGCTTTCTCTTCGTCGCCAGCGAGTTTCTCCAGCTTCGCCTGCATCGCCAGCGCCTCCTGCACGGCCTCCTTCCACTGCGGACGGGTGTGCAGGCGGATCGGCAGCTTTATCATCTCCTCGGCCTTGAGCTCCGAAGCCGACACGCTGGTCAGCACGTTGCTGTCAGCCGCCGGTGTGGCCGTGAACTCGATAATGCACGACGGGTTGAACCGCGCGAGCGTCTCAAACGACAGCCCCGTCCGCGCATTGTGCGCCTCATCGACGATAACCACGGGCGGATGGAGCTTGAACACGTTGACCAGGCTGCACGCCGGCTTGCCCGCTTCGGTCTTGTCCAGGACATCTGCTTGCCCGGGCTTAAGGTTCGCAAAATGGTCCATCAGGTAGCCG
>CAZMBZ010000133.1:0-13374 GCA_964564285.1 uncultured Planctomycetaceae bacterium | reverse complement strand
TCGTCGCTCCGCGACGTGTGAAAGCGTCTTCGCCTTTGGCTTCGTCGTCTCAAGAGCGGGGAGAGCCTGCCTGCCGGTAGGCAAGCTTGCCTGGCGGGGTCTTTCCTTTGCACGTGGGGGTGAACTGACGCCATTCTGGCGTCGGCCAAACACAGGAGAGTCTTCCCCGCACGCGGTGGGGGATGCTGGCGGGATTGGGAGGTCGGCTGTACAATGCGGCGGCTTTGGGGCTTGTTCATTGGTCCCGGCCGGACACTTTTTTTGCCGCGGATATCACGGATATCACGGATAGGACTGCTATGCCAGAGATGCCTGAGATGACATCTGCCGAGCGTGTGATGGCTGTGCTGGAGCGCAGGGAGCCTGACCGCGTGCCGCACTTCGAGTGGCTCATTGCGCGCAACGTTCGGGAAGCGTTGTGCCCGGGTTGTCGGGGGCATAACGATTTCGCGGTGCGGATGGGTCATGATGCGATACTCGTCGGGCCGGACTTCGCGAAGACGCCCGTCGGCGAGACCACGTGGCGGAGCGAGTGGGGCTGGGTGCTGGACTACGGCGGCGAGGAGCACGGCGTCGAGGTCGAGTCTCCCATCGCGACCATGGACGACCTGGCCGGGTACATCCCGCCGGACCCGCACGCTTCCGGGCGGTACGCGACCATCGCGCAGGCCATCGCCGAGCACAAGGGCAAGCTGGCCGTCGGGGTGCATCTCAATGATGTGTTCTCCATCCCGCGGTCGCTGATGGGGATGGAGAATCTGCTGATGGCAATCGCGGCCGAGCCGGAGCTGGTGACGGCGCTGGTGGACCTGTCGGTGGAGGTGAACCTCGCGGAGGCTCGCCACGTGGCGGCACTTGGGGCGGACTTCGTGTGGACGGGGGATGACTACGCGGGGAATGATGGGCCGTTCATGTCGCCGGCGAGTTTTCGCGAGCTGTTCTGGCCGGGGCTCAAGCGAGTCGCCGCGGGCTTCGCGGAGCTTGGCCTGCCGTTCATCAAACATTGCGACGGCAACATCTGGCCGATCGCCGACATGATGGTGGACTCTGGCATACGGTGTCTGGACCCCATCGACCCGGCCGGGGGAATGGACCTCGCGGAGGTGAAGGCGAAGTTCGGCGATCGCGTGGCCGTCAAGGGCAACGTCGACTGCGCGGGCGTGCTGGTTTCCGGCACTGAGGAGGAGGTGGTCGCCGCGACGATCGAGACCTTGCGAAAGGGCATGCCCGGCGGCGGGTACATATGTTCATCGAGCAATTCGATTCACGCATCAGTGAATCCCGAGAATTATCGTGTGATGATGGCAACTCTGCGGGAGCACGGTCGCTACCCGATGACGATCTGACAGGAAGGGCAACCGATGGACTATCTCGTTGGTATCGACCTTGGTTCGACGAGCCTCAAGGCGGTGGTGTACGACAAGGCGGGTCGCGCCGTCGCGGCAGGCAGCAGGCCCACGGAGCGGTTCAATCCGTCGGCTGAGCATCCGGAGTGGACGGTATGGCAGCCGGAGCAGATATGGTCCGGTACGGCTGGGGCGATCGCGGATGCGGTTGGGAAGCTGGATGATGCCTCGCGGATTCGCGGCGTGGCCGTCACGGGCATGGGCATGGACGGCGTGCCGATAGACGCGGGCGGGAAGTGGCTGTACCCGTTCATCAGTTGGCTGGACCCGCGCACGGCCGGTCAGCACGAATGGTGGCTGGACAAGATCGGCGCGGACAGGACGTTCGCGATCGGGGGCAATCCGGTGTGGGCGATCAACTCGGCCCTTCGGATTCGCTGGATGATGGAGAACGAGCCGGAGATTCTCGCCCGCACGGACAAGTGGCTGCTGATCGAGGACTTCCTGAACTTCATGCTATGCGGGCGGCGGGCGACGGATTATTCGATGGCATCGTGCATGATGCTCTTCGATCAGAAGACGCGGAATTGGTCCGATGAGCTTCTGGGCCTGGCGGAAATCGACCGCAGCCTCATGCCCGAGGCCCTGCCCGCGACGACGTGCCTGGGAAGCGTAACGCCCGCCGCCTCGGCAGCGACGGGACTGCCCGAGGGCACGCCGGTGATACTCGGCGGGCACGACCACCTGTGCGGGGCGCTGCCGGTGGGGGCATCGAGCCCGGGCGTGGTGCTGGATGTCATCGGCACGTGGGAGATAGTCTCCGCGGCGGCCGCCGAGCCGGTGCTCGAACCGCCGCTGCGACAGATGGGGCTGACGGTGCAGGCGCACGTCGCGCCGAACACCTGGGCGGCGTGGGCCTCGACCCCGGCCGGGGAGTGCATCGAGTGGTTCCGCAAACAACACGGCGCGGAAGAAGCCCGCCTCGCCGCGGCCGAGGGCACGAGCGATTGGGAGTACATCATCGCCGCCGCCGCTGCTGCGGATCCGGGCTGCGGCGGCACGATGTTCCTGCCGCACCTCTCGGGCAGCACGTGTCCGGTTGTGGACCCCGCCAGCCGGGGCGCGTTCGTCGGCCTGCGGAGCATGACGACTCGCGGCGAGATGATTCGCGCGATCTTCGAGGGGCTGAGCTACCAGTTCCTGGATATCCTGGGCTCGCTGGAAAAGGGCGCGGGCATCCGGGCCGAGCGAATCGTCGCCGTCGGCGGCGCGACGCGAAACGCATTCTGGATGCAGAACAAGGCGGATGTTTCCGGGCGCGTCGTCGAGGCGCCGGCAATCGAGGAGGCCTCGCCGCTGGGTGCCGCCATCCTGGCGGGCATCGGCACGGGCGTCTACGACGACGTCCACGACGCGTGCAGCCACGTATACCGACCCGGCAGGACGTTCGAGCCGGACCCGCGAATGATGGAACTCTACGCCAGGAACTTCGAGCTCTACCAACGGATATACCCAGCCCTGAAACCGCTCAACGACAAGCTCGCCGATGCGTGATTGTTGCGGGCGCGGCTGCCACTAAACACACACGGGCGAGATGCCCAGGCTACGGTGAACCATGACAAACCGTGATGATATGTTCCAACGCTACGCCGAGAACCCGGACGTCGATGTGCTGATCCTCGGCGGCGGCGTCAATGGATGCTCCCTGCTGCGCGAGCTTGCCGCCCAGGGCGTCGATGCGCTGCTGATCGACAAGGCGGACTTCGTGGCCGGGGCCAGCTCGAAGAGTTCCCGCATGATCCACGGCGGGCTGCGGTACCTCGAGAATCGCGAGTTCGCCCTGGTCACCGAAAGCCTCAACGAACGCAACCGCCTGCTGACCAACGCCGCCCATTACGTCGCGCCGCTGCGGACGACCATTCCCCTGCCGAGCTACTTCGGCGGGCTGGTGCGGAGCATGCTGATCTTCATGGGCTTCAAGATCCGCCCCGGCGAGCGCGGTGTCGTTGGGGTGAAGTTCGGCCTGTGGTTCTACGACTTCATCACGCGAAAGAATCGCAAGACGCCGAGGCACTTCATAACTTCCAAGGCCGAGGCCCTGCGGACTATGCCCGGCCTGCGGGATGACATCGTCGCGACGGCGACGTACTGGGACGCCTGGATAACCCAGGCCGAGCGGCTGTGCGTGGAGATGATCCAGGACGCACGCGCCGCCCACGCCGGATGCGATGCGATGAACTACATCCGCTGCCGCGCCGCCGATGGCGGGGCCGTGATGCTGGAAGATGATCTCGCCGCCCGAAGCGTGAAGATCCGCCCCCGCGTGGTCGTAAACGCGACCGGCGCGTGGGTGGATATCGCCAACGGCGACCTCGGCCTCGACACGCACTACATGGGCGGCACGAAGGGCTCGCACCTGGTTGTGGACAACCCCGAGCTCCACAAAATGCTCGACGGGCAGATGGTCTACTACCAGCATGCCGACGGGCGGGTGTGCATCGTTTTTCCGTTTATGGACAAGGTCATCATGGGCTCCACGGACATACGCATAGACGACCCCGACGAGGCCCGCTGCGACGCCGATGAGGTGCGGTACATGCTCGATACGCTTCGCAGCGTGCTGCCGAACGTCGAGATTCGGCGCGACCAGATCGTGCATGTCTTCTGCGGCGTCCGCCCCCTGCAGGCCAGCGGGTCGAAGGTGACCGCCATCGTCAGCCGGGGCCACAGCATCCACCTGGCCGAGCCCGAGGGCGACCGCCCGTTCGCCGTCATATCCCTTGTGGGCGGCAAGTGGACGACCTTCCGTGCCCTGGCCGCCGAGGCCGGCGACGAGGTGCTCGCCCGTCTAGGCCGCGAGCGGAAAACCGCCACCGACGACATGCCCATCGGCGGCGGCAGGGATTGCCCCACCGACGAGCCGCAGCGACAACAATGGATCGACCGCGTCGCCGGGCAGACGGGCCTTGCCCGGGCTCGCGTGGCTGAGCTCTTCGCCCGATACGGAACGCGAGCCGAAAGCTACGCCCGCGACGAAATCGAGAATGCCGATGCGGGCACCGAGCAACCGCTGGAAACTTTGCCTGACTATCACCAGGGCGAGATCCGCCGCATCGCCGCCGACGAGGACATCCAGCACCTCGACGACCTGATCTGCCGGCGAAGCATCATCGCCCTGCTTGGCCTGGCTACCGAGCCGGCGCTGATCGAACTTGCCGACATCGTCGGCGAGGTCCTCGGCTGGGATGTCGCCCGCCGACAGGTGGAAGTAACCCGCGCCCTGGACGAAGTCCGCATGCCGCCGGATGAAGGTTGAATATGCCCCGGAGAGTCCGCAAGCCTTAGTCGGCTGATGTCCCGTGGGGGTTCGCGTAGATTGACGGCATCACCGGCGCACAAAAACGGCGCCGGGCTTGCTGGCCTCGGCGCCGCTTGTTCCTGGGTCTATCCGCCCGCCGGTTACAGCGACAGGAGGTATTCGATCAGGGCGTCGATTTCATCGGCTTTCAGTTTGCTGGTCTTGCCGTGGGCGTCCTTCTTGTTGTGGTCTACCAGCACGTCGCGGAGCGTCGGGGCGGCGCCGTCGTGGAGATAGGGGGCAGTCCGCCAGATCTCGACGAGCGTCGGCGTGTCGAAGGAATCCTTGCGGTCCAGTTCGCCTCGCGTGCCGACGTCGTACATCTTGAGGTCGGTGAGAAGCGCCCCCGGATGGCAGGCGGTGCAGCCGGCCTTGGACTCGAAGATGGCCTTGCCTTTCTGGGCCTTGGCTGAGAGCTTGCCATCGGCGGTCAGGTAGGGGCTCTTTTCGGGCTTGAGGCTCCTGAGGTAGTCCTTGGTGGCATTGAGTTCGTGGCCCTGGGGTTCGCGGAAGAGGATGTACCTGAAGCCCGCGGCGGCGGCGATGGAGGAATCGGTCCGGACAGCCAGGCTCATCGACGGCGGGGTCTTATGCGCCAGCAGCAGCGAGCGGGTGTTCTTCGGGTTGCCGATACCATCATTGAGCAGGTCCCAGTTGAGTCCATCAGCCCGGGCTCCGTCGGGGTGGCAGGTCGCGCAGCTCAGCCAGTGCTGGAATGAGTTCGTGCCGTCGTGGAAGACCATCTCGCCTTTGCGGATGTTGTCCATCTTGGGCTGCCTGGGCAGCTTGGCGGTCGCGAGAACCTTGTCGGTATCGGCGTCGGCAAGCACGACCGAGCCGGTGAAATAGCAAGCGACGGCGAGCTTCTTGCCATCGGGCGACAGGGCCAGGCCTCGCGGCCCGTTGCCATCGATCTTGTTGCGGATAAGCAGGCCCGCGCCGTACAGGGCGGCGAGGTCGTTGGCGAGCATTCTGCGTTTTGCCGGGTCTTTCTTGATCTCCGCCCAGATCGTCGAAAGGTGACGCCTCGTGCCGTTTGGGGCGGGCTTGTCGGCGGGGATGTCCTTGCCCTCGATGAGCAGGTGCAGGCTTTCGAGGTCCAGTTTTGCTACCTGGTGTACGCCGGACAGGGCGATCCAGAGCGTCTTGGAGTCGTTGGCGATGGCCAGGCCCCACGGGTCGGCGGCGCCTTCCATCAGGCGGTCCAGCAGGACGGTGGCGTAGAGCTTGCGGTTCTTGACGTCGATGATGGTCATCGCGTTGGTGTTGATCCAGCCACGGTCGAGCTGCGTCGTCGGCAGGGTGAACCGCCCGAGAGTATGGGAGGCATAGGCCCACTTGCCATCCGGGCTGACGATCACATCGCGAAGGTTCATCGAGCCGGGGGTCAGCCTGATGTCGGTGGCTGTCAGCTTGAGGTAGTTAGCTTTCTTCAAACCCTTGAGGTCCAGCACGGTCACGTAGGAGGCCTGGGTGGCCTCGGTCGCGTTACCGAACGGCAGGAGGTTTGCGACGAAGGCGGTGGCCTCATCGGGGCTGACGGCGATGCCCTGCGGGTGGGAGTTAAGCCCGAACCGGGCCTTCTCCTTGCCTGATGCGAGATCGATGACGGAGATGTTCTTGAGGCCGTAGTTGCCCACCAGCAGCAGCTTGCTCTTGGGCGCAAGGGCCAGGCCCATCGGCTTCGGGCCGACCTTGAATCGACGGATGACCTTGCCGGCCTGGGCGTCGACTTCGGCGACCGTGCCGGCGTCGTACTCAGCCACGTAGCAGGTAGTGCCCGCGCCGAAGGTCACGCCGCAGGGCTGGCCCTTAAGGGCGACTTCGCGGAGGATCGTGCCGCCATCATTCATGACCGCAAGCATCCCGGCCGTACGATCGCTGGCCACCATAAGCTTGCCGTCAGCCGACCATGCGACGTCCTGGGCTGAACGATACTTTTCCGCAGCCAGGCAGGCCGACCCGGCCAGCATGAACGTCGCGGTAACAACAACTATCAGCAGATTTCGCATTGCGCACCTCTTTTCAGTCAGTTGTATTGACCTGGCGGTCATTGTTTCGCGGTGTCACATTCACATGCTCGAGACCGGCGGGGAAAACCCCGGGCGTCCGCAAACATTTAACCAACCCGCCCGGCGGTGGGTTTCCTCGCATATGACAAGTTTTTTATGCCGGCGCCGCCGATCCGGGAACGGTCATTATGCGGGCTCCGGCTTTGGGAATCCACGGACAATTGCAACGATTGTCCGGCCTGGCCGGCGAACGCCGTTGGCAGGAGGATGAAAACCGCTCCGTAACAGGGTACAATCTGTGGCGCGAATCGGAATCGTGATCGCGGCGAAGGTCGCGGCGCGGTTTTTACCGGCGGCAGTTCCTACAAATCTGAAAGTGGTGGAATACACCCATGAATTGGATCTCGCGAATTGTGAAATGTTTTGTCGTTCTTGGCGTTTTCGCGGCGGGTATTTTTGCCGGTGGATGCAGCCAGAGCCCCGCCGAGATATCCGACGAAATCGCCCGGATGGACAAGGGGCTGGCGGTTATCCTGCCGGGCATCGAAGGCAAGGGCATCAGCAGCGAGTCGATACGCGCGGGTCTTCGCGAGGGTCGCGTTGAATTGCGGATAGAGACCCTGGAATGGGGCGTGTCGTTGCTCGAAGGGGGGCTGGCGATCAACCAGATGAACGTCGCCCGCAACCGCGAGCAGGCCGCCAAGCTCGCGCTGCGGCTCTACGAGTACCAGAAGGCTTTCCCGGACCGTCCAGTCTTCCTTGTCGGCCATAGCGGCGGCAGCGGCGTGGCTGTGTTCGCGCTGGAGGCCCTGGCAAAACTGCCCGACGCCGAGCCCATTGGCGGGGCGATTCTGATCGCATCAAGCCTCTCGGCCGGGTACGACCTCATCCCGGCCCTGAAGCAGACGCGATATGGCATGGTCACCGTAAGCAACCCATTTGATCTGGCTGCGCTGGGACTTGGCACCGCGGCGATGGGCAACGTGGATGGAACCCGCACCGCTTCGGCGGGGCGAACCGGCTTTACCATGAGACACGCCAAGCTCTTCAAGATGCCCGTTACGCTGGGCATGCTGCGCGGCATTCGGATAACCCCACACACGGCCGGGACGACCACCGGCTTCGTTCGCGAGTATCTCGCGCCGTGGATTCTAAGAACCCCCTGGCCCCCGCCAAGCATGACGGCGAACCTGAAGCGGCATATTCATTAGGCCGGCCTCAGGTAAGTCTTTTGGGGTTCTCGCTGGTCTGTGGTCCGCCTGCAGGCAGGGCAGGCTCGACGCGAGAGCTTCGACAAGTACCTAACCGACCTGGTCCAACAAGGCCGACAACCCCGCACAAAACCCCCGCACCCCCGGACGGATCCACAACAAAATAGCCCGCCGGGCAGATTCGCGCCTGGGCGGCCCATCTTCAGGACGGTCCGATAAATGCCCAACGCCACCTTTCTCAAGCTTGCCCGGAAACCAACCAGCGCGGTATACTCCCGGCCGTGCCAAATCCGGTGGGGAACTCACCGCCGTCGAGACCCGCCGGCGGGAGGCTGGAAACGCTCGACAAAGATACGATGCCACGGAAGGGCAGCCACAACTCATGCCGACTCTGAATTGGATAGGTAAGGAAGCCGTCACAGACCACCACCGCCAGGTGCCCTACCACCTCCTGCGATGCGATGAGAAACTGTCCGTAGGCGACCCCGGCAGCGGAAACCTACTCGTCCAGGGCGACAACCTCCTGGCACTCAAGGCCCTCCTGCCCTACTACGCCGGACAGGTAAAGTGCATCTACATCGATCCGCCATACAACACCGGGAATACCGAGAAACTCGGTGGATGGAAATACAACGACAATACTGATAGCCCTGAAATACGCAGGTGGCTAGGCGAACTCGTCGGATCCGAAGGAGACGATTTGTCACGCCACGACAAGTGGCTCTGCATGATGCACCCACGGCTAGTACTGTTGCGTGAATTGCTTCGTCCAGATGGACTCATCTTTTCATCAATTGACGATAACGAAGTAACGAACCTGCGGATGCTGATGAACGAGGTTTTTGGGGCAAAGAACTTTCAGCAGCAACTTGTTTGGAAGAACAAGTATGGCCCCGGGGCAATGACCAAAGGATTCGGCAACATCCACGAATATATTCTGTGTTACTCGAAGGGACCGATAAGGAGCATCCATGCCCCCTTGAGCGTAGAAGAGCAAGCCAAATACAGAAAACGCGACAGCAAGTTCGCTGTACGCGGAGGCTACATCACCCAACCGCTCATGACGCGCAGCAAGGATGACCGGCCCAATCTCATGTATCCAATCTCCTATGAAGGAGAAGAGATTATGCCAAGAAAGCAATGGATTTGGGAAAGGGCACGCCTGCTAAGAGCAATCGACGACAACGAAGTCGTGTTTCGCAAGACGAATGGAAACTGGAGCGTCCGCTTCAAGCAGTACCTCCGAGATAAACATGGGCGGATGCGGCTCGGGAAACCCATATCTATTCTGACAGGCCCCTTCAATCAAGATGGCACTCGGGAACTACGAGAGATGTTCGGACATCTTCCATTCAACAACCCCAAACCCAAACAACTGGCCAAATACCTTCTCTCAATGATCATCAACGGAAAGGATGAACAGGACTACATCGCTCTCGACTCATTTTGTGGCTCCGGCACGACAGCGCACGCACTACTGGAACTCAATCGCGAGGACAACGGACTTCGCCGGTTCATAACGATCGAAATGGACGCAGACACATGCCAAAACGTTGCGGGCACCCGACTCACAAAGGCGGTCGGCGGTTACACAAAACATGTGCCTGCGAGAGAACACGTTCCCGGCCTTGGCGGGGGCTTTCGATTCTGCAAGCTATCGACCCCGATCTTTGACGAGAATGGCCGAATCAACGCCGAGGTGCGGTTTGCGGACTTGGCGGCGCATGTGTTTTTCACGGAGACGGGCGAGCCAATCCCGAAGCGGCCGCATGGGAAGAACCCCAGCCCACTTATCGGCGTATGCAACGGCACGGCCTACTATCTCCTGTTCAACGGCATCCTCGGCGACAAGCGCCCCAACGGCGGCAACGTCCTGACCGGCAAGATCCTGGCCGAACTCCCCGCCCACGACGGCCCGAAGGTAATCTACGGCGAAGGTTCCCGGCTGGGAGCGGCACGACTGAAACGCGAGGGTGTCACGTTCAAGCAGGTGCCTTATGAGATAAAGGTGTCATGAAGATACTGGGTACCCAATTCGCTACATGCCATCTGTGCGGCACTCACACGAAACTCTGCGAATCGCACATCGTGCCGGAGTTTTGCTACAGCTACGAGAAGACAGGGCACAAGCGATTTGCCTTGGAATGCATGGTTCCCGCCATGGGCGGACTTCCGAAGTTCCGGAAGATACAGAAAGGCTACCGAGAGTATCTCCTGTGCCCCGCCTGTGAGCAAGCTATCAACAAGTATGAGCAGGTATTCTCGACGTTGTGGGCGACAAAGATACTCTCGGCCCCTTCGTTCACCCCGGGTGAAGATGTTGTGATACGAGACATCGATTATCACGCGATCAAGCTCTTCATCCTTTCGGTGTTCTGGCGAGCTAGCGTAGCAGAAGGCTTTGGCCAAGCCATGTCGCTTGGCCCATATGCCGAAAAGGTGCGTCAAATCCTTTCCGAGGACAGGCCGGTTGATCAAACTCATTACCCTATGTGGGGAGCCCTGATTGTGGATAATGCGGGACAGCTATTCCATGGGTGCGTGACACAACCAGCGACGAGACGTTTTGACAAGGTTTGGGGGTATTCGATGCATTTCGCTGGCTGCGAGTGGACGGTAGTTATGTCGGACCATTGGGTGCCTAGGGATCTTGAGCCCCTCCAGCACGCGCTCAGCAAAGACGGCAGACTGGTCCTTGGGACGCAACACTTCACGCAGAACAAATTCCTGAGTAAGATGTCACGGCGAATTAAGACCAATGGTGGGTGAACATGTCCCAACTCAAAGAATACCAGCTCTGGTGTGTGAGCGGACTCGTGGCAAATATCCGGCACGCTAAAAGCGTGAAGGCGTTACGTTTAAGCAAGTGCCGTATGAGATGAAGGTGAGTTGATAATGGAACAACCAAGGATATGCCCGCTCTGTGAGCATCCCAAGAGCACCGCAGAACCATGTCACAAGCCGCATTTGTGGTCCTATTCTTGTCCAAACTGCGGCTTCTACCATATGAGCGAGCTTCTCTATCCCAAGGTGTTCAACTGGAACGAGCAGAGATTTCGCATGGCCTGCGTAGCACATGAGTGGAATCTGAGCAGAAGGGCAGATGAACAGAGTGGCTTTGTATTGACAGACGATGGAATGCTGCCCTTTTCGCCAGATGCAGCATTTCCCAATTGGCCAATATCCACCCCTGATGAGATGTCCGATGCGTTTCCCAAAGGTGTCGACATTGTACGGCGAAGCATGCTGAATCTAGCCCGAATGACTCATCAACCGACCGATCAAATACCATTTGACGACCGTATGCGGTTTGCTCTCTTCTCAGAAGGTAGTGGTCTGCGCGAGTTCTTAGGTGATTTGCAGGAATTGGAATACATCAAACTTGTGAACCCGAATGCATCGACGCCTCGCATCCGAATCAGGCCAAAGGGTTGGGAACAAATCGAGCGATGGATGGATGGGCCTCCTATGGCATCCAAACAAGCTTTCGTCGCCATGTGGTTCGCCGACGAAATGGCCGAAGTCTACAAGAGGGGAATCAAGCCCGCTATCGAAGACACCGGCTTCGAGCCAAGGCAAATGCAGTTCGTTCAACACAACAACAAGATATGCGACGAGATCGTTGCCGAGATTCGCAAGAGTCGATTTGTCGTGGCCGATTTCACAGGACAGCGCGGCGGGGTTTACTTTGAGGCGGGCTTCGCGATGGGGCTTGGTATTCCGGTGATATGGACGGTACGCAATGACCAAATCGAGCAGGTGCATTTTGACACGCGACAGTACAACCACATTGTGTATGACACGCCCGAGGACTTGAAGCAGAAGTTGTGCAACCGGATCAGGGCGACGATTCTGTGAGCGTACAAACGCAACGAAGGGCGAAGCCTTTGGAGTGATGGGAAGAAGAGAGAGCATTGGAGATTTGAGATTTCAGATTCAAGACCTGCCTGACGGCAGGCGAGTTTGGGATTTGAGATTGGATATCTGGGATTTGAGATCTGAGATTGGTGATTGGTGAGACGAAAGGACAGGAAAGGGCGATGAAATACAAGCGATTTGAGGAACTCCCGGTCTGGCAGGCGGGCATGGACCTGGCCGAGCGGATCTTCGCCGTGACGGCTGACAGATCGTTCGCGCATCAGGGTGATCTTGCCAATCAGCTTCAGCGGGCGGGATTGTCCGTGAGCAACAACGTGGCCGAGGGGTTTGAGCGGGGCAGCACGGCGGAGTTGCTGGCGTTCCTATACTATGCCCGAGGCTCGGCCGGGGAGGTCCGGTCCATGCTGATACTGTGCGAGAGGATGGCGAGGTTCGGTCATCTCAAATCTGAAATTTCAGATCTCAAATCTCTTGCCGAATCCGTATCGCGCCAGATTCGCAGCTGGACGGCCCATCTCCAGGACAGTCCCATCAAGGGTCAGCGCCACCTGAACCAAAATGTTCGGGACCGGCAGGAAGAGCAGACCAGACGCGAGAACTTCGAAAAACACCTAGCCGACCTGGTCCAACAAGGCAGGCAGGGCAAGCAGTTTCCTCCGCCCGGGCATCTTCCCGCGCAAGAGAACGCCGCCCCGGACGAATCCACAACGGGATGATCGACAATGTTCCAACTTAGAGAATATCAGCAACGATGTCTGAACGTACTGCACGACCACGGCGGAGCGAAGGTGACCTCCGGCGAAGGCTCCCGGGTGGGAGCGGCAAGGCTGTAGCGAGTTGGAATCAAGTTTGCGCAGGTGCAGTATGGGATAGAGACCGCCTGAATACAGGATAGCGCTATGGATAAAGACATTGTCGTCCGGCTGCACGCGAGTTTCGAGGATCTGGTTCACAAGGACCCGGATAAAGGGGTGGAGTATTGGTGCGCCCGGGATCTTCAATCGCTGCTGGGCTACAGCCAGTGGCGGACGTTCGCGGCCGTAATCGATAAGGCGATAACGGCTTGCGAGAACAGCGACCATGATCCAAAGGACCATTTTGCGCGCGCGCGCAAAATGGTCGACCTCGGCTCGGGAGCAAAGCGGGAGGTCGAGGACATCGCCCTCACGCGGTACGCCTGTTATCTGATCGCCCAGAACGGCGACCCCTCCAAGGACCAGATTGCCTTCGCCCAGACATATTTCGCGGTGCAGACCCGCAAGCAGGAGATTGTCGAGCAACGGCTGGCGGAGGCCGAGAGGGTCAGCGCGCGAAAGAGGCTTACGAAGTCGGAAAAGGAACTTTCAGGGATCATCTTTGACAAGTTGCGTGATACGGACAGTTTCGGCCGGATTCGCAGCAAGGGCGATGCGGCGCTTTTCGGCGGGAAGAGCACCCGGGACATGAAGAACAAACTCAGTGTTCCCAAAGGGCGCGCCTTGGCGGATTTCCTGCCCACCATCACGATCAAGGGTAAGGATTTCGCCAACGAAATCACCAACTACAACACCAAGGAAAACGCCCTGCGC
>CAZMBZ010000132.1:0-13565 GCA_964564285.1 uncultured Planctomycetaceae bacterium | reverse complement strand
CCATGAGGTGATGTCCGGCGTTGACTTCTACAAGAACCCCGCAGCCGAGATCCGCCGACTGAGCATCGAACTGGAGCAGGTGGAGCAGGAGTTGTCCCAGGCACTGGACCGGTGGGAAGAACTGGAACTTCGCGGCGGTTCATAACATCCGTTGCAGCTCCCGGACCGGCGGACGAACCCAGGTCGCGACGTCAGGATGTGTCTTTTCTGGTCATCGACGAGATGGGCTCAGGCTCTGGACGGGGCTCGAATTGTCTTTCATCGAGCGCCCGGGTCGGATATACTGCTGCGATTAACTTGTGAGCTCGACTGAGTGGCCCGCCCCGAAGGCATCGTTCTGGTGAACGGATTCCGGCGACGGTGTCAACCTCGATCTCCAACCAGCCTTCGTGAGAGAAGTTTGTCGCGGCCAAGCCGTTGGCTGCCGAACGAGCACGAAGCAAGGATACTTTATGACCACATGCAGCACGATTGAGCCCGTTACGGGCGAAAAGCTTCCCGACCATCCCACGCACCCACTTGGATCTCGCGCAAAGGTTTTGCTGACAAGCGTTTTCGGACCGTACGCCCAGGACGATGAGTTCGGCAGTCGGCGTATCAATCCGATGGAACTCTACCACAATCAGGTCACCCGCGAACAGGGGGCCTTCTCGTTGCGGATGTTCCACCGGAGCTGGGGTCTGATGCTTATCCAGGCCAATATCGCCGCCAAATGCACCTGCCTGGACTTTCCCGTGCTCGACAGGTTCATTCAGGAACTCAAGGATAAGCAGTACGACATCATCGGCATAAGCGCGATCTCGCCCAATCTCGCCAAGGTGGTCGAGATGTGCAGGTTGATCCGTAAGTATCAGCCCGAGGCGAAGATTGTCGTCGGCGGGCACATTTCCAACGTCGACGGCCTGGCCGACCAGATCGACGCCGATTACATTGCCCGGGGCGAGGGCGTGCGGTGGTTCCGCACTTTCCTTGGCGAGGATACCGAACAGCCACTCCGCCACCCGCGGATATGGTCCGCTCCGCGCCGGCGAAGCCTCGGCGTGAACATACCCTTCAGCCCGGATAACCTGGCCGCGACGCTCATTCCGTCAGTTGGCTGTCCGATGGGTTGCAACTTCTGCTCGACGTCGGCGATGTTCGGCGGCAAGGGCAAGTTCGTGAACTTCTACGAGTCCGGCGATGAGCTGTTTGACGTCATGGCCAAGCTGGCTGACTCCATGAAGGTCAAGTCGTTCTTCATCATGGACGAGAACTTCCTGCTGTACCGTAAGCGTGCGCTTCGCGTGCTCGAGCTGATGCAGAAACACGACAAGGCCTGGGCCCTGTACGTCTTCAGTTCGGCCAACGCGGTCAAGAGCTACACGATGGAGGAACTCGTCGCCCTGGGCATCTCCTGGGTCTGGATGGGCCTGGAGGGCAAGGACAGCGAGTATTCCAAGCTCAATGACACGGACACCCACAAGCTCATTCGCGATCTCCAGTCGCACGGCATTCGCGTGCTTGGTTCGACCATCATCGGCCTGGAGGAACACAACGCCGACAACATTGATGAGGCGATCGACTTCGCGGTCAGCCACGATGCGGAGTTCCACCAGTTCATGCTCTACACGCCGTCGCCCGGCACGCCGCTGCATGCCGATTTGAAGAAGCGAGGCGTGATCCTCAGCGACGAAGAGATCGAACCCGCCGACGTCCACGGGCAGTACCGCTTCAACTGGCGGCACAAGTCGATCAAGCCCGGGGCCGAGACCGAGATGCTCAAGCGGGCGTTCATCCGCGACTTCGAGGTCAACGGACCCAGCGTGCTTCGCGTGGCGAAGACGACCCTGGCTGGCTGGAAGAAGTACCGCAATCATCCCGACGCGCGGGTCCGGCGGCGATTCCAGTGGGAGGCCGACGGGCTGGCGACAACTTTCGCCGGCGCCCTTTGGGCGGGTCGCAAGTGGTTCCGAAAACTCGGTAATGACCAGGTCGCCGAGCGGCTGGATGAGACGCTCAAGGGAGTTTACAGCCTGTTCGGCCTGAAGGCTCGCCTGGCCGCCCAGGTGTATGGACGGATCATCTACGTGACGCTGAAGCGAGAGGACCGTCGCCTCAAGGAAGGCTGGACCTGGGAGCCACCGACGTTTTACGAAAACAACTACCAGGAGTCCGGCGACACGTCGGCTAAGCTTGCCAAGTGGGTCGAGTTGGACAGTTCCCTCGCCAAGGCGCCTGCGGCCGTGTCGCCAGGACCCGTTGCCGTTGGTGGCTGACCGGATACGCTTTAAGCTGAATCGCACTCATTGCAGAGAACGCATAGGTCACAGGCCTATGCGTTCTCTACGTTATAAGCGAACGTGCGAGCGATACTCTGGTAGCGCCCCAGCATTGCGCATGGGGTCTCTGCCCAATTCATCCTTTTAGCCGCTTGGCCTCGTGCTTGCTGAGCGGTAGAATCGACGGCAAGCATGTCCCGAAATGCGCGGGGCTTTGTCGGGCAACTCTTGGCCATCATATGAGGAATTGGAATATGGCTTTCCGAAGGATCGGTATCTTTGCGATAACAGCGGCTCTTTCCCTGTCGATCAACGCGGCGATTCTTGTCGCGGCTGGGCCATCCCCCAAGGGCAAACCGGGTCCGCTGGACTTCACCAAGGGCGACGAGCCCACCAAAGCGCGGGACGTGAACCTCGGGCCTACAGGCATGCGCGGCTGGATGTGGGCGTGGCGCCAGCGGACGACGGATTCGCGGCAGATTCTCGTTACCGAGGTCGCATCCGGCTCGCCCGCTGACGGGGTCATGGCCAAGGGCGATGTGATTCTCGGCATCGGCAGCAAGCTGTTTTCCAGCGACGCTCGAATTGCCTTCGGCAAGGCGATCACGGCTGCGGAGACCAAGGCGGGCAAGGGCCTGCTCAAGCTCATCCGCTGGCGGGCGGGCAAGACGGCCAACGTCGAGCTCAAGCTTAAGGTCATGGGCAGCTACGGCGCTACCGCGCCGTACGACTGCGAGAAGTCCAAGGCTATCTTCGACCAGGGCATCAAGGCCCTGGCGGCCAAGGGTCTCGATAAGGTGAACATCCCCACCGACCTGGCTGCACTGGCCCTGCTGGCGTCCGGCAAGCAGGAGTATCGCCCCATGCTCGCCGAGTATGCCAAGAAGGTTGGCCGGACGCTTAAGGAGCCCCTGTGGTGGTGGCATTTCGGATACGGCGACATCTTCCTGACCGAGTACTACCTGGCGACCAAGGACAAGTCCATTCGCCCGGTCGTGGTGGAAACGGTGACGGAGATCGCCCGCTTCCAGAGTGCCGTCGGCACCTGGGGCCACGAGCACAAGCTGACCGAGGGTCGGTTGCACGGCTATGGGGCGATGAACCAGGTCGGCTTGATCCTCACCATACCTCTGGTCCTGGCCCGCCAGGGGGGCGTCGAGGATGCCCGGATCGACCGCGCCATCAAGAAGTCGTCCGCTCTTATGCGATGGTACGTCAACAAGGGTTCGCTGCCTTATGGCGACCACGACCCCTGGTTGGAGCACGAGGACAACGGCAAGAACTCGATGGGCGCGATTCTCTATGATTTGCTGGGCGATGGGGAGGCGGCCTCGTATTTTTCCAAAATGGCCACCGCGGGCTACACCGAGCGTGAGAGCGGCCATACGGGCAACTATTTCAACGTCGCCTGGGCGTTGATGGGCGTTTCGCGGTCCGGTCCCCATGCGACGGGCGCGTACCTGAAGGAGACGGCCTGGTATTACGATTTGGCGAGGCGATGGGATGGCACGTTCGTCCACCAGGGAATTCCCGGCCAGGGCGGCGACTCGTATCGCAGTTGGGACGCCACCGGCGGATACATGCTGGGCTTTGGACTGGGCCTGAGGAGCCTTTACATCACCGGCAGGGCACGGTGCAAGGCACCTGTGCTGACGGCGGCCCAGGCGGCATCGGTCGTCGCCGACGGCGGGCACTTCACATTCTGGGACGGCGAGGCGAGCTACGACGACCTGGCCGACGAGGAACTCTTCAAGCGCCTGTCGAGCTGGTCGCCTATCGTTCGCCTCCGCGCGGCCAGGAGCCTTGGCCATCACGAGGGCGACTTCACCGCCCGGCTGACCAAGATGCTCGACAGCAAGAACGTTGACGAGATCTACGGCGCCTGCGAGGCCATCGGCCAGCTCGGCCCGCGTGCCAAGGCTGCCGTGCCCAGACTGCTGGAGCTTCTCAAGTGCGACGACCCGTGGCTGGTGAGCCTGGCCGTCAAGGCCCTGGGCAACCAGGACGATGTCACGCGAAAGGCGGTCACGGATGATCTGCTGAAGCTGGCGATGCGGAAGGTCCCGGGCGATACCCGTCTGCACGTGCAGCGGGCTCTGGCGACCGTCCTGTTCGGCAGGCCGAGCGGCGGCCCCAAGGGGATCTTCGCCGATTCGCTGGACTACGACGGCGACGAGAAGTTGCTGGTCGCCGCCCTGGGTATGATCCTCCAGAATGATGACGGCCGAACCAGAGGCGAACTGGCCAATAGCGTCCGCAGCGTCAAGGACGGCAGGCAACTGGCGGCCTTCCTGCCGGCGATTATCGCCGCGACGCGGGATTCCGCCCCCAGCGGGATCATGTTCGCCGACGGCATACGCATGGCGGGGCTGGACCTGCTGTCGCGCATGCGAATCAGCGAGGGCATGGAGTTCTGCGTCGACCAGATCGAACTGGGCCGCTGGGGAGATGACGGGCGGATTCCGCGGTGCCTCGCGGCCCTCAAGAGGTACGGCGGCAATGCCCGCGACCTGCTGCCGAAGATTCGCCAGGTGCGCCAGAAGGTCGCCTCTCGCGGAGGCTCCGCAAAGTCCAAGGCCGCTACTCTCGCCACCTTCGACGACGTGATTAAAACGATCACAGAAGACAAGAACCCGCCGAAGTTGCGGACGGCGCGGGAAGCGATTCGCCAGGCAAAATAGGATGCGGGTTCCCCCGCCGACAGCGCAGATGTGATATGATTCAACAAGAACAGAACGCTTCCGTGTGTGCCGCGAGTGTTGCGTGAAGACGATGCCCGGGCCGCGGAAGGGCCTTCGGTAAGCAGTCAAGGGAGCAGAGTGATGGCACGATCGATTTTGTGTATCAGCCTGTTGATCCTCGCGATGGGTGCCCTGTCCGGGTGCGTCAAAGTCAACGCCAAGGCGCCAGAGAACATTCCCTGGCTTACGCCCGCGCCGACGGCTTCGGTCCCCCGGGCCGAACCGACCAGCAAGGCTGACCTGCTCCGCGAAAACCAGCAACTGCGCGAGCGAATCGCCTGGCTGGACAAGCAGAACCGCAAATCGGCGAAAAAACACAGCGAACTCGAAAACGACAAGCGGGAAATCCGCGCCGATATGGCCAAGATCGCTGCCCAGCGCGACCGATACCTGCGAGCTCGAGGCCGATAGAGACCAAGGAGACGGCACATGCGTACCACTTCGATATTGCTCTGCCTGCTGTCGGCTGGGCTCCTGCTGACCGGCTGCATCGACATCAACGCCGACGCCCGTGGTTTTGGCGGCGGGGGAGTCCGCGAACAGGCCCCTCCTCCAGACCCGGCCAGCGACCCGCGAAGCGTCGCCGACCTCCAGCGTGAGAACGCCCAACTCCGCCAGACGCTTGCCCAACTGGAGAAAAATCGCCAAGGCTGGCAGGCCGCCATCGACCGCCAGGAGGATGACATCGATGCCCTCAAGGACCAGCGTGACAGACTGGAAAAGCAACGCGATCGCGCCAAAGACGCCCTGGACGACGATTGAACCTTCCCTTGCCGCTGTTCGCGAGGTCCTGTGACTGGTATCGGTGATGTTTCGCTCCTGAGAACTCCCTCGGTCCGCCGCTCCAACTTCCCGGGGATATGGCCGCGTTGCGGTAGCTCAGGTCGAAAAGGTACAGCACCCCCTCGTTGATCCCCGCCAAGCTGCGCTCAAGTCGCGATTCGGACAGCTTCCACGTGCCTTGCTCGGGGACGATCTCCAAAGACGCTACCGAAGCGCCAAGTCACAGAAGTGTTCACATGAAACAAATTGGAGGAACGAATCAAATTGGACGCAAAGAGGACCGGATGGTGACAGAACCGTAACAATCCTTTGCGATAATGCGACTGTGAAAACGGTGATCTTCCGATACTATCAGCAGGAAAGGGACAGACAATGGGACATATGACAGTCGCAAGGGCAACACGGGTAATGTGGGTGGCGGCGGTGTGGGCTGCGTTTGGTTGTGTGGCTGGCATCGGATTGGCCCAGAAGGCGACGACACCAGAGCCTGCAAAGGCGAAGGCCTCGCCGGCGGTTTTGCTGGAGAGGGGGATCTACACCGAGGAAACCGTCGGCGACCTCGATGCGGCCATCAAGGTCTACCAGCAGATCGTGGATGACGCCAAGGCCAACAGACCGTATGCCGCCCAGGCGCAATATCGACTGGCGATGTGCTATCTCAAGAAGGGCGATAAGGCCAAGGCGGCAGCCGAACTGCGGCAGTTGCTGGCGTCATATCCGCAGGAGAAGGATATCGCGGCACAGGCGCAGAAGGAGTTGGCGAAGCTGAGTCCTCCGCTTCGCGGCCCAGCCGCATTTGGACCGGTCATCGAGAAGACGCTCAATGACCTTGACGATGGCCGAGGCCACGAGGGGCTCGACCTTCAGAGTGGCCGGCAATTCGATGTGCCCAAAGAAAGAGAGTGGTCAAAAGTCCAGCGTCTTCAATGGATAAAGGAAAACGGAATTGATCTGTTTGTCGAGAATTCAGACGATCGGGCGTTGATCGTTTTCGATCTGAAGTTGGAAGCGGTCCATCAGCGATGGGATGATATCAGTCCTGAGTTTCTGCAAACAGTGACTGCCTCGGGTAATTCAAAGACCGAGATGATCGAGCGGGGTGGAAACAGAAGAATATACCCCATTCAGGATATGGCAAAGCCACCGCTGACTTTTGCACTCAAGACAGCCAACGGCGAATTGGGCATTCTTCAGATAGTTGAGTTCGTGGACAAACCCAAGAGCGTCAAGATTCGATACAAGTTGCTGGAGTACGCTGTCGCTCCGGCTGCCGACGCCGCTCCACGTGCGTTGAGAACCACTCCGGAGGCCTTCGCCAATGACGTTGACCCGTCGCTGGACAAGATCACCGTCACCTTCGACCGGCCGATGACCGACAAGAGCTGGTCGTGGACCGGCGGGGGAGAGACGTTCCCGAAGATCCAGACTCCCAGCTATGACGCGGCCAGGACCACCTGCACGCTTCCTGTGAAACTCCAGGCGGGCAAGGTCTACTGGGTGGGCATCAACAGTCCCAGCTATCGTAACTTCCGGGCCGAAGATGGCACGCCCGCGGCGAGGTACGTCATCGTCTTCGCTACAAAGTCCGCCGACGGCAAGCCCACGCCGCTGCCGGATGACATGGTCAATCGGGCCAGGGCGATCAACGAGGCATCCGCGCGGGCCGGGGTGCCTCGCCTGCCGCAGGAAGTCATGGGCTACATCATCTCCAAGCACTATGAAGCCGCTCGCAATGCTCAGGAGAAGCGATTGCGAGTCAACACGCACATATACGGCGTGGATGACAGGTTCGCTCTCTACTCCGGAGGATTGTTGGGCTATGTCAACTCATCTGACAAGCCGCAGGCCGGACCAATTCACCTGGGCAACTTCGGCCGTGAGAAGCCCAACTATACGCTGATGGACGAAGCGGGCAGGCCTCAGCGGTTCGAACTACGCCAGCGCCCGAGCGCCAAACTCGGCCAGTACGGCCTCTGGTGGAAACCCGACCAGCCCGTCCAGCCCGGCGCCAACCGGCTTCTGGGGTACATCCGCAAGGACGTCAGGATGCTGCCGCTGATCAGTGGGTCAGCGCAGTTGACCATGAAGAATACTTTCGGCTCACTGGTGCTGGAGAACTTCTTCCTGGTCCTGCCGCGAGGTATGACAATCGTCGAGCCGTCCGGACCGCCGACGTCAAAGACGACTGTAGGCCAGTTCGACATATACCAGTGGCAGAAGCAGGTCCCCTTCAATACGAGGCACTTTGTTACGATGGGCCTGAAGGCGCCCGATGCCCCCTTCGCTGCCATGTCCGTCGGGCAGAATGCGGCACTCATAGTACGATTACGTAATGCAGAACAACAAGCCGAGCGTTTCATCTCCAACCTGCGGCAAGGTAGGACCGAGGAAGCGTACAAGCGAACGACCGAGCAGTATCGGCAGCATCATAGAGGGCTAAGTAAGTTTACTGAGGTAGTGGACCTATCGCAGGCCAAGCCGGTCCAAATATTAGTCGCCGAAGCGGCTGCTTGCGTGATAGTGTCGCCGGTGATAATCAGGAAGGAGAAGAAATCCGCAGCGATGGGGCTGGGGATGATTCGTTTTGGCGAAGGCTATTTGATCCGCGATCTGGATTGCTTGCCTGACGACAAAGCCATAGAGAAGTTCGTGGCCGGCTTCAAGAAGGCGAATCCCAGTTTTGTGGGTCCGATTGGTTCCCCAAATGGCGCGGCCGAGGCGCTCAAAGCCAAGCTCATCAACTGGGTGGAGAAGTACTTCAGCGAGAATCACCGCGACATCACCGCCCGAAAGACGATCGAATGGGGCGACCCGGAACCGACAGCCGGCGGGAACCTTTCCATTCGCTACAAGTACATCGCGACGATCCGGAACAAGAGCAAGAAGATCATCGAGCAGCGTTTCACGTTCACGCCCGAAGGCAAGTACGTCTCGGCGGCGACGATCGAGAGGAGGCAAGCCCCGCTCCCCGAGTCCGTGAAGCGGGTCTGGAAGGTGATCGTCGAAGACCTGGCGACCCAAATGCTGGTCGCCATCCGCGATAAGGATGATGCCGCGCTCAAGGCGATGGCTACGGATCGCTTCAAGGGTTGGACCGAGGCCCTGCCGAAGTTCGCCCTGGAGGCACGGGAGAAATTCCTCCAGAAGACCAAGAAGTCGTTCCAGATGTTTGCAGGTGAATCGGTGGTGCTGGGGAACGTCGCAGCCGTCAAGTGTACGGGGCCGAAGGAACTCAACGGAATTTATCTGGCCTTGTTCTTCGTCAAAACCGAAGGAGGATGGAAGAACTTCTGCCTGCGGAATTCGCCGTCGACGATTCCCTTGACTACACACCTTCGCAAGGTCGCCACGGAAATTGGCGTCCAGTTACCGGCTGCTGTTGACGCGGCAGGCAAAAAGGCGGCGGTGTCGGCGGCGGAGCAATGGCTCAAACTGGTTGACGATGGCAAGTACGGCGCGAGCTGGGATACCGCATCGGCGCTGCTCCGCAAGGCGGTGGCCAAGGATGCGTTTGCGAAACAAATCCAGGCCGCGCGCAAGCCTTTGGGCAAGGTTCGGTCGCGGAAGGTGATGTTGGCGATATGCATGACATCCATGCCCGGCGCACCGGACGGTCAGTACGTCGTGGTCCAATTGGAGGCCGTCTTCGAGAATAAGAAGCAGGCCGTGGAAACCATCACGCCCATGAAGTGTAAAGACGGCAAGTGGCGTGTGTCGGGCTATTACATAAAGTGAGTGATGATGATCGGCAGGCGTAATTCGACACAACTGGGCACGGGCCGGAACCGGGGGATCTGGCCCGTGCTGGGGCTTATCCTGGCGGCGGTGCTCGTGCCGACTGCGTGCGTGCTGTGGTTCATGACCGCCGCCATGCGGAACGAGCGTCTGGCCGTACGCGAGAAGCTTACGCTGGCCTACACCAGCAGGCTGACGGAGGCCCAGCAGCAGATCGACGAGTTCTGGGACCACCGCGCCGATGAACTTTCCATCCGGTCGGGAGAAGGACCCGGCGAGGTGTTCGCCCGGCTGGCAGGATCGGCCCTGGCCGACAGCTTCGTCGTGCTGGACGAGCAGGGACGAATCGCCTATCCCAACGCCGAAGCGATCGTGCCCGCTGAGCCGGCGACGACATCGGCGCCGGCAAGCGGGCCCGCGACGGCCTCGGCTGCGGAGTTGGCAGACTTGCTGGCGGAGGCGGAGGTGGCCGAGTTTGACCTGGCTTCGCCAGAGCGTGCGGTGGAAGTCTACGCCCGCATTGCCACCATGGCCATGGATGGCCAGACCGCCGCTCGCGCCCTGACCGCCCAGGCGAGGTGCCTTGTCAAGGCCCGGAATCGCGACCAGGCAATCGGGATACTCACGAAGGATCTCGAGCGATCCCGGTTCCGTCACGCTCTGGACGCCCATGGCCGGCTCATCCTCGCGTCCACGCGGCTGATGGCGCTGGAATTGATGGACCGGGAGGACTCGCGATTCGCGGCCGCATCCAAGCGCCTTGTCGATCAGGTAAGCGACTACGGCGACCTGTCAATGCCCGCCGGCCAGCGGATGTTCATCATGACAAGGCTCGCGGAACTCCTGCCTGACACCCGCTGGCCTACCTTGCAGGCCGAGCTTGCCTGCCAGGAAATGTCGCGGGGTCTATCGGACTTCAAGGATGCACCGACGATGACGAGGTTGGTTACCTGGTACAACGGTCCGATGAAGCCCGAGGCCGGAATCGAGTACCTGCGATCCGCTCTTTTGTCGAACGACCGTCGCGTATGGGGCCTCTTTGCCGGCCAGAGGGTTATAGACGATTTGGAAACGTTCTTGAATCGCCCCCCGGCCGGGAAGGATGCCTCGTATCGAATCATCAACTCCGTTGTAGCCCGGCCGGAATTAGGCAAGCCATTGCTCCGCGCGGAAGCGTCGAAGAAACACATGTCCGACTGGTACGCGGCGATCTTCCTCAACGGCCCGGACCCCTTCGCTGCCGCAGCCGAGAAGCAAAACGCCGCCTACCTGTGGACCGGCATTTTGGGCATCGCGTTTATCGCGGTGCTGGCGGTAGTACTGGCGTCGTATCTGGGTCGGCAGATGCGGCTGACGCGGCTGAAGAACGATCTGATCGCCACGGTTACGCATGAATTGAAGACCCCGCTGGCGTCGATGCGGGTGCTGGTGGACACGGTGCGCGAAGGCCGATGCACGGACGCCACGCAGGCAAGCGAGTATTTCGACCTGATCGCCCGCGAGAACGAACGCCTCAGTCGGCTGATAGACAACTTCCTGACCTTCAGCCGCATGGAACGCGATAAGCGTGCGTTCGACTGCGCGACCGTGGACGTGGCGGAAGTGGTCCGCAGCGCCGCTGAGGCGGTCGGCGATCGCTTCGGCTCGCCGCAATCGCAACTGAGCGTGGAGGTCCAGTCGGACCTGCCGCCCATCCGGGCCGACCGAGATGCGATCGAGACGGTGATTCTGAACCTGCTGGACAACGCCTGGAAGTATTCCGGCGACAACAAGGTCGTAACCGTCCGGGTCCGTGCCGCCGTCGGCAGCGTTATGATCGAGGTCAGCGACAACGGCCTGGGCATGTCGCGCCGGGCGGTGAGGAGAATCTTCGACAAGTTCTACCAGGTCGATCAGACCCTCTCGCGCAAGGCCAGCGGTTGCGGGCTGGGGCTGGCGATTGTAAAGTTCATCCTCGACGCACACGGTGGAACCATTGATGTAAAGAGTCAGCCCGGCAAGGGTAGTACGTTCACGGTCTTCCTGCCGATCCGGCAGGGTCAGGAGTAAGCCATGGCCGGCGAGACGGTCCTGATCGTCGAAGACGATCCGACGATGCTTCGAGGCTTGAAGGACAACTTCGAGTTCGACGGTTATTGCGTCGCCACTGCCGAGGACGGCGAGAAGGGGCTCGATGCGGCGCTGTCGGTCAAGCCGGACCTCATCGTTCTCGATATCATGCTGCCGAAAGTCAACGGCTACGAAATCTGTCGCCTCGTCCGCGCCGAAGGCCTCGACGTGCCGATCATTATGCTCACCGCCAAGGGCCAGGAGCAGGACATCATCCTTGGCCTGAACCTCGGGGCTGATGACTACGTGACCAAACCCTTCAGCATCAAACAACTGTTGGCCCGGACGAACGCCCTCTTGCGCCGCTGTCGTCAGCCGGCCGACAAGAGTTGCAGCTTTGGCGATTTCACGCTCGACCTCGTCGGACGCCGCCTGACGCGCGGGGGGCACGAAATCCCGCTGACGCCCAAGGAATTTGGCTTGTTGGAACTGTTTCTGCGCCGGCCGAACCGGGCACTCACGCGTGATGAAATCATGAACACCGTATGGGGCTACGACGTCTTCGTTACGTCGCGAAGCGTGGACCGCTGCGTCAACACATTGCGTATGAAGATCGAACCCGATCCAGCCAGGTCCCGCTTCATCCAGACCGTTCGCCAGATCGGATACAGGTTCGAAATTACCCAGTAGAGAAGCCCGGGATGAATTTTCCGAAGATTTCCTATTGACATACCCGTACAAATACCGAACATGTATATCGGTGTCTGCGTTCCAATGGTTTGAAGGCCGGTGACTACCCCTGGAACTTGGCTGCGGGAAGCAAAAACGGCGAGACTGATCATGCTTCGAGAACTGCATATATCGAACTTGGCGATCATCGAGAATATCGATATCGAGCTTGCGCCCGGGTTGAACGTGTTCACTGGGCAGACCGGTTCGGGTAAGAGCCTGATCCTCGGCGCGCTCGAGTTGCTGCTGGGCCTGCGCGGCGGGGGTGGGGATGCCGCCGTGATGGTCAGACCCGGTTGTCGGGAGGCCCGGGTCAGCGGCTTGTTCGAGATCGCCGGGGCTGACTTGGTCGAGCGATTGGGGGGGGCGCTCGACCAGCCTTTGACGATCGACGAGCCGGTCCTCATCACCCGTCGCGTCTCGGCGGCGGGGCGGTCGAGCGTGTCGGTCAACGGTCTGCCCGCCACCGCGGGCATGCTTCGCGAGGCTGGGCAGATGCTCGTGGACATTCATGGCCAGCACGACCAGCAATTCCTGCTCAAGCCCGCAAACCAGTTGGCGATACTGGACGCCTTCGCGGGTGCAGGCGAAAGCCGCCGCCAATTCGCCGAGACGCTCGCGGAACTTCGCCAGAGCCAACGGCGGCTTGCAGAGTTGCGATATAGTGAGGAAAAGCGGCTGGACTCGCTGGAGCTTTATCGGTTTCAGATCGACGAGATCGACTCGGTTGCCCTTCACCCGGGCGAGTACGACGAGGTCCGCGCCCGCTACAACGTGCTTCGCAACGCATCGCACCTCCAGGCCTTGTCGGCCCGGACGCTCGATGCCCTCACCGACGGCGACGAGACCGTGCTCGAACGGGTTGGCGCCCTTCAGCAGTGCGGCCAGGAGCTTGTACGCATGGATCCCGGCCTAGCTGGGTTTGCGGCCCAACTTGCCCAGGCCAGCGAGCTTCTAGGTGATGCCGCCAGGTCGCTCGAAAGATACCAGGATGCCTTGGACGCTGACCCCTCGCAGCTTGCCGAGGTCGAGGAGCGACTGGACGTTCTCAATAAGATGATCCACAAATATGCCCGCTCGGCCGAGCCGGGCGGCGACCCCGTCGAGGCGGTTCTGGAATACCGACGGCAGATCGGACTCAAGGTCGAGCAACTGGAGGCCGACGCCCAGACTCTCGGCGACCTGGATGACAGGATCGCCAGGTCGACCAAGGCACTCGCCGCCACGGGCAAGCGGCTGACCGCACTGCGAAGCAAGGCTGCCAGGCGTC
>CAZMBZ010000131.1:0-13634 GCA_964564285.1 uncultured Planctomycetaceae bacterium | reverse complement strand
GGCATGACACTGGTCGAAATGCTCGTGGCCATCAGCGTGCTTGCGGTCATGATCCTGGCAGTCAGTTCGATTCTGGTGCAGACCCAGCGGTTCATCTCCGCCGCCCAGGAAAACCGTCGCAGCCACGCGATGGCATTCACCATTGCACGCATTATCCGCAGGGACCTCAGTCGTGTCTCAAAGGACGGGTTCCTCAGCATCACCTCCGGCGGTAATTCGGGTTCCCTGCTGGCCTTTTCCACGGCCGGTCCCGTCAGCGGAATCAACAACCCGGTCAAGGGCGACGGAAGCATCGTCTGTTACGCACAGCAAACCTGCAAGAGCAGCGCGGACTCATCCACAAATGAGATATACCTGTGGAGGCCGGAGTTCATCTGCAATTGCACTACCGGCAAGCCAAGCGCCACGTTCGAAGGCGAGCGCATCAACGTGAACTTCTCGGTATTGCGGTCCTGCGCAAGCAACAACGCCAACAGTCCCTTCCAACTGCAAGCACTGGTTAACGCCGCCGCCGACCAGGCCCCCGGCAACAGCCTGCAATTGCCTCCGGTCAAAGCCTCGCAGATCGAGGACCTCTGGCAAGTGCTGGTCGTGGCGATCATCGAGTTCAAAGTGGAATGGACTAACGGCCAGATGAACAGCGGTCTTTTGGTTTGGAACAGCACCCCGATGCTGTGGACGCACGAAAACCAGACCAACTGGCCCAAGGCGATCAAAATCAGTTTCCGAATAAACGACCCGTCAATGCCCAGGGAGTTGCGTGGTGACACGGGCGTTGCCTATGAGGTAATTTCCACGGTCGGAGAGTAGCCCGCCCGCGTGAAGGAGAATACCATGACGTACATGCATAATCGACGCGGTTCGGTTCTGCTGATGGCGATTGGGATGCTGACTATCCTCGCCATTCTGGCATCGACATTCGTTATCATCTCAAACCTGGACTCCCAGGAAACCGAGAGCCTGGCGTTAAGAGCCGGTGCCGAGCCTATAACCGACGGACTGCAGGCCAGGGCGATCGCGCAGATCGGTGCCGATCGCGCCGTCAACGACGTGACTGGGCCGTATGGCAACATGCCGACCGGGGCCGATGGCTGGGTGCGCTACATGGACTACCCGCACGGCTCCTACGGAGAACCCGCGGAGTTTACGAACCCAGAGCAAGCCGACCCCTGGCTGGCTACGAACTACCTTGGCGGCGAGGGTATCGGAGGCCACTTCACCAACATCGACGCCAACACCAACAATGACGATTACAACTTCGACGAAATCCCGTTTTCTGAAAATGGCACATACCCCGACGGCCTGAGCGACGATGGCAAGCACATTGACACTGACGGTGATGGAATCCCCGATGCCACTCTGTACGACACCGGAATACCCAGTCCGCTCTCCGACGCCAACAATTACTGGGCAGCCATGCGGATCGTCGACCTGAGTGCGAAAATATGCGTCAACACCGGTGGCGGTTGGTCCGCAGCCGATGCGCCTGACGACCGCCCCTACGGATCAGGTCCAGCGATGATCAATCTTCGTGGATTTCTCGACAACAGGGCAGGCATGGGCACCGCAGTCTCCCTTTACGACATGTTCCACAAAGGCACCACCAGCGGTAGCACGACCATCAAGGGCCGCATCGGAGATAACATCGCCGCAGGCGGCACCTCGCTCGAACCATCCCCGGGGTCTCTCAAGGGATACGACAAGTATTGTGGACGACACCTGCTGAGCCCATCTCGCCGGGGATATCAGCCCTTCGGCATCGGCGACGAGGCCTTCTTCCTCCAGACCTGCCGCTACGCGGATAACATCTCCATGTTCGGCGGGCGGTTCAACGATATGCTCGCCCCTTCCGCGACGGGTGCCATACTGTCAGACCAAGTCCGCCGACAGTTGACAACCATGAGTAGCGTTTCTGCCGCAGTCCGCGACCCATCCTCCGGCTTCCCCGAGTTGCTGCAAATAGACGCCGTGGAGAACGAGACCGACTGCAAACTCGTCTATGATCGAATGCTCGACATGCTGGATAAAACGGGCGTCGGCATCGAAGCGGCTGGTCGCAACCGCATGGCCGCTCACTTCGCAGCCAACCTGTGGGCATATAACGCAAACGCCACCAACGGCGAGCCATGGGCGTTCACCCCCGAAGGCGAAAGCTTCACCGTTTACGGCCTGCGGCAGGATCTGGTTATCACCCAGGCATTCGCCCGCCATGTCGCAAACGCAGCATTCGACGCCAACGAGCCCGACAAGGACAATAGCGCCTGGGGCTATGCCATCGAGTTAGCCAACCCGACAAAGAACATCGTCTTCGATGCCTTGTATGAACTGGAAGTCAAGCCCGAGGGCCTACCCGCGATTACCACCAAACCCTTCTCGGGCATTTTCTTTGGCTCGAACGACAGATCCATCTATCCACCCAAGAAGGTGGTGTACTTCCACGGGTGCGGCGCTGGCGCTGCCGCCGACCACAGCACGCCCACCAAATTCTTCGGCGTGTCGACGAGCGGATGGACCAAGGCTGAAAATGACGCACTGGATTTTCGCAAGGGCGTCGAGAGTATATCCATCACTTTGTACAGGAAGGTCGGCAGTACGCGAGTACCCTTGGACCATGTCTCCGTGGGAGCAAACAACTGCGACCTGGTGTACGATACAAATGTCAAGCCTATAGATATCTCCGGCGACTACGACAATGATGTCGACCCCACCGAAAAAGAAGACAAATGTACAAGCATTCTGCGTGACGATCGCATGATCGCCCCAAACCCCCTCCGACGCCTGGCGCGGTACAATATGGCTATGTATCTCACGGCCTCAGACACGAGCAACACAAAACTGGGCCAATACAACCAAATTACCGAAACGCAATTGGACGTCCGCAGCTACTATGGGATGGCAGGCAACCGGCCTGACGTAGAGGCTCCCACGTTCAGCCCGGCCATCTACAGGCCCCGAAGCATCGCGGTCAACGCGCCATTGACGTCAAGGGAAGCTTTACCAAAGGACGACTACTTCCTGCCAAGCTTGGCAAGCCTGTGCAATGTCTACTTGGCCGGGCCTATCAGCGACGGGGGGCAGGATCGCCCCTTCACCACGGAGATCATGCGCGAGGACCTGTCCAACGTGTTCAAGAACCGCGCCGACATCGGCCGTATCCCATCGGTCGAGGCCATCGCCCCGCTGACAACTGCGGAAATCGTCGACCGCGCACCTGACGAACTGTTCCCCGACGTGCCACCGGGATACCTGTTCCACGAGTTCTTCACGCGAGTTCCCGCAGATCAGGCCACACCCATCGACCCCCTCGACCCCATCGAGAGTAAGAAAAAACGCATCTACGGAATGGTCAACGTAAACACGCTGGGGATTCCAGATGCTCCCTCCGTCAACTGCGCGGCCTGGTGGCTACCCTGGCCGTCTGAAGACAGCACCGCCAACCGCCTCGCTCTGGGGCAAGCACACCTGGCTTTCTCCCGCAGCGACGCCTTGATCGCAATCCGCGACTACCGCGACCTGCAAGGCGACTGTACCGACCGCGCGGACTGGACTAAAATCGTTAACCTGCGATCCGCCGCAGGAAGCAAAATAAGAGGCTTCTTGACACCTGGCGAAGTCGGGATCCCCCTGGCCGAATACATGGACACGCTTATTGGCAACGATGATAGCGTAAAAGAGGACGCCGACTACGTCCGGACACGCAACGCTTTGTTCGGCTATATCAGCGACTGCCTCTCCACCAGGAGTGATGTGTTCGCCTGCTACATCACTGTGCAGCATGGCCCGGTCGCCCACGGAAAGAGATGGCGATACGTAACCGTCATAGACCGTAGCAACGTCCTGAGACCCACCGACAAGCCAGCGTTGCTTATGCGAACGCCGATTCGCTAGATTACTTCACCAAAGGCCCGCTGCCAGTCAGGACCGCGGTGACCAACTGGGCCATCGTCAGCAGGTCCAACAGGTTGTGGTGAATGATGTCCGCGACCTGACGCGCGTCGCCGGTGGCGACAAAACGGTGGTATGCATCCGGAATATCAGCGCCCGGAATGTCCCCCACCCGACACCGACCGCACACCAGCCGCTCTAGCGTCTGGAGCTTACAGTTGGGTACATCGGACTTCCACCGCCGACGGCACTCGTGCAGTAAATCCAAATGCGGCGGTTCGCGCGACGGAAGTTCAATCCCGTGAAACGCCGACCGCTCGCGGATCAGACTCATGTCAAACGACTTGCCGTTAAACGTCACCAGCAGCCCCGCCGTATTGTAGCGGACCATGAATGCCTCCAGCACCGCCAACTCCTGCGAATAGTCCCGCGCAAAACACTGCTCGAAAACCAATTGCCCATCGACATACCGCATCATCCCGACCAGAAAAATCATCGCCCCGGAAAGACCGCACGTCTCGGTATCCATGAACAGAATATCTTCGCCGGCACAATCAGCCAGGTGACAGACCGCCGGCGAGGCCGACAGGGCATCATCCTCGCTGAACCGCTGCCTGACGCCCTTCATCACGGCCGCGTACTGCCGACCGATCTCCACGCACTGCGGCGCGACCTGGACCAACGTCCGGCGAATGAGGTAATACTCCACCTGCCCCTCGCCCGCTCGCACCAGGACCGGCTCGCCTGGACATGCCTCAGCCAGTGGCAAGGGACCACGCAACCGACCCGCCGCTGCCGCAGTCACATCCGCGCCGATTCCACCCGCGCCGCCGGATGAACGATTGACGCCCGAATGACCGTGCGAGTCAAGCATGTCCGCCGCCGTAGCCGCGTCCTTACGCGCCAGCGACTGCAACAGCATGTCCAACTTCCGCCTTCGTGATTCCGACATCGCCATGGGCAGTTCAACCTTCACGACATAGCGTGAGTCCTTCGCGACCCACCTCTCGCTTGTTCTCTTAGCGTTTCCTCCACAACGTACGCCAGAGGAATCTCGTCTAAAACCCAGCCCTGTCGCACCTTCAAACGAAACGACTTCGCCAAACCCAGGCCACAATCACAGGCTCCAAGGCCTGTTTCCTTCCTGCCAATGGCGAGCAGGCACGTAAACGTCACAAATGCTTTCGTTCCAGCGCCGGTCAAATAATGATAGCTCCCCCACTGTCTTGCCGCCCGCGCCGGGAGGCTAGCTTCGAGTTTCGTGCTGTCTGAAGGCCACCATGGATATCGCTGAGCTACACGGTATAACCCGTCAACCTACGTCCTGGTTACTGGACTGACTGGCACTGCCCGGCGCATTGACTGGACGAAAGACCACGATGCCAACCTGTATTTCCCATAAGCTACGAACCTGACGCGACACATACGTTACGCATATCGCGAGGTTTACAAACGCCGACAAAACATGTTTCACCTGGGGGTTGTCGGCAAAATGAGCTGCGCTATAATTTCCTCGTGTCATAGGTCCTTAACCAGGCACTCGTCGGGTTCCACGTCTGGCCGCGTGATATTCGGCCGCCCCACAGGAAACACAACATGACAAGCGTACGCAAGACTGACGTTTCAGAAAAAGTCGCCATGGCTTTTCGCGACCAATGCCCCGCCGCACACCTGGTTGTCGGCGGCGACGGGCGAATTCGCGACATCAACCAAGCCCTCGCCCAAATGCTTGGTTACGAAAAGGATGAGGTCACGGGCCGGCACGTGCTCGAGTTCGTCGAGCCGCAGGACACCGGTCGCGTTTTGCGAGAGCTTCATCGCGGTCCAACCGGGGAATACGCACCTGCTCTCGAAATCGCCGTGCGAGCTAAAAACGGCACGTGTCTAACGTTACTGTTGACGAGAAGTTTGCCCCTTCCCCATCGGCCTGGCGACAAGGGCGTGGAGGTCCTGCTGACGGGAATCGACATCACCGACACAAAAACCGCCACGGAAATACTTCACCAGCGTGAGCTGCGTTTCCTGCGAGCTCGGCACCTGGAATCGGCAGGCCGGCTTGCTGACGGCGTGGCGAAGCACTTCGACGGCCTGTTGGCGACGATAGCCCATGCCGCTGAGAAACTCGGCACCAGTTCGCCTGACAGCAAGGCAAGAGCCCGCGCCGCCAATTGCGTACGCCAAGCGACAATCCAGGCAACCCGCCTGACAGCTCGCCTGCGAGATTTCGCCCAGGACCACCCGCTGAAGCTCAAGCCCGCTAACGGCGCCGAGTTGGTCGCCTCAGCCGTCGAATCGCTCAGGCCTCGGCTCGGGGCGAAGGTCGTGATGACTACGCGCGTGCCGTCAAACCTGCCAATGCTCCCCGCCGACGCGGACCGCCTGCGCGATGCGCTGATCGAGCTGGGCCTCAATGCCAACGAGGCGATGCCCGCAGGGGGACGGATCACGGTTGACGTCGAGGCGGCGAACATAGACCACCCCGCCGGCACTGTTGACGACTTGGACCTACCCGCCGGAAACTATCTGCGAATAACCGTCACCGACACAGGCGCGGGCATGGACAACCATACGCTCGCTTCCGCATTCGAGCCATTCTTCACCACCAAGGATCCCAGCCGCTGGGCAGGACTCGGACTCCCGAAAGTTTACGGCTGCGTCACCACACACCACGGGGCCGTGAGGGTAAAATCAAATCAGGGGCGAGGAACACGCGTCATGATTCTCCTGCCACTCTCGCAACTGCCCTGACCGGACCGCCCACTCGCGACCACCTGCCACCGACAAGAACCCCCTTGCGTTTGCGCTGACTGTTGGGACAATCGCT
Source organism: uncultured Planctomycetaceae bacterium (assembly GCA_964564285.1). Classification (GTDB taxonomy): domain Bacteria; phylum Planctomycetota; class Phycisphaerae; order SM23-33; family SM23-33; genus JAUWQU01. The sequence continues at coordinate 6,925 of CAZMBZ010000131.1, read as the reverse complement.
CACCGTGTGGTGCTTTTTCACGAAGGATGTTTGTCTATGAACGCGAAGGCTTGGATCTGGAAGATTTGCCTCGTCGCAGCCGTCGCATCAGCGGGCTGCGGCGGCCCAGGTTCCACGCGCAATCCGCGAGCCACCGAAGCCGTCGAGGCCGAGATCGCCAGGAAGTGGCAAAAGTCCCTCGACCAACTCCCCGCCGAAAAGCTCGTGCTCATAAGCCCGCACAACGAGAGCATCGCCAACGAGTTCACATGGGCCTTCGTAATCGACTACGCCCTGTCCCGAGGCCGGCGCGTGAAGGTCGAATGGCGTGACGTAGGCGGCGGCAGCACGGGCATCGTCCGGTATCTGCGAAACGTCTACGCCCGCACGGATACCGCCGAGATCGACATCATCTGGGGCGGCGGAGAGGTCGAGTTCCAAAAACTCGCCCGCGAGGGCCTGTTGACGAAGCTGACACTTACCGCCGACACGCGCGAGTCCATACCGGCGACCTTCGGCGGCCTGGATATGCGAGACCCCGACGACCTCTGGTGCGGATCGGCCGTCAGCGGATTCGGCTTCATCTACAACGGACCCCTGCTGGAAAGTGCGGGTGTCGCGCCGCCCAGGTCCTGGGACGACCTCGCAAAGCCCGAGTGCTTCGACCTCATTTGCCTGGCCGACCCCATGCAGTCCGGCTCGGCCGCCGCCGCTTACGAAATGATCGTCCAGTCCGAGCCGACCTGGCCGGCCGGATGGTCCAAGCTGCTGGCAGTGCTCGGAAACGCCAAGCGTTTCGTGGACAGCGCCGGCGCTGCCGCCAATGGCCCAGCCCTTGGCGAGGCGCCTATCGCCACGTGCATCGACTTCTACGGCGCCATCCGCGTGGCCGAGGCGCCGGACATCCTCGTTTACGTCAGTCCCAAAGGCCAGACCGCATTCAGCCCGGACCCCATCGGCATCCTGAAGAATCCCCCGCATCCCGAACTGGCCCAGGCGTTTGTGGACTTCGTGCTCTCGGCGAAGGGCCAGGCCCTCTGGGCGTTGAACGTCGGCGAGCCGGATGGGCCAGTCCGAAATCCCCTGGGCCGGCAACCCATGCGAAAGGACGTATACGAAACCTACGCCGACAGCGGACAACTCTCGCCGTGGACCGTCAATCCGTACGAATCCGGCAACGAAATGAAGATCGACGCGGCGATGCGAAAGGTCCGATTCGGCGTGCTCCGAAACCTTGTCCGCGCCGCTGCCGTGGACAACCGACGGCACCTCCAGGCTGCCCGGGCGAAACTTATCGAGACTCATTTCGAACCCGCCCGACTGGCGGAGTTCAACCGCCTGCCTGAAAACGTCGCGACGCGAGAAAGCGTCTTCGAGATGGCGAAAAAACTGCGCGACAAAACCCAGGCCGAGAAGATAGCCGCCGCCTGGCAGCAATTCTTCCGCAAGAAGTACCTCAAGGTGAGCCGGTGAAAGGAACCAACGATTTCGATACCCACCGCCTTGCCGGCGGCATGGGCGGCCACCGCGGCGGGGGAATCCTCGCTAACCTCACCGGCGGCGGGCTGACTTTGATGCTGCTGGCAGCCTTGGTTCTGCCCATCGCCGTCGTTATCGCCGGCGGATTCCTACACGAAGGCAAGGTGAGCTTTTACTGGCTCAGCCACGCGCTGACCAACCGCATACTCGTCGGGCAACTCGTCAACGGCCTGGCCCTGGCGGCGACGACAACCCTTATCTGCATGCTCATCGCCATCCCGCTGGCGATCGTGCGCACGCGGTTCAGCTTCCGCGGGGCCGGCATCCTCAGCGCCCTGCTGCTCGTGCCGCTTATCCTCCCGCCGTTTGTCGGCGCGCTTTCCATGCGGAAAATCCTCGCCCAAGGCGGCGTGCTCAATCGCATCCTCCTGGATATCGGCATCCTCGGGCCGCGATTCCAGGACTGGCCAGACTGGCTCGGATCGGGCTTCCCCGCCGTGGTCGTCCTCCAGGTGCTGCACCTGTTTCCGATACTATACCTCAACGCCTCTGCCGCCCTGGCCAACGTGGACCCCGCCGCAAGCCAAGCCGCCCGCAACCTCGGCGCGGGACCGCTGCGGGCGTTCTGGAAAATCACCCTGCCGCTGATCCGATCCGGGCTTTTCGCCGGCGGAACAATCGTCTTCATCTGGGCGTTCACCGATATCGGTACGCCGCTGATCGTCGGCTTCGACGAGGTCCTGCCCGTAACGCTCTTCCAGCGACTGAGCCAGGAGGACATCAGCCCGCTGACCTATACGCTGGTTTTCGTCCTGCTGTCATCGGCGGTGGCGATGTACGTCCTGGGCAAATTCGTCTTCGGCAGAAACTCCGCCGCCGGCGCATCCAAGGCGTCGATCGCCGAGGAAACCCGACGACTCGGACCCGCCGGAACACTGGCGGCCTGGGTGATGTTCGGCACGGTGATATGCCTGGCTCTGACGCCCCACGTGGGCGTGGTGCTGACGGCCGTGTCGAAGCGATGGGTCAATACCATCGTGCCCAGCGTCTTTACGACCGAGTACCTTCGATTCGTCATAACCCGCCCATCCACCTACAATTCCATCATCAACAGCCTCATGTACGCCGGCACGTCCACGCTGATCGACATCGCCATCGGCTGCGTCGCGGCCTGGCTTATGGTCCGCTCGAAGATCCGCGGGCGGACATTCCTCGACGGATTGTGCATGCTGCCACTGGCCGTGCCGGGGCTCATACTCGCGGCCGGGTATGTGGCGATTACCGTCAAGGGCTCGGCGCTGGAGTCGATCGGGCCGATGCGAAATCCCTTCATCATCCTGGTGGTCGCGTATTCCGTTCGCCGCCTGCCCTTTGTGGTCCGCGGCGTGACCGCGGGCCTTCAGCAGGTGCCCGTGGCGATGGAGGAGGCCGGGCGAAACCTCGGGGCCTCGAAAGCGGGCGTAATATTCCGCATAACCGCTCCACTTATTGCAGCCAACATAATCGCCGCCGGCGTGCTCACCTTCGCCTTCGCGATGCTGGAGGTCAGCGACTCGCTGATCCTGGCCCAGCTCGAAAATCACTACCCGATAACCAAGGAAATCTACAAGCAGATGTCGTCCGGCAACGTCGACGCCGCCGCCATCGCGTCAGCCTTGGGCGTCTACGGAATGCTGCTGCTGGGCGGCACGTTCGCGATAGCAGGAGCCCTGATGGGCAAACGACTGGGCGCGATATTCCGCGCATGATACAACACATGCATATATGACGATGGACACAAATGAAACGCATACGCCTTGACAACATCGTGAAGGTCTTCGGCTCCGGCTCGAAGGCGTCCGCCATCGCCGTCGATAACGTCAGCCTGACCATCGAGCCCGGGGAGTTCTTCTTCCTCCTCGGACCCAGCGGGTGCGGCAAGACAACCCTGCTGCGGATAATCGCAGGCCTGACCGACCCCACCGCCGGGCACGTAACCCTCGGCGACCGTGATGTTACGCGACTGGCGGTCGAGCAGCGGAACACCGCGCTGGTCTTCCAGAACTACGCGCTCTGGCCGCACATGACCGTCCGGCAGAACGTCGAGTTCGGCCCGCGAATGCGAGGCGCTCCTGCCGCCACCCGCAAACAGCGGGCCGCCGACAACCTCGAACGCGTCGAGATGACCGACTACGCCGATCGCAAACCCAACCAGCTTTCCGGAGGCCAGCAGCAGCGAATCGCACTGGCCCGGGCTCTGGCAGCCCAGCCCGACTGCCTCCTGCTCGACGAGCCGCTGAGCAACCTCGACGCCCGACTCCGACTGCATATGAGGCACGAACTTCGCCGCCTGGTGAAGTCCACCGGCACCACGGCAGTGTATGTCACGCACGACCAGAAAGAAGCACTCTCCATGGCCGACCGCATGGCCGTGATGAACGACGGCAAGGTCGTCCAAATAGGCAGGCCGGAAGAAGTCTACAACAGGCCCGCCACAAAGTTCGTCGCCGACTTCCTCGGCGAAGCGAACTTCACGCCAGGCATAATCGCCGCCCCATCGCCGCAAGGGGCCGACGCCCCCGCGACCGCCGCGGTGCGTGTGGAAACCCCTGTCGGAGAACTGCTTGCCGCGGCCCCCGCCGGACGAGGACCCGGCAGCGACGTCCTCTGCTGCGTGCGACCCGAGCGGGTCCGGCTGACCCTGCAACCCGCCCGGACCGACGGCAACGTCGCGATCCTGCAAGCCACCGTCGCTGAGAGCATCTACCTCGGTGAAATGCGACAGTACCTCTGCGATCTGCCAAGTCGGCAGCAGTGGAAAATATCCGTCCTCGCCGGCAGCGAAAAAGCCATCCCCGCCGGCACGAAAGTAACCCTACAAATCGCCGCCCAGGACGTGGCCATCCTGCCCGCGTAACTCCATCCTTCCGGGCCAACGCGCGCCGTCCCTTAGCCAGCCGCACGGGCGAGTGAAACTTTTTTTGCCGCGACAACACCATGCCTGCTGGACTCTTACGCCCAGACCAGCGACACCACATCGCCTCCCGCGGATTTTCGTTACCCAAAACACCCTTCGAAATGTCCATGTATGTTAAGGAGGGACGTGACACTTCCCCCACACTGGTCAACGTGCCAGCCAGTGCGAACCGAACTTCGACCTCGACGGAACAATCCCGCGAACGCTATAATTGCGTAACTCGAACAAAGGGGATTACCATGACGAGAGAGAAGACAAGCCGCGAGCATCTTCGCATGAAGCTCACCGCCGTCGCCTGCTTGACGATATTCGTGCTCAGTCCGGCCGGAATCGCACAAACGGCGTCCTCGACTCGCCCCGCCGCCGTCGACGCCAACGCCCCAGCCCCGGCCCCGGTCTTTTCCAACGACGCGATTCAGCGCGCCATCAAACGCGGATGCGAATACCTGCTGAAGACCCAGGACGCCAACGGCGCCTGGCCAGGCTGGTCCGACGCAAACGACCGCTCCACCGCCGCGACGGCCCTGGTTGGCTCGGCCCTAATGAGCGCGGAGATGCTGCAAACACCCGACCCCCACATCAGCAAAACGATCCACTACCTCACCAAGCACCCCACACACATCACCCTCGATCTTGGCCTGCGGTGCTGCTTCTGGAGCCTTGCGGCTAGGCGGGTAAGTACCGACTGCAGGCGGCCGCTGCGAGAGGACGCCGTGAAGCTCATCCTGGGAATGGATGCCAATGGCGCATACGGCCAGAATTGCGATCCGTGCAGCAATGCGAACGCCCCGACCGACGCCATCAACGGCATGTACGGTATGATGGGCGTCTTGGCCTCGGCGACGAGCGATCAAGAAATCCCAATGTGGTACTGGTCAAGGGTTCGGACGCATTGGCTCGACTGCCAGAACGCCGACGGCGGCTGGGGCTCGGCCAAGGGCCTTGCCAGTTCGGCCGCCACAACGGCAGGCGGACTTGCGGCGCTATCCACCTGCGCGGACAACCTTGACTACGACCAGTACTTCAACTGCAAGGCGGATCCGAAAAGGCTCGTTCCGATAAACCGCGCATTGGCTTGGATGGACAAGAACCTCCAAGCCGCCCTGGCTGGCCCTGAGGGCAAGCTCGCTGGCTCAGACGGCCTGTACTCGCTGCTGCGTGCCCTCCAATTCGCAGGTGACGCCACCGGCCGGAAGTATCTCGGCGGTGTGGACTGGTACAAGCTCGGCGCCGCCGAGTTGCTGCGCCGCCAGCGACCCGACGGCTCGTGGACCGGGAAAAACAAACCGCTTATCGAAACCGCCCACGCGATCCTCTTCCTGCTGAGCGACCAGCAGCCACTGGCACTCAACAAGCTCCAGTACAACGGCGACTGGAATAACCGGCCGCGCGATATGGCTGTGCTCGCATGGTGGCTGCATCGCCAATTCTGCGGCGCACCTTCGCGAGACTGGCACATCACCCCAATGAACACGCCCGTCGAGCAGTGGCACGATTCGCCTGCCCTTTACATCGGCGGCGCCAAGGCGCCCAACTTCACAGACGGTGATATCGAGAAACTTCGCAACTACGTCTTGCAGGGCGGTACGATTCTTTCGGTCCGGCAATGCGACGGCAACGGATTCGGCGATGGCATTCGCCGGGCCTACGCGAAGATGTTCCCCGAGTACCGCATGCAGCCGATCAAAGCGGGCAATCGGATGCTCACTATCACCTTCAAGCTCAGGCCGCGCGATGGGCTGTTCGAGATCACCAACGGCAGCCGACCGCTTGTCATTCATAGCGACATTGACCTTTCCAAGAGCTGGCAGGGGAGATGGACGGCCACGGCCAGAGAAGACTTCCAACTGGCCGCCAATATTCTGCTATATGTCACTGACATGAGTTTGTGTGGCAACTACGGCTGCGTTTACTACGGCATCTTGCCCCGCCCATATACTTCGCCCTGGCTTGCAGCGCCGCCGCGAAAACCGGCCACGACCATCCAACTAGCCCGCCTGAAGTACGACGGCAACTGGGACCCCGAGCCGCTGGCGTGGGTGCGGTTCGGGCGACTGCTGACGGCTGACAGGGGCATCGGCGTGGATGCACGGGCGACGGAGATCGAAAAGCTCCCGGCCTGCGGCGCCCGCGTCGCACACCTTACCGGCACGACCGCGATTGCACTGTCGGCCAGGCAGCAGGCCGCGATAAAGAAGTTCATCGAAGGCGGCGGAACGCTGCTGATCGACGCGGCTGGGGGATCGCCCAAGTTCAGGGCCTCGGCCGAGAAGATGCTCGGCACAATCTTCGGCCCGTCGGCGCTTAAAGGCCTGACCCCCGGTGCAGCCGTTTACTACCTGCCCGGAATGAAGATTGAGGAGTTCAACTACAATCGGGCGGCTCGCAAGGCAGGTTGGCGTCGGAAGACGCCCAACCTTCGCGGCATAAAGATCGGCGGGCGCATCTCGGTCGTGCTCAGCGACATGGACCTGACCACCGCCCTGCTCGGCATGAGCGCCTACAATCGCC
>CAZMBZ010000130.1:0-13827 GCA_964564285.1 uncultured Planctomycetaceae bacterium | reverse complement strand
GCCGACACCGACTGGGCAACCAAGGCCCGAGCCCGACTGGACAAGATCCCGGACCATTGAGGCTGCCAGCCCGGCCGCAAAGCCTTTCGAAGTGCCTCCATGCGGGCACTGTCCACAATCCTCCGCCCATTGCCTGGCGGGTGGCGGTTTGTAGTGGAATCCCCATCGCGCTTACTAAAGCGATCATTCCATCGGGCCGATAGGAGGGGTAACCAAGGCCTCAAGGCCCCGGCGGATCTCGCCTCGGGCTGACCAGGACACGTCGTGGAGGTACTGAAATGGCAGATGATATGCCCAGCCGTACCACAGAAGATCAAGTCGTTGAGCTGGCTATTCAGATCGAACAGCTAAGCCGCGACTTCTACGAATCGCTCGGCGGGGCGGCTCGCGACCCGCAGATACTGCAACTCTGCCACCGCCTGGCAACCGACGAGGACAGACACCGCGAGATCTTCCGCCGACTGGGCGACAAGTTGGCCGCCCAAGGCACGCCCATCCTCCTGACCACCGAACAGACCCTCGCCGCCCGGCGCCGACTCCAGGATCAGATCGTGCCAACCTCCGATATCATCCGCAAAATCGCCTGCGGGGGCAACGCGCTGGAGGCGCTGACCCTGGCTGTGCGAATGGAAGCCGAGGCAGCGCGGTTCTACACCCACATCGCCGCGAAACTCCCACCCGATAACGAGATCGAGGCTATCGTTGCCGAGGAACGCTCGCACCTTCGACTCCTCTCAGCCGTGCGGTGTGGCGTGGCGGCAGCGACCTGACACCAAGCAAATAACGAGTCCCCGACAGACCCGCCCCGGCCAGGACATCGGCCCCGCCGCCGAAAGGGGTTTGGTATTTTCCCGCGAGCGTATCTCCCTGCGAGCGTGTTAAGGTATTGTGGTAACCGAACACCCATCTGAAGGAGAGCGCCATGGGCTCGCATACTGTAAACCGCCGATCGTTCCTCAAATACGCCGCCGGAAGTTTCGCCGCTTCCCTCCTGCCGTCGGGGATGCTCCATGCCTCACCAGCCCAGGCCAACAAGGCCAAGCCTAATATCGTCTTCATCCTCGCCGACGATCTCGGCTACGGCGACGTCCATTGCATCAACCCCAAACGGGGCAAGATCCTCACGCCAAATATCGACCGCTTCGCCGGCCAGGGCGTGACGTTCACCGAGTCGCATTCCGGCTCGGCCGTGTGCAGCCCTACCCGCTATGGCGTGCTCACCGGGCGATATTCGTGGCGTATTCTTACTCGCGGCATCGTGGGACTTTACGGCAAGCCGCTAATCACATCCGACCGACTGACCGTGCCGGCGATGCTCGGCGAGAACGGCTATCATACGGGAGCCGTGGGGAAATGGCACCTCGGCTGGGACTGGCCCCGCAAGGACAAGAAGGTGGTGTTCGACAAACCCATCCCCGGCGGGCCGACGTCGCGGGGTTTCGATTACTACTTCGGCGTCGACGTGCCGAACTGGCCGCCGTACTGCTGGATCGAAAACGACCGGCTCCAGGGCAACCCGACGGCGCATCTCGGCGTCGTCGGCAAGAATATCAACTCCAAGGCCGGCCCAGCCCTGCCAGGCTGGAAGTTCGAGCCGGTCCTGCCCACCATCACCGACAAGGCCTGCCAATACATCCAGCAGCAAGCCAAGTCCGACAAGCCGTTCTTCCTGTACTTCCCGCTGACCTCGCCGCACACGCCGCTGTCGCCGACCAAAGAATGGAAGGGAAAGAGCGGGCTGAACATCTACGCCGACTTTGTCATGGAAACCGACGCCATGATCGGGCGCGTGCTCGATACGATAGGCCAGGCCGGCATCGCCGAAAACACGCTGGTTATCATCACCAGCGATAACGGCATGGCCCACTACGCGGGGTCCGCTGAACTGGAAGCAAAGGGCCATTACCCCAGCGGCGAGTTCCGAGGCTACAAGGCAGACGCATGGGATGGCGGGCACCACGTGCCGTTCTTCGCCCGCTGGCCCGGCGTGACCGCCCCGGGCACCACCTGCCGCCAACTCACCTGCCATACCGACCTGCTTGCCACCTGCGCCGAGATCGTCGGGGCCAAACTGCCCGACTCCGCAGGCGAGGACAGCGTGAGCATCCTGGGGCTTCTAAAGGGCCAGGACAAACCCATCCGCGAATCGGTTGTGCATCACTCAATCAGCGGCAAGTTTGCCATCCGCCAGGGCAAGTGGAAGCTGCTGCTGTGCGGCGGGTCCGGCGGATGGGGCAAGCCCAACGACGCCGAGGCAAAGAAACTCAGCCTGCCCGATGCCCAACTCTACGACATGCAAGCCGACATAGGCGAACGAGAAAACCTCCAGGATAAACACCCCGAGATAGTCGCCAAACTAACCGCCCTGCTCCAGCGAACCGTAAGCGCAGGCCGAAGCACGCCAGGAGCGCCCCAGAAAAACGATGTGCCCGTAGACATCTTCAAAAAACCCAAACCCGCCAAGGCCAGGAAACGCAAGTAGGCCTCCAGGGCAGGGCGCGCGAGCACTATTTCCGCCTGCGCCGAAGCAGGGCCAGTCCGCCCAGCGCCAGCATCGTCAGCGTTGCCGGCTCGGGGATCATGTCCATCAACATCGGAGCCGCTCCGGCGTCGTACTGGCCGTGGTCCAGGATCATCTGTATGTCCATCTCGTTGACCAGCCCGTCGCCGTCAAAATCACCATGCTCCCAACTGCCCACGCTGCCTGTGAGGTAGCGATTGGCGGCCAGGATTTGCTGAATATCCCAGGCATCCACGTCGCCGTCCCGGTCGGCGTCGCCGGGAAGCTCGCCCGTCAATTCGATGTCGCCGTAGAAGGTGCTCTCCACGCCGCTGACAGTGTACGTGAAGGTCCAGTCGTCATAGTCCCACCGGCCCTCGACCGAGTTCCAGAGCAGCCCTCGATTAACGGCGTCCGGCCCAAAGTCGTGCAATCCCGCCAGAATTTCGTCGAGCTGCGATGAAATCATCTCCGGCGTGTTCTTGTTGAACGTGAACCCGGGCGGCAGGGCGGCCAGGCCGGTGAACTCGCCGTCCGGCGAGTGAATGATGAAGCCATTGAGCGCGTTCGCCCCTGTGTCCATGACAAGCTGACCCGTGACGCAGTTGTAGGTCAAAATCGCATCCGGTGGGCCGCTGCGGGTGCCAAGGTAGTCCACAGCCAGTTCCGCCGGGGCGCCTGTCGGGTAGGATTCCATCATCACCAGCACGTACGTGTAAGGCGTCGTCGGGCCAAAGAGCAGGACCATCTGCTCGCCGGGATTCAGCATGAAAGGCGGCAGCGGCGAGCCCCCAACCGGCACGCCGGTCGGAAGGAAATACGTATCGATGTCCCAGTTAAGCAGCAAGTTGTCCTTGACCACCTGCACGTTCTGATACGTCAACTGCCCGGCCGTCTCATTGGTGATTCTCACTTCGGTCGGTTCGTAGAAAGCGTTTCGCGAGATCGCCATTTTCCGGCCCTGCTTGGTGAATCCGGCCAAGGCGGTGCCGTCGAGGGTGAAGTACGATTGGGAGGCGTCGATATTCACCGACCCAAAAGGGCAGGAGTGGTGATAGTCCAGGTACGCCACCCCGCCTGGACCCACCGTGCCAAAGGTGTTCGGGGGCGCGAAATCCCAGGTACGCCCACACATCCCAAATTCGCCCGAGCCCGTCCCGTCGCCGTCGTGGCCGGGTGGCTGGTCCTTCGGACGGACTGTCGAGTTCCAGACGTTATAGTCGAATACGATGTGCAGATCGTTGGCGTTGGAGTCGCTGTTGTTGACGATCGTCTGCCGGCGATATGTGTCGCCGGCCTCTGCCGAAACGGCCACCAGCCAGATAAGACCCATCGCCGCCGCCAGTGCGAAAACCATTTTCGTTCTCATCGTTCGCTCCTCTGCTTAGCCCCCAGAGCTGGTTGTTTCACCACGTTTGTTCTGTTTCTCCGCCTGTCTGGTCCCGCCAGGGCCGCGCCCGCGCCCACGGCCAGCATCGCCAGTGATGCAGGCTCAGGCACGGCTCCGCCGGAGTTCACCAATAGCAGTGGCGCGCTGCTGGAACCGAAGTTTGATTTCAGCGCGATGTAATCGGTGCTGCTGACCGCTCCATCGCCGGTGAAGTCGGCATCCACCCACAGGGCACCCGACTGGGCGCCGAACGTTTCGATCATTCGAGACAGATCCCAATAACCGACCAGCCCGTCGAGATCGGCGTCGCCGGGCGCCGCCGACATGATCGTGCCGGAAACGACCCCCGCCTGACCGGCCAGCGTGCATGACAGCGTGAGGTCCGCCTTCAAAGTCGTCAGGTCCGTCTCGCTGCCCAGAACCCGCCCAAGATCGTTCAGGCCGTCCAATGCGTAGCCCAACTGGTCCGCCAAAGTCCGGTCGTCGTCCGTGATGAACAGGCCCATCCCGCCGGCGTACGGCTCGCCCGTGAGCAACCCGGAATCGGAGGTGAGAACCAGGCCGTTAATCGCCAAGCCGTCAGTGTGAATGATCAGATCCCGCCCCCCGACGTATATGTCCACAACGCCGTCGCCACGCTGCCCGTCAGGAATAGCCCCAGCCGCACGACCGCCGCCGGTGACCCAGGCCAAGGCGACCGCAATCGCCAAACCCAAAGAAAACCTGCAATGGCCTGACTTCATCTTGTCCGTTCCTTCTGCCTGCCAGGATTGCCAACTCGTGGCCGGAAGCCCCGCCAGCCACGACGCGCAGCGGACCACATCTGCGGCGAGGCGCATACGCAACGTATCTTCCCGGCGCTGATGGCTTGCCGCCGCCGGGGCACATAGAATGTCAACGACTGTCGCGAATACTCTAGCTGTGCCCGCGACGCAAAGACGTGTCCTCATACCCGAATGTTAACATAAGTATTATAGCACCTTTTCGTCTCCTTGCCTACCACCCAAGGGCAGGCGTCTGAAAAACTAGGGATTCACCGCCAGCCTCAGCCCGGCGGCGTGGAAAGGAGCTGCGTGCGATGGCGATGTCATTCCAAGGTTTCCCAGCCGACACGGTGCGGTTTCTGTCGGGGCTGGCAAGCAACAACAATCGCGACTGGTTCCGGGCCAACAAGGCTCGCTACGAGCGGTCCGTTCGCGGGCCGGCACTGGCGTTCATCGAAGCGATGGCGGGGCCGCTGGAGCGGGTCTCGCGTCACATTTACGCCGACCCCAGCCCGAGCGGCGGGTCGCGGATGCGAATCTACCGAGACACGCGTTTCTCGCCCGACAAGTCGCCGTACAAGACCAACATCGGCATCCAGTTCCGCCACGAGCGCTGCGACGACATCCACGCGTCAAACTTGATCATGTTCCCAATAGAGAGCTTGTATACACCAATCACATCGGGGGTACCCCATTTCTTGCCCATGCTTGCCCCGCCCAGTGAGGTGGCTATGACTGTTTCATTCAGGTCGTTGTTCAGATACTCGGCAAATGGTTCGTAGAAATCCGTCTCCCCTCTAAGAAACCGCCGCCAGGTTCGTGGTGCGCATAGAGATCGGCACAAGTCAGGTCGGCCTTGCGACGTGCGGCGATAGAACTCGAACCGCCCGCGGCGATAGCCAAGTGCACGTGCGTCAATTCGAGTCCAGATCAAGCGAAGGAAACGGGCAAATGAGTCACCAACGAACTCCCGGCAATCGTGAGGGCATCAACAGGCGAAACTTCCTGAAGTCCGCAGCCGCCATCGGGGCAATCGGCGCCGCGGCCATTGCCGCCCCGCGGATACTCCACGCCCGCAACAGGGGCGATGTGATCCGCCTGGGCGTTATCGGCTGCGGCACGGAGGCTCGCGTGCTGAGCAACAGCGTCCTCAAGTGCCGCAAGGCCGAGAATGTCACGTTCCGGGCCGTCTGCGACATCTGGCCACACAACCTTAACTACTTGGGCAACATGCTGGGCAAATTCCACATGGACATCAACAAGTACGCCGATTACGGCGACATGCTCGACAAGGAAAAGGGCAATCTCGACGCGGTGATCGTCGCCTCGCCGGACTGGGTTCACCACGAGCACACCATCGCGTGCATGGAGGCCAGGCTGGATGTGTACTGCGAGAAGGAGATGTCCAACAGCATTGAAAACGCCCGCAAGATGGCCCAGGCGGCGCGTCGAACGGGCAGGCTGCTTCAAGTAGGCCATCAGCGCCGCAGCAACCCGCGATACCAAACGCTGCATGACTACATCGTCAACAGGCACGTCTGCGGTCGGCTCACGCACGTATCGGGCAACTGGAACCGCGTCAAGCCGCTGACCGTCACCGGCAAGCTCGAGTTCGCTCTCGACGCCGCCACGCTGCACCGCTACGGCTACGAGAACATGCATCACCTTCGCAACGATGGTACCGCAAGTATTCCGGCGGGCCGATGGCGGACCTCGGCAGCCACCAGGTCGATGTGCTGAGCTGGATCATCGGCAGCCCGCCACGGAGCGTGATGGCAAGCGGCGGCACCGACAACTACCCGCAGATGCAATGGTGGGACAACATCGCCACCATCTACGAGTGGGACCGGTTCGACAACGGCGTCAGGCACACCGTCCGCGGCTCATACGACGTGTTTTCCACCACGAGCCACGGCGGATACCAGGAAGTCTTCATGGGCACCGAGGGCTCAGCCACGATCTCCGAAAGCGCCAAAAAGGGCGGCTTTCGCCGGGAGTACTTCGCGCCGATAAACGAATGGGAAACTGAAATGCGCGAACAAATGGCCATCGAGGTGGAGGAACAACTCAAGCAGGACATCGCCGCGGGTAAGATCCCGCCCAAGAGGGATGACAGCCAGGCCTTTTCAGAGTGTTGGACCCCTCCCTGGCGGAACTACCCGCCTATCCCCGTTCCCATGCCGCCCAAGACCGAGCACCAGCCGCACCTGGAAAACTTCTTCCACGCCATCCGCGGCCAGGAGAAACTCAACTGCCCCGCCGAGGTCGGCTTCGAGACGGCAGTGAGCATCCTGAAAGTGGACCAGGCCATCAAGGCCCAGCGAAAACTCACCTTCGACCCGCGAGACTACAAGGCGTGACATGGCACGGGCAGGGAATGAGACAGCGCCTTCAGAATCCGCCGCTAGGATTTCGATGCATTCGGCCGTCTCGTGCGTCGCCACAGCATGCCCAGGCTTCCCAGGGCGAGCAGTGCGAGCGTTGCCGGTTCGGGGATCGAGTCTATGTAAGCCTGGCCGAAGGCCTGGCCCAGCGAGACTTGGCCAGCGGCGTCGAAATGGAGGTTGTCGCCCTTGAATACCAGGGCGACCCGCTCGAGCTGAACCCCCGCCAGTACTGCATGACAGGCGGCGGATTCATCTGCGAGATGGGCAGCCAGGCCACCGACGGCGACTTCGCGAAGTTCCGCGCCCGTTTCGCGCCCGGCAAGTACGAAATCACCGACTTCTACCACCGCACCGTCCACAGCCGAGGTGCCTACAGCCGTTGCGTGAAGTACAAGCGTCCCGGCCTGACCCTCGAAACCGAATACAACCCCACAAGCGAAGGCATCCGCTACCAATCCATCAACGGCCGAGTAGTCAAGACCCCCCAACCGCAAGCCACCAACCTGCCGCTAGCAAAAGTGCCCCGGCTGGAGTGACGCGGTACGGACGAGTAGAAACGGGTAGAGCCTATCTGGTTCTCTGCGTTGCCGGCATGCGGACCGTTGGGCGCGGGATTGCCCCGGCTGGCCAGCGTTGGTATAGTGGGCTGCGCCGTTTGGGCACGGGGCGTTCGGCGGCACTTCAAGTTTATGGAAGGCAGGTAGGTCATGGATGGTTTTGTTCATCTTCACGTTCACTCGCACTATTCGCTGCTGGACGGTGCGAACCGGATTCCCGACCTCGTTCGCAAAGCCAAAGAGCTGGGGATGGAGTCGCTGGCGATTTCCGATCATGGCAACCTGTTCGGGGCGGTGGAGTTCTACAACGCCTGCAAGGCGGGCGGCGTCAAGCCGATCCTCGGGCTCGAGGCGTACATCTCGCCGACGACGCGGACCGACAAGTCCATGGGCATGCGAGATGCATCATACCACCTGCTGTTGCTGGCGATGAACAACGTTGGCTGGCACAACATCATGAAGCTGTCCAGCCGGTCGTATTTGCAGGGCTTTTACTACAAGCCTCGCATCGACCGCGAGTTGCTGGCTGAGCTCAACGAGGGGGTAATCTGCACAACCGCCTGCCTCGGCGGCGAGGTGCCCTCGGCCCTGCTGGCGGGTCAGTACGACAAGGCCAAGCGAATCGCCGGCGAGTACCTGGACATCTTCGGCCCGGAGCGGTTTTTCATCGAGGTCCAGCAGCAGGGCATACCCGAGCAGGACCAGATCAACCCGGACCTGATCAAGATCGCTCGCGAGCTTGGCGTGGGGATCGTCGGCACGAACGACGTTCACTTCCTGACGCGTGACGACAAGAAGGCCCACGAGGTTCTCACGGCCATCTCCACAGGCAAGACACTCGCCGAAGGCGGGGCACTTAAGTACTCGCCGGAGCTGTACCTCAAGAGCCCCGCCGAGATGCGCGAGGCCCTCAAGCATTGGCCCGAGGCGGCGGATAACACGTTGCGTATCGCCGAGATGTGCCACGTGGAGATGGACTTTGAGTCCGAACACCTGCCGCGTTTCAAACCCCCCGGCGGCCAGACGGCTGAGGAGTACCTGCGCGACCTGGCCTGGAAGGGTCTTACCGAGCGACTTGGCAGCGATGATTATCCCGACAAATACCGTGAGCGGATGGACTGGGAACTCCAGGTCATCGCCGACAAGGGCTATTGCAGCTACTTCCTGATCGTCAACGACTTCGTCCAGTACGCCCGGCGGAACGACATTCCGGCGGCCCCTCGTGGCAGTGGCGTGGCGACGCTGCTAGGCTACTGTCTGGGCATCGCGGACATCGATCCAATGGATTACGGCCTGCTTTTCGAGCGTTTCACCGACCCGCAACGCGAGGAAGCGCCCGATATTGATATCGACATCTGCCAGAACGGGCGCGGCAACACTATTCAGTACACTCGCGATACTTACGGGCACGTAGCGCAGATCATCACTTACGGAACGCTCAAAGCAAAGGCGGCCGTACGGGACGTCGGGCGCGTGCTGGGCATGCCCCTGCCGCAGGTTGACGCCATCTGCAAGAAAATCCCCGACGGTCCGAAGGTCACGCTGGACAAGGCGATGAAGGCCGAGCCGGACCTGAAGGCGATGTACGACACCCAGCCGGAAGTCAAGCGGCTGGTGGACTTCGCTCGCAAGCTCGAAGGCCTGGCGCGTCACTCTGGTGTTCACGCCGCCGGGGTAATCGTCTGCGATGAGCCGCTGGAGGATCTCGTTCCGCTGTACAAGCAGGCCGACAGCAACGACATAATCACCCAGTGGGACGGTCCGACGTGCGAAAGGGTCGGGCTGATGAAGATGGACTTTCTCGGCCTGCGTACGCTGACGACTATCCAGCGTGCCCGCGACCTTGTCAAAGCATCCACAGGCGAGGACATCGACCCCGAGAAGCTGCCCCTGGACGATCCAAAGGTGTTCGAGTTGTTCCGCAAGGGCGAGACCGACGGCATATTCCAATTTGAGTCCGGCGGGATGAAAGACTTCCTGATGAAGATGCAGCCGGACCGGATCGAGCACCTCATCGCCGCCAACGCGATGTACCGCCCCGGGCCGATGGAACTGATCCCGACATACGTCGAGCGCAAGTTTGGCCGGGAACCGGTCGAGCGCGTGCATGAGTTGGTGGATGACATCCTGGCTGAGACTTACGGCATCATGGCTTACCAGGAGCAGGTCATGCAAGTGCTCAACCGCCTGGGCAAGCTGCCGCTCAACCGCGCGTTGACGCTGATTAAGGCCATCAGCAAGAAGAAGGTAAAGGTCATTGCCGGCGAGCGTCCACAGTTCATCAAGGGCGCGCTGGAAAACGGCATTGCCGAAGCCGAGGCCGAACGTCTCTTCGAGCTGATCTTGAAGTTCGCCGGTTACGGCTTCAACAAGGCCCACTCGACACGTTACGCGATCGTCGCCTACCAGACGGCGTACTTCAAGACGTATTACCCGGCTGAGTTTCTGGCGGCGCTGCTGACTTTTGAGTGCAGTGACACCGACAAGGTCGTGCAGTACATGCACGAAGCCAAGCGGATGGGCGTGAAGATCGCCCCGCCGGACATCAACACGTGCGCGGCGGACTTCACCGTGGATGGCGAGTCCGTGCGGTTCGGCCTGGCGGGTGTAAAGGGCGTCGGCGTCAAGGCGGTCGAGGCGATTCTCGTTGTCCGGAAGGAAATTGGCAAGTTCCGCGACCTCTATCACTTCTGCGAGCACGTGGACCCGCGGGCAGCCAATCGCTCGACGATCGAGGCGCTGATAAAGTGCGGCGCGTTTGACGCTCTCGGCGCAAGCCGGGCCGCGATGATCGCGGCGCTGGACCAGGCGATCAAGCTGGGTCAATCGGCCGCAGCCGACCGTAAGAACGGGCAATTGAGCTTCTTCGGCGCCGAGAGCCTGCCCGGCGGGAAGATTCCACCGCCGCAATTTCCGGACGTCGAGCCGTGGTCCGAAAGCCAACTTCTCGCGGCCGAGAAGGAAACACTGGGTTTCTACGTCTCAAGCCACCCGCTGGTCGAGCACGGGCGGGAGCTAACGGGGCTTTCGTCGCCGAAAGACATCAACCTGAGCAAGATTGCCGGCTGTGGCGAGGGGGCGTGCATTACGATTGGTTGTATGATCTCCGAGGTCCGCCAGACGGTGACCAAAAACGGTCGGTCCGCTGGCAAGAAGATGGCCATGCTCACCGTGGAGGACCTCACGGGCAAGTGCGACGCGGTGATCTTCAGCGAGGCCTACGAGAAGTTCCAGGAGCAAATCAAGCCGGAATCGATCATCATGCTCCGCGGCTCGGTCGATAAGCGTCGCGAGAGGCCCAGTATCATCGTCGATGAGGTCTCGCCGATCGACCGTGCCGTCGAGGAGATGACAGGCAAGCTGATCGTTCGCCTGGGCGGCGAGACCGAAAACGGTGCTCCAGAACCGGACAACTTACTGACGAAACTCCAGGACGTACTGTCGCGTCACCACGGGCGATGCCAACTGCTCGTGGCAGTCGCGGCAGCCTCCAGGCCGCAACTACGTGTGACGATTTGCCCAAACGAAAAATGGTTCATCAAGCCGAGCCGTGAACTGCTGACGGAACTCTGCGCCATTGTGGGCCAAGAAGGCGTAGCGCTGCGTGCCAAGCCCGCCCCTTCTGCCGGTAACGGGCGAAGGTTTTTCCGCAAATCCGCTTCCGGCGGCAACGGTTCCGCGAGCCGAGCCAAAGCGCCCGCCTCGGCGGCTGTGACACGATTCAACTGACCGCCCGCAGGTGCCAACAGCTTATCCACAATGCTCTGCGGCGGTTGACAAACCACGGCGATTATTCGTTTCACTTGCTGGCATCGTTTGTTGCGCTGTGGAAAACATGCGAAGAAACAGAATGTGCGATTTTCGTTTTGACAACCTGGCAACTTGGCGGTAGGTTCTCTCTAGCGTCGTTGATGTTGATGTAGCGGACGTGGCCGTAGATAAGGATGCTTAACACATCGCCATGGATGGCGGCTGCGTTTGGCCGTATCTGTGATGTTCCCGGATTCCAACCGAGTCGTAGTAATTGCGCGATTCGTGCGTCTAAAGGTCTGTTTTCATGGCGATGGTCGAACGATCACTTTGGCAAAGAATCATACAGCAGGTGATTTCCGATGGCGGAAAAATCATCCGCCCTTGGTTCACGGAGCTTGAGCCCGTCTCGCTGGAGCATGGACTCTTCGAGATACAAGTCCCCGGCAAGGATGAGCAGGCGTACTGCCGTCGCCATGCAATGCGATTGTTCACCGACGCCGCACAGGCCGCCACCGGCAGGCTAATCGGCGTGTGCTTCCTCACCAAGGCCCAGGCCGACGCGGCCGAGATGCCAGGCCAGTACATCCACGACAACATCGAGGCCGCCGAACCGGCAAGGCTTTACAACGAAGAGTATCGTTTCGACTCGTTCGTCACGGGCCCGGGCAACAGGCTCGCCCATGCCGCCTGCCAGGCCATCAGCGAGTCACCTGGCCGAACGTATAACCCGCTCTTCCTCCACGGCAGCGTCGGGCTCGGCAAGACCCACCTGCTCCATGCCACGTGCCGCCAGATTGCCCAGAACAATCCTCAGGCAAACCTGTGCATTCTCACGTGCGAGCAGTTCGTCAACGACTTCATCGAGGCCATCAGCAACGGCAAACTGCACGACTTCCGTTTCCAGTACCGCCACGTCGACGTGCTGGCCATTGACGATATCCAGTTCCTGGCCAAGCACGAGCAGTCGCAGGAGGAGTTTTTCCACACCTTCAACACGCTATACCAATCGCACAAGCAGATCGTCCTGTCCAGCGATCGTGGCCCGGCGGAGATATCATCGCTCGAAGAGCGCCTGATAAGCCGGTTCAACTGGGGCCTGGTAGCCCGGGTCGACAAGCCTTGTTACGAAACGCGCGTGGCGATTCTCCGCAAGAAAGCCCGGGCCCGCAACATAGACATGCCCGAGGATGTGGTGTGTTTCCTGGCTGGGGCGATAGAATCCAACGCCCGCGAGTTGGAGGGCGCCATCGCCAAGGTCACGATGCTGGCGCAAGTGCTCGATAGCCCCATCAGCCTAGACATCGCACAGCAGGCCATGGGCTCGGAAATCGCCAACAGTCGACGCGAGGTAACCATAGAAGACATCCTCAAGGTCGTCACCTCGCGTTACAATGTTCGCCTTGCGGACCTCCAGTCCAAGAAACGCACCCGTTCAATCGCTTTTCCCCGGCAGGTGTGCATGCACCTGGCCCGCAATCTGACGCGGCACAGCCTGGAAGAGATCGGCGGATACTTCGGCGGGCGAGATCATACGACCGTCCTGCATGCCGACCGCACCATTCGGGCCTTGCGGGAAGAGGATGTGCTTCTCAAGGCCACGCTGGAGAGACTTTCCCAGGAAATTCAGGCGACCGCTTAACAATTTGTCCGCGAAACTTGCGCAGGATACATAGGAAGTGTGCCCACAAGTTATCCACGGCCACGATTCAATAATCGTCAGGTCGTGTTTGTATGCGCAAACCGCAGGCTCTGTTTTTTCAACAACCAGCCGTGGATAACTCCTGAATACCTGTTGCGCCCGTCTTTATTGCCTACGGCCAACATGCCGATTTGAGACGACATCAAAAACCCCTTGTGAATTATCCTTGTCAATATCGGCTGAACCGACAAGACAAACTACAAGTTATCCACAACGCCTTCAGCGAAAAACCTGGTGTAATTGCCTATGAAAAACAAGGTTGCTGTTATCGCCCCCACGTCTCACACAACCAACAGGCACTATTACTACTACTACTATATTTATATATACTAATAGAAGAGCCGCCTGTCGGTTACCCGACGCAACTCGCCCCGCTCAGTTTGTTCTGAATATCTATCGGCCAAGCTTATCGAACAACTTTACTAAAATCGTAGCAAACGAGTATAATCCCACAAAGTAATGCAGAATAATTTGCTATATTCCGGTTTCAAAGCCAGACACATCGTCTACGGGCAACGAAGGCGCATGTGGCTTAAACGCCTGATTGTGCTCGTGATCGCGATGCTGTTTTTTCTTGTCGTGGCTTCCGGCGGGTACATGGTCATCGAAAAGAGCTACACGCCGCTGGATGCCATTTATATGACGGTGATCACAATTACCGGCGTTGGTTATGGTGAGATTAACGGGCCCCTGTCCGACGGCGGAAGAATCTGGAGCATATTGGTTATCATTTGCGGCGTGGCGCTTGTGGCGATGGTGGTCAGCAGCGTGGTGGCG
>CAZMBZ010000129.1:0-13968 GCA_964564285.1 uncultured Planctomycetaceae bacterium | reverse complement strand
GCGCACTCAAAACTCGAAGCGAGCGCCTACGAACGTATGGTCGCTGGGTCTTTCCGCCATTCGGGGCTCGATATCCACGAAGACTTCCTTCGAGCCCGCCGCCGCCTTGGGCGTCGCCCAAACGTGGTCTATGCGCCAGCCGCGATTGCGCTGGGCCGCCATGGGCATCCGGTAATCCCAGAACGTGTAGACGCCCTCTTCGGGCAGGTGCTTGCGGAAGACGTCCTCCAGGCCCCACGAGACCACCCCGGCCATTGCGTCGATTGTCTCCTGACAGTAGCACACGTGAGGCCAGATCCGCTTGGGGCTGTGAACGTCCTTCGCCTCGGGCGCTACGTTCAGGTCGCCCACCCAGACGAGCTTGTCCTTGTTGGCGTCGAAGTTCGCCTCCAGGTAACGGCGCACCCGGGCGAACCACTCAAGCTTGAACGCAAACTTCTCCGAGCCGATCTCCGAGCCCTGCGGCACGTAGGTGTTGAGGATCGTCACATCGCCAAGTCTGCCGCGAGCGAGACGTGGGCCGGACTCGCCATCGTCGTCGCCCAGGCCGAACGATACATCCGCCAACTCATCCCGGCTGACAAGGGCGACGCCGTTGTAAGATTTCTGCCCGCGAAACACGACCCGCCAGCCAGCATCCTCGAACGCCTCGGCCGGGAACTGCTCATCGACACACTTGGTCTCCTGAAGCGCCAGCACATCCGGTTTGTGAGCCGCCAGCCAGTCCAGCACGATCCCAAGCCGGGCGCGAACGGAGTTGCAGTTGAACGTCGCTATGAGCATTGTCTTGTCCTTCCGTATTCGATAGTTCCGTCACGGATGAAATTACCACCCCCGCCCTTCAGGGGCAAGACCTCTGCCGCCAGCCACGAAAACCGCGCGAAACTGCCGCTGGTTTTGGTATGTTAGTAAAGTTGCCGGTTGTCGGCGCCCTGTGACCCATGGCCTGGGACCTGCCTACCGGCAGGCAGGCTTGAGACCTTTTGTAAACGAGCGAAGTTGTGGACGAACCAAAACGAGTACACGTGATCGCATGCGGCGTGCTGGCGGTTGACCTCCAGGCGGCAGCTAAGAAGCTTGGCATCGACATTACACTGGAGTTCCTGCCCGGCGGGCTTCACAGAACTCCCATGGATTTGCGGAAGCGCCTTCAGGAGCGGATCGACGCCGCCAGCCGGCTAAAGGCCGCGGATATGATCGCTATCGGCTACGGCGTGTGCGGGCTAGGCACGGCAGCGCTGCACGCGAGGAATTTGCCGCTGGCGCTGCCGCGAGTCAACGACTGCATTGCGCTGTTCCTGGGCTCGGACAAGGCCTACCGGGAGCAGTTCGCCAAGTACCCGGGCACGTACTACATCTCGGCCGGGTGGGTCGAGGAAAACGCCAGACCAATATCCGCCGGTGGGGAGGGCACCGCGCTTTTGTCACCATCTGAGATGGAGTCCGAGTACCAGCGCCTCGTCGCCAAGCACGGTCAAGAGAACGCCGAGGCCATCCGCCACTTCCTGAACAGTTGGCAGCGAAACTACCAGCGGGCCGCGTTTATCGATACGGGCGCCGGCGGCGCAAAACGCCGCTATGCCGACATAGCCAAGGACATGGCTGAGAAGTTCGGCTGGCTCTACGAGGAGCTTGAGGGCACGGACAACCTGCTGGTCAAGCTCCTCAAGCAGCGCACCAGCGATGACGACATTCTGATCGTCCCGCCGCATCATGTGACGGTCTACGACGCGGTAGCCAAGCGGATCGAGTCCGTACCGGTATGGGAGGCATCCGCGCCGGCAGAGCGCAGGCAGGTGCTGCATTTCGACGAGCCCGCCGACGACGGCGCCGACGCGCCCGCCGCCAGAGCGGTGCGACTGGGGTTGGGCATCGACGCCGGCGGGACCTACACCGACGCGGTCCTGTACGACTTCGCCGACAGTTGCGTTCTCGGCAAGGCCAAGGCGCTGACCACAAAGTGGGACCTCGGCGTTGGCATCGACGAGGCCCTGGCCCAACTCGACGCCGACAAGCTCCCCCAGGTGGACATGGTGGCGGTCTCGACGACTCTGGCGACAAATGCCATCGTCGAAGGTCTCGGCCAGAAGGTCGGCCTGCTGATAATGCCTCCCTACGGGCTCTTCGAACCATCGGACATTACCCATCGGCCCATCGCGGTAATCGAGGGTCGGCTTGAGATCGACGGCACGGAAATCGCCCCGATCGATGCCGATGAGGTCCGCCGAATCGCGCGAGACATGGCGGATAACCAGGGCGTCGGCGCCTTCGCCGTCACCGGTTACGCCAGCCACAACAACCCCGCCCACGAGCTGGCGGTCAAGGAGATCATCCGCGCCGAAACCGGCCTGAGCGTCACATGCGGGCACGATGTATCCGAGGGACTCAACTATCGCCTTCGCGCCGCGACGGCGGCGCTGAACGCCCGCATAATCCCCCACCTGGAGGCGCTGCTGGACGAGGTGCGCGACAGCCTCACCGCTCGCGGCATCGATGCGCCGCAAATGGTTGTCCGGTCCGACGGCTCGCTGATGAGCGCCCGCGTCGCCAGGCAAAAGCCTATCGAGACGATTCTCTCCGGACCGGCGGCCAGTGTCGCCGGGGCCGGGTATCTCACGGGCCTCGCCGACGCCGTCGTAGTGGATATTGGCGGTACGACCACCGACACAGCCGCGCTGGAAGGGGGCATCGTGCGAACGTGCGAGGAAGGAGCGTCTGTCGGCGGCTGGCGAACGCACGTAAAGGCTCTGGACATGCGGACGCTGGGCCTCGGCGGGGACAGTCATATCGTATTCGAGCGTCGCAAGTTGCACGTAGGCCCGCGGCGAGTGGCGCCGGTATCCTGGCTGCTGGCCCGCCAAAATGCCGCCGAGGCGCTCGATTGGATTGAGGGTCACGTGGACTACTTCTCCCACTCGACGCGCGGGGCGGACATGCTGGCGTTGCAGGAGCACGACCACGGTCTGACGCTGACCGATGATGAGCAGCGCCTCGTCGAATTGCTGCGACGCAGGCCCCACTGCGCCCAGGAACTGGCTTCGCTGACGGGCTGCCACACGTGGGAGTTCCTGCGGGCGGGTCGGCTGGAGTCCAGCTACCTTGTCGTGCGGTCCGCACTGACGCCGACGGACCTGCTGCACGCGACCGGGGCGCTGGAGCTATGGGACGCTGACGCCGCCAGGAGGATGTGCGCCGTCTTCGCACGCCTTGCCGGCGACAAGGCCGAGTCGTTCGCGGCCCGTGGGCTCGAACGAGTGGTCCGCATGCTCGCGACGGAGCTGCTGAAAAAGCAGATGGACGGCGAGATAGACCCGGACACGCTGGACACATCCCCGCCGGCGGAGGCGCTAATCGCAAACGCACTGTCCGGCGGGTCGGATGGCTACCACGTACGGATACGCCTCAAGCGGCCCGTCATTGGAATCGGCACGCCGGTGCACTGCTTCCTGCCGGCGGCGGCAAAGCTGCTGGAGACCGAGGCGGTGATTCCCCCGGACGCCGACGTCGCCAACGCCGTCGGAGCGATCACGAGCAATGTGTGCATCCGAAAGCGGGTTAAGTTGGCGCCGAATGATCAAGGCCGCTACGGCCTGCATGGCGTGGCGGACTCGCCATGGTTCGCGAGCTTCGACGAGGCGCACAACTACGCGGTGGCGCACCTGACCCAAGCCGTGCGAACACAGGCCCGCCAGGCCGGCACGAGCGAGTCTGCCGTGGAGATAGTCGTCGACGACCGCGTCGCCGCCCTCGCAGACGGCGGACAGGTCTTCCTCGGCCGAACTCTGGAAGCTCACCTCACCGGTCGACCGGACCTCGCCCGTTTGGAAGAGGCTATGTAGCTGTCGGCGACTACGGTTTCGCCGCCGGGGCGGCTTTCAGGGCCTTCTTGACGGCCTTCTTGCGAGGCTTGCGGGGTTTGCTAGGCTTGATCTGCTTGCGGGCCTTTTCCAGGGAGTCTCCGTACTGTGCCTGGAGGCGATTCAGTTCCGCCAGCATCTCAGCCTGGACCTTCGCGTAGGCCGGGTCGCCGTAAACGCTCTTGAGCTCGTTGGGGTCTTTCTCGAGGTCGAACAGCTCCCACGCGTCGATATCGTAGTAGTAGTGGATGAGCTTGTATCGCTTGTTTCGCACGCCGAAGTGGCACTTGACCATATGCACGGCCGGGTACTCGTAGTAGTGGTAATACATCGACGTTCGCCAGTCGGCAGGGGTCTTGCCCTCCAGCACGCCTCGCATGCTCACGCCGTCCATGTCCTTGTCAGCGGGCTGTCCGGCGTAGTCCAGGAACGTCGGGGCGAAGTCGATATTCACGCAGATGTCGTCGCTCACGGTGCCGGGCTTGATATGGCCTGGATAGCGGATGACAAACGGCATGCGGAGGGATGGGTCGTACATGAAACGCTTATCGAACCAATTGTGGTCGCCGAGGTAAAATCCCTGGTCGGAGGTGTAGATGACGATGGTGTTCTCGGCGAGGCCCTCGTCGTCGAGGAACTTGAGGAACCGCCCGATATTGTCATCCACCGAGGCGATGCATCGGAGGTATTCCTTTATGTACTGCTGGTATCGCCAGACGGTTTCCTCTTTCTTGCTCAGCCCCTTGGGGATGGGCTTCTTGAGGTCGTAGCCTTTTATGAGGTGGCTCATCCGCATCTCGGCGTCAGCTGCTGCCTCGCTGCGATTGGAGTAATCGTCCCAGAACGTATCCGGCAGGGGGATGTCCTTGTCCTGGTACATCTTGGCGTGTTTGGCGTCCGGCTGCCAGTTGCGGTGCGGGGCCTTGTGGTGGTAGAGCAGGAAGAAGGGCTTGGTCTTGTCGCGTTTCTTGACCCAGTCCATGGAGATGTCGGTGACGATGTCCGTGACGTAGCCGGTATGCTTGCTCTTGGTGCCCATCTCGATCATCGTCGGGTTGTGGTAGGCGCCCTGGCCTGGCAGGACATTCCAGTAGTCGAAGCCCGTCGGTTCGGTCCTCAGGTGCCACTTGCCCACCATGGCGGTCTGGTATCCGCCGGCCTGGAGCATCTTGGCGACGGTTGGCTGGGATCCGTCGAATCGGCTCCGGTTGTCGTAGAAGCCATTTTTGTGGCTGTACTTGCCGGTCATCAGCACGGCCCGGCTGGGCCCGCAGAGGCTGTTGGTGCAGAAGCAGTTGTTGAGCTTCATGCCCTCGGCGGCGATGCGGTCGATATTGGGCGTCTTGTTGATCTTGCTGCCGTAGGCACTGATCGCGTGTGCGGCGTGGTCATCGGACATGATGTACACGATGTTGGGCCTGGCGGATTTTTCGCCGGCCATCAGGCCTCGCGGCATCATCGCGGCGGCGGCTCCGGCGGCGGCGAACTTCAGGAAATTACGACGATTTACGTTCCGCATATCAGCTCCTCTCGTATCGGCAGACAAATGGGTTTGAAAAGCACAGGGGCTTTCACCCTTGACTAATTCCATTTAACCTTCTGGCCGCCGCCAAGTCCCGCAAATATTCCCGTGAACACCTGCCCGCAGAAGCGAGCGGGCCTCGACGGACATGCATCCATCCCTGCAATCCGTTGCGATTTCCGGGTTCTCCGCGAGAGATCCCATCTTGCACTGCTCTTTTTCGTTGGGTCGCACCCCGTGTCGCGGTAGGCTTTCTTCAATGATTAAAAAAGCTGACGACAAGGCGGTGTCCGCCGAGCACGTTCGAGTGGTAGGTCTGATGTCAGGCACGTCGTGTGACGGCATCGACGCGGCGTTGATCGATGTCACAGACAACGGCATCAAGCTGATGGCGTTCGAGTGCTGCTCGTATACCGACGATATCCGCGATGCCCTGCTTGCCCTGTGCTCGCCGGAGACATGCCGCATCGACGACCTCTGCCACCTCAACTTCGTGCTGGGCGAACTGCTCGCAGGCGCCGTCGTAAGCGTCGCCGAACGGGCCAAGGTCGAGCTGGCCTCGATCGACCTGGTCGGCTCGCACGGGCACACGGTCTGGCACATGCCCGAGGGACGACCGTTCATGCGGCGTAAGATCCGCTCGACACTCCAGATCGGCGAGCCGTGCATCATCGCCGAACGGACGGGAATCACGACTATCGCGGACTTCCGGCCTCGCGACATCGCGGCAGGGGGTCAGGGCGCGCCGCTGGTGCCCTACGTGGACTACCGGCTTTTCTGCGATGAAAAACGCTCGCGGGCAATGCTCAACCTCGGCGGGATCGCAAACGTAACGTACCTCCCAGCCGCTGCGGAACCGGAGCAGATCGTCGCGTTCGACACGGGCCCGGGCAACATGGTTATCGACCGCCTGGCCGAGATCGTCAGCGATGGGCAGCTCAACTGCGACCTCGACGGCGAGCTGGCCTGCCAGGGCTCCGTCCACCGCGAACTGCTCGACCAGTTCATGAAGCACGAGTACTTTGCCCAGAAACCGCCCAAGAGCACCGGTCGCGAAGCTTTTGGCCGGGATTACGCCAAGCTCTTCCACGACGCCTGCCGCGCTCGCGAGCTTAGCGTCGAGGACATCCTTGCCACCGCCACAGCCCTGACGGCCTGGAGCATCGCCGAGTCCTTCGGGCACCTGCTGGATGGGCCTGTCGACGAGGTGATCGTCTCCGGCGGCGGGGCGCTGAACCCGGCGCTGATGGCCATGCTCACCGAACG
Organism: uncultured Planctomycetaceae bacterium; assembly: GCA_964564285.1. GTDB lineage: Bacteria > Planctomycetota > Phycisphaerae > SM23-33 > SM23-33 > JAUWQU01. The sequence continues at coordinate 7,323 of CAZMBZ010000129.1, read as the reverse complement.
CCTGGCGCCGGCGAAGGTTTTCAGCACGGCGGAGATAGGCCTGGACCCTGCTGCCAAGGAGGCGATGGCGTTCGCGATCCTGGCCGTCGAGGCCGCCCACGGCAGGCCCAACAACGTACCAGCCGCCACCGGGGCCGGCAAGGCGGCGGTGCTGGGCAAAATCGTGCCCGGTTCGCGAACGTTGGAGTTGCCTGAATAATGAAGGACCGATCCAGACTCACCACCGAGAAACGCAACCGCCGCAGCGCCGACATCGACAGTCTGGACAGCCTGGGCATCGTCGATGTCATCGCGGCGGAAGACGCCCTCGTAGCCCCGGCCGTCGCGGACCAGCGCCGCCAACTCGCCCAGGCCGTCGATTTGATCGTCGAGCGTATGGGGCGCGGCGGGCGGTTGATCTACGTCGGGGCAGGCACGAGCGGACGACTTGGCGTGCTGGATGCATCGGAATGCCCGCCCACGTTCGGCACGAAGCCGTCGACAGTCCAGGGCGTCATCGCTGGAGGACGGCGGGCGCTGGTGAGATCCGCCGAAGGCGCCGAGGATGACCCCGCCACCGGCGCAGCCGAGCTGGATAAGCGCCACGTCCGGGCCGCCGACGTCGTCTGCGGAATCGCGGCGTGCGGAATGACGCCCTTTGTGCATGGGGCCGTGGCGCGGGCTCGCCAGGTTGGTGCCGCGACACTGTTCGTCACCTGCTCGCCAGAGGTTCGTGACGCCATCGCCGCTGACGTGGTGATATGCCCCGTCGTCGGACCGGAGGTGGTTACCGGCTCGACACGGATGAAGGCCGGCACGGCCACCAAGCTCGTGCTCAATACGCTGACGACGGCCGCGATGATCCGAACGGGCAAGGTCTTCGGGAACCTGATGGTGGATCTTAGCGCCAGCAACGACAAGCTGCGCGACCGGGCCGAGAGAATCCTGATGGAACTATCCGGCGTGACCCGCCAGGCCGCGCGGAGAATCCTCACCGCCGCCGCCGGTCAGCTCAAACCCGCGATCGTCATGCACGCCCGCGACGTGGACTATCCCGCCGCCCGCAAGATTCTCGCCGCGTGCAAGGGCTCGTTGCGAAGCGCCATCCAGGCCGAAGGCCGCATCGGGCGAATTGACACACTCCCGCGTACCAGTTAGAATCGTCACAGCTTTGAGGCGTTGAGTCTCGTTTGTTTTCTCCAACCCCACGGAGAGGGTGCTCATGCAGATCAAGATTTCTTTTCTCGGCGCGGCCCAGAACGTAACCGGCTCGCGATTCCTCGTCGAAACCAATGGCTCGCGCGTACTCGTGGATTGCGGGCTGTACCAGGAGCGCGAGTTCGCCGAGCGAAACTGGGACCCGTTCCCGTTCCCCCCCACACAGATCGACGCGGTGCTGCTGACTCACGCCCACCTCGACCACTGCGGGCTGCTGCCCAAGCTCGTGCGGGAGGGCTTCCGCGGGAAAATCCACTGCACCGCCGCCACCGCGGAAATAGCCCAGATCATCATGCTCGATTCTGCACACATTCAAGAGGAAGATGCGTCCTACAAGCGAAAACGTCACCGCCGGGAGAAGCGCAAGAGCCCGCGTCCGGTCGAGCCCCTGTACACCACCGAAGACGCCGAGCGCGTGCAGGCGCACTTCGCGCCGACGCCTTACCTCAAGAAGGTCGAGGTCACCGAGGGCATCACGGCCACGTTCCACGACGCCGGGCATGTGTTCGGCTCGTCGATGATCTCGCTGGATGTCAGAAAGGATGGCCAGACTCGCACCATATTGTTCTCCGGCGACGTCGGGCGCAAGAATCAGCCTATCCTCGAGGACCCGAGCACCTTCGAGAAGGCCGACTATGTCCTGATCGAAAGCACCTACGGCGATCGAGTACACAAGCCCACCGAGGATGTCTCGGAGGCCCTGGCAAGGGCGGTCGACCAGGCCGACCAGGCCGGCGGAAACCTCGTCATCCCATGCTTCGCGCTCGAACGCTCGCAGAACATCCTCTACTACCTGAGCGACCTGCTCCATCGTAAACGCATCGAACCGATGATGGTCTTCCTGGACAGCCCCATGGCCATCAGGATCACCAAGGTCTTCAGCAAGCACCCGGAAATTTACGACGACCAGATGAAACAGCGCATCTCCCAGGCGATGTCGCCGTTCAAGTTCCCGGGCTTCTCGATGACCCGAACCGTCGATGAGTCCAAAGCGATCAACCGCATCCGCGGCACGGCGGCGATACTTGCGGGCTCGGGCATGTGTACCGGCGGTCGAATCAAGCATCACCTCGTCAACAACATCGAACGATCCGAGAGCACGATCCTTTTCGTTGGCTATCAGGCCAAGGGCACGCTCGGGCGGATTATCTCCAACGGCGCACGCGAGGTGCGGATCCACGGCAAGACGCGAGCGGTGCGAGCCAACATCGCCCGCATAGGCGGAATGTCCGCCCACGCCGACCGCGACGAGCTCTACCAGTGGCTCTCGACGCTTACGACCAAGCCGCGCGGCGTCTTCGTGGTCCACGGCGAAACCGAGAGCGCCGAATCCTTCGCCGATTTCCTCCGCGATAAGAACGGCTGGGATGTCACCGTGCCCAAGTACAAAGACAGCGTTATCCTGGACTGAGCGCCGGGCAATGCGAATCTGCCATGTCATTACGCGGATGATCCTGGGCGGGGCGCAGGAGAACACCCTGCTCACCTGCGAGGGACTCCACGCCCGCGGGCACGAAGTGACGCTCATCACCGGCCCGGCGATCGGGCCCGAGGGCGAACTGCTCAGCCGGGCGCGCGAGGGCGGGTATCGCGTCGTCGTCCTGGACTCCATGCGCCGCGAGATACACCCCGGGCGTGACCGCGCCACCGCCGCCGAGTTGCGACGCTTACTGACAGAGATCCGCCCGGATGTTATGCACTCGCACTCGTCCAAGGCGGGCATCCTCGCCCGCCGCGCCGCCGCGAAGGTCGGCGGGATGAAGATCGTCCACACCATCCACGGCCTGGCGTTCCATCGCTACCAGCGGTGGTGGCGAAACCGCCTGTACATCGCTCTCGAACGGGCGGCTGCCAAGCACACCGACGCGATCATCTCCGTGGCTGACGCGATGACCGCACAAGCCCTCGCCGCCGGCGTGGGATGCGCCGCCCAGTACTCCACCATCTACAGCGCAATGGAGGTTGAGACCTTCCTGCAGCGCCCGCGGGAAACCGACAAGGTCCGCGCCGCGCTGAAACTGCCTCGCAAGGCCGTGGTGATAACGCAGGTCTCCCGCCTGGCGGAACTCAAGGGCCATGAGTTCCTCATCCGGGCCGCCCAGCAAATTCCCAATGAGCGGGTGTGCTTCTGCCTCGTAGGCGACGGCCGGCTTCGAGGGCAGATCGAGTCCCAGATCGCCGAACTGGGCCTGGCAAAGCGTTTCCGCCTGACCGGCCTGGTCTCGCCCGATCGCATCCCCGCCCTGCTCCACGCCAGCGACATCCTCGTGCATTGCTCCCTCCGCGAGGGTCTGGCCCGCGCCCTGCCGCAAGCCATGCTCGCGGCGCGTCCGGTAGTGAGCTTTGACATCGACGGTGCCCGGGAAGTGGTCGACTCCGACACGGGAATCCTCCTGGACCCCAAAGATGTGCCAAGCCTGACCATGGCGTTGGAAACTCTGGCCGACTGCCCGCCCCTGCGCAAAAAACTAGGCGCCGCCGGCCAGGCCAAATGCCGCGAAATGTTCGACCACAAACGAATGGTGGGCCAGATAGAAGCCCTCTACCAGCGACTGTAGGCGCCCCGGGACATGGTGCTGACGATATGAGGCCGGGCCAGGTTGGGCCATGCAATTCCAATTCGGTATCTGTCCCACCCCCAATTCAAGATCATCTCACTTCTCACACATCGTCCGTATTTTCAGATTGACGCGCAAATCCCCACCATCTCCTATGACCATATCTCGCTCCAGTTTAGTGGCCAGGCCGTCAGGAGTGTAGTACACCCAGTACCATTCTTCATAGAAGCCCCGCAGTTCGGTGGCCAAAGGGCTCTTCCATTTCGGGCCGTATCTGAAAATATAGACATCAACGGTTCCATCCCACGGCGGCGTCTCCTGCGGTGCCTGGAGGAGCGTCTCGTCGGCACCGACCATGGCATTGATGACTTCGTCACGAGTCATGCCATACCGAATGCCATGTGAGACGAACTCATAAGACCCAGGTTTGCCACTGCGTGTGCCTGCAAAAACTCTATGGGCCTGTGCTCGGGTTGTGATGTATGATGGTCCGCCAGCCGCGAAAAAGACAGCCATTAACAAGACAGTAGCTCCAATCGCTAACCACAGTGGAAGCAACTTCTTCATCCAAAGCCATCTCATTCTATGTTCCCACGGGTGTTGGTCCCACTCGCTTGACATCCGCGAGCTTAGCCCCCCAAGCCCCACCTCCAATGAATATATTGAGCCCTCCTGATGCACAAAAACCAAACGCCTGGAGTGAACCTGCTGTGCCGATCACTTCCGATAGGTTTACAGGTATGTATGCGTTGCCCCCAGCCCCAAGAATTGTCAATGAAGCGCCACTTCCGTTCTTGATAGGCCACTCGCACGGCGCTTTGAAATCTTCAAAGTCAACGGAGGCGCTGAAGTAACCTATACCAAAGGCTGCTCCGCCAAACCACTGTGTCCCCTTCCCAGACACGGCGTAATTGCATTTGCCGTCACTTCCGATAGCAATCACCTTAACCTTAGCATAACCGCCGAAGAAGGTTCCTGTGAACAAGCCAGATATAGTCCCACTCCACTTACACACCTTGGCTGCTAGACCTTGTGGATCAACGAAGCGGAGTGGGTTGCTTCTGACATACTGGTAGAGATTGGGACCATCAGGATGTTGGCCGGTTGGATCAAACAGAACGGGCGGATCCATGGGGTCACGATGAACTGTCGGCATTATTGCAGCAGCATCTGGATAGACATTCACGCCGACATGCGGCTGGCTGAATCCAGTTGTCATGGGCGTAGGCATCCTGCTCGCCCCCAGCTGATCCATCGGGATGAATCCGCTGGCCACGGTCGGCCCGCCGGCACCGACGCGCTTCGCGCTTCCCGCCCCAAGGTCGCGGGTCAGGAATCGGCCCAGGGTCGGGTGGTAGTAGGCTGAGGCGTCGGCGGCGATGATGCCCATGGCGATGATGCCAACCAGTGCGGCTATTAGGTGAGTCTTTTTCATGTTCGTGCCCCTTTCGGCTATGATTGTCGGCTTCTTGTGGTTCATTGTCAATCACCTCTGCGGCTGCCCAGGCGTGGGCGGCTGGTGAGGCTGATGCGGGTTCGTAATGCCCGGCGGCGGCGTTTCATCTTGTGGCGGCTTGGTCGTGAGCTTGCCGTCGAACGACCCCGGCCGGTACGTTGGCGGCTGCGGCGCGCCATGTTCCGTCGGTTCAGGCTGCCATCGGCCGAGATTCATCTGCGAAACGCCGGGCAGGCCGGACGTTGCCGCCGCGGCGGCAAGGTCGCTGGGCCTTTGCATGCCGTCGAGGTCCGGGTCGCGGGTAGTCTTGCGCCGCATCCGCCTGGCCACCAGGCTGGCCAGAGCAGAAATCTTCGAGCGGAACCCGCTGGCAAGCGCGGCGTCGCCGAACCAGAGCCGGTATGCGGGGTAATCTGGATCGTAGCCGTGGGCGTTTTCGTAGCACCGGGCGGCGAAGGCCGGCTGGCCGTGGTCGGTGCCGCAGTGGCCGCGGGCCGCGAGGAACTGGGCGAATTCCTGTCGCGGCGTCAGCGATACGAGATACCCGTTGGCCTTGACTTGGCGATCGGTCAACTTGAATGGCCAAGTCTTGTAGTAGGAGTCGGGAAAGCTGCTGAATCCTTCGCCCGCGCCTTCGATGTTGAATCGTTCGCGCCAGGCTGGGTTGGGATGGTCCTTGCCGTCCCAACGGACGAATATGTGACCTTTGGTTGTTACCAGCTTCAGCGGGTAGCCAAGCCGCCGGCCGATGGCGACGTACATCACCGGCATCGAGGCGCACGTGCCGCCGGGTGTGTCCGTCAGCGACTGATCTGGGCCGGGAATCATCCCGTGGAGGGAGGCAACGCGGGAGTCCTTGAAGGAGAAGTTGTCCTTGGCGACCTGGTCGTACTTTACGCCGAGGTCATCACAGAGGGTCTGCACGAGAAACTCCGCCCGGAGGTAGGCTTCGCTGTGGCGGTAGTGCTCGGCATAGCGTCGGTCGGTCACACGGTAGAGGTGGCGCTCGGTCTCGAACTTCACCCGATCCGCCCACAAATCCAGCGTGGCCCGGGCGTGGTCGATGTCGAGCTTTTCCGCGCCCGGCAGGCCGGTGGCGCAAAGCAGGCTCATCTCGGCGATGTCAACGTCGCCGAGTTGATTGGCCGGGATCTTCAGCAGGTCGTCGAGGGTCTTGGCCTTGCGGGCGAATTGGACGATGCCTGGCCGCCTGGTTGCCGCTGATTCCTCGGGCTTTCGACACTTGCCCACATAGAAGGTGTAGTAGCCCGCAACGAGTACCGCAATCAGCGCAAGCGGCGCGGCGTAGATGAAAATCCTCTTCGCGCGGCCCGACCTGGCCGATCTCTTTGGCCGCTTCGCCGTCGCACGCAATCGTTTGGTTTTCTTGTCGCCCATGAACCACCCTCTGATGTGCATACGTAGCGTGTGATCTCTATGCCATCCCCACGCAACTGTCAACAATAAACTTTTGAAACTGCCGAAAGCCAGCAGATCCATGAGCATAAACGTCTCGATGTCCCCGCCCCATATCGGTAAGGCTATCACGACGCTGCGACGTACAGCGGAATCCCCGTTCAGCGACGAGCGGAAAAACGGCAAATCGGTTTACGCGAGCCCGTGCGGGGGATATCTTTGATTCAATGGCCCGCGATGTGCGGGCGGTTAGCTGTGTGCGAACGCCTGACGGCGGGAGAAGGACGATGACTATGACGCGACGGGAATGTTTGAAGCGCTGTGGGGCAGCCGGACTTGGCGCGGCGGTTGGCGCTGCGACCACCACTGGCTGCGTTGAGACGGCCGTGCTCCCCGAGACCGAGGCACAACTCGCCCACAAGAAGGCCGCGCACGTTCCGCGCAGGCCCAATGTGCTGTACATCATGTCCGACGACCACACCTCCCAAGCGATCGGCGCATACGGCAGCAGGTTGGCGAAGCTGAATCCCACGCCGACGATCGACCGGCTTGCCAAGGAAGGCGTGGTGTTCAAGAACGTCTTCTGCACAAACTCGATCTGCACTCCGAGCCGGGCCAACATACTAACCGGCCAGCATTGTCAGCGCAACGGCGTGCTCGATCTCTACGGCGTCCTGCCGCCCGAGAGGCAGCATC
>CAZMBZ010000128.1:0-14320 GCA_964564285.1 uncultured Planctomycetaceae bacterium | reverse complement strand
CTCTGGCGGATAGATCGTCGCAAACCCATCGACATCCTCGGCCGGCGCCCCGAACCCGGCGGGAAAGGCGCCGATCACGTACCATCGCGCGACGTGACCGTGCGCTTCGAGAATCCCGGCTGACTTTTCCTCCGGCACCATTCGGAAGACGGCCTTCATCAGGGGCTCGGTCCCGGCCATGCCGTATTTGTTCTGCATTTGCTGCATGACCGCAAATGCCGCCTCGCCGTTGGCTCGTGTGATGGTCGGCGAGACCGCCGCGACGGCAGCCTTCCGCGTCGCCGCATCCTCCGAGAGAAGGCTGAGCGTGAAGAACTCGACGATCCGCTCTCGCGGGACCTGCTCGACCGGGACTGCCCGAAGGGCTTCCAGTGCGGCCACTCGCACCGAGGACTTGGCATCCGTCAGCACGTCCTTCATCGCTTCGTAGAGATCGACGTTCCTGCACTGGGCGAGGCAGCGGATCGCGGTCGTCCTCACCTCCACATCTTCGTTCGTCAGATATGCGACGAAGAACTCCCGGAAGCGGTCGGCCTCGACGCAACTAATCGCGGCCAGGCCAAATTGCAGCGTGGTGCGGTCCTTCGTCTGGTTCAACGCGGCCTGCATGGCCTCGCCCAATTCAGGTTCCTTCAGGTATCGCGTCATGATGCGAGCCACGGCCCGCACATGCTTGTCATCCCCTGACTTCAGAGAACGTTCGCAGGCGGCAACCAGGTCTTCTCGCTTGTACTTCTGCATCGCCTGCCACGCATCCGCAAGAAGGCCATTGTCCCTGGAAAATGCGATCAGGTCCAGGTAGATTGGTAATAACGTGTCCACGGGAACACCGTTCATTCCGCGGAGCATGGCCGGGACCGACTTGCTTTGCCTGGCCAGATCGAGCAGCCGCGCACAAGCCGCCTCCGTGCCGATCCAGGCTAGGGCCCGGGCGGCGGACTCGATGCAGTTGTCGGGAATCTTGGCCATCATAGGCTCGGCCAGTTTCCAGGCCTCCGCGCCCCGGTGGCGGGCATGGGCGGCAAGCGCTTGGAAGTACACCAGGGGCGTCTTTTCCGCCAACAGCCGTTTGAGGATCGGCGCGGCCTTGTTCGTCGGCAGATCGGCGCAAACTTCCGCGGCGGCGGCACGCACCTCAACGTGCGGGTCTTTCGAATACTTGTCCGCCAGGGAAGCCGCGTTAGCGGCATCGATCCGAGCCAGGGCCACCAAAGCCCGGCCGCGCAGCCACCGGTTGTTCGGATGTGTGTTTTCCAGGATAGCTCTAACAGGAGCTTCCACGTTGGGCACGTCGTAGCGTGAGAGATACGACAGCGCCTCAGCTTGCAGGACCCAGTCCCGCGACTTCAATTGCTCGATCATGCGAACCGCGTCGGCGGGCGTGGGTTCGGGCTGACGGGCAGCCTGCGCTAACGACGCCGTCGAAACGATGAAGAGCAGGACTGGAAATATGGTTCGTATCATTCGTAATTACTTCTGATAAATCGGCAGGTATCGGTACGGAACGCCGAGCGTCAGCAGAGCGAAGCCCGAATCGACCGCGCTGATTGTTTTGCCCTGCCCCCAACCGCCTTGCTCGTTCTGTTTGGCCAGGAGGGCCTTGGCAATCTTCGGATACCACTGATTGAAGTGCTCGTCGCCTGCCTGGTACATCGCCTGCACGGCGTAGTAATGGCCGTAGTAGTAATGGGACGTGTTCGCAAAAATCACATCCGGGGATGCCTTGATATAGGCCGCTCCGCCCCGCGTCGCCGGGTGCTGATGCTGTCCGCACAACATGAGAGCCAGCGTGCAGGCGCTGGTGCGTGCAAAGTTAGCCCCGCCCATCGGAGCGCCGGCCAGCAGCTGATAGGAAAAACCACCGGTGGACCGGACTTCGCAGGAGGTCATGTAATCCACCGCCCGCTGGATGTTCTTCTCGGGCACGGCGATGCCGGCTTCGCGGGCCGAAGCCAGCGCCACCACCTGCATCGCCGTACAGGATGTGTCCGCGGTGCTGGGGCGCGGCCCGTAGCGCCAGCCACCCTCGTGGTTCTGGGCATTCAGCGTGACGTTGACGGCCCGGATCAGGACCTCCCGGATACGGGGATCCTTGCTTTGGCCCCACACTTCCGAAAGGGCCAGCAACGCCAGGCCATGCTCATACATGCCGCGAGAGGTCTCATCATGGATATAGCCGTTCTCATCGACGGAGATCAGGAAATCGATCGCCTTGTCCATGACCTTTCCGTACTTCCCCTGGCCGGGCACGTGTCCCTGGAGCATGAATGCCATCAAGCCCAACGATGTACCCGCGGTACGGTTGCTGGTTCCCCAACTGCCGTCCCGGCTCTGCGCGGCGGCAAAGCATTTCAGCCCGCGGTTGATGGCCTGTTTCACCTCGGCCGGCAAGCGCACGACGGTCGTGCGCTGCTGGGTTTCCCCCGCCCCGGCAGAGGCCGCCGCCAGCGTTACGACCATCGCGGCCGCGACGGACGCCATGAAGGCTCGATGGGTTATCGGTCTTCTGCTCATTGCCCTATGACCTCGTAGTAATCCGCGACCTGCCGGCGGAATTCCGGCGGCAATTGCCGTACGTAATCCTGGATTCTCGCCTTCTGCCGTCGGCGCTGGATCGAATCGCGCGCGAGCCTGCCTTTTTCGACGGCGCTCGTATCGCCTTCTCCCTTGCCGCCCGGTGCGTCCGGGGCCTTATCCGTGCCCACACTGGGCGGGCCTTCGTCGCTGACCATCTCTGGCGCTTCCGCCTCTTCATCGAAGCCAAGAAATCTATTCGCCGCGATCGGCGTGGCGTCCGGCATGGCGCCCTCAGTGGTGCCTTTCGGCATCAGAAACAGTTCGCTGGAAACGCCCGGTTCGAAGATATCCGGCATATTCGGGTCAGCCAGCGCGTCATCCTCTTTTTCCCCGTCTTCCGGAAGCTTGAACATGTCCTCGGGGATTTCCGGTGACTTGACCCAATACGCCTCTTTCTCTTCCTCTTTGAGCGCTTCGGTGGCGGTCCCGTAAACGGACTCCAGCAGCGCGATCACCTTGTCCTGGGCGGCCAGGGCCTTGTCTTTCTCCGCGGCTTTGAGGGCGCCAACCGCCGTTTCAAGCGTCATCATCAGCGGTTCGACCAGGTATTCGCCTTCCTTGCTGACGAACAGGTCGGGCGCGTCGAAGGAATAGTCGGTCACCTCGTCGCGGATCTCGATTTGTCGCGCTTCGTAGTACGACCGTTTTGTTTCAAGGTCCTCCTCGGCGTCGGTGTCCTTTCTCAGGATCTTCTGCTTTTCGATGAGCTTTTCGAGGCCCGCGACAAACTCGGCCAGCTCGAACTCGCCCGAGGAAAGGACTTCCAGTGCGGCCTTGAGCGATGCGATCGCCCTGTCCTGCGCCCCCACCGCGGAAAGGACTTCGGATCGCTCGATCTGATCGATGGCCGCCTTCAGCACGTCGCCCGTGCTCGGCTCGGGCGTTAGGATCTTCTTGAACTCCTCGTTCGTGGGCGCCGGCGGGTTGAGCACGCGCTCTGCCTGGCCGAGGCGCGACCTGGTCGCCTCGTCCACCGCGTCTTTGCCGGCCTGCTGCAACTTCTCGATAAAGGTCTGATAGCGGCTGCGGATATTCGTCTGGCCCTGGATCAACAGCCCCTTGCCCGCACCGGCCGTCTCGGGACTGATCAGCATGGCCTTGCCCCACTCGGCCGTCTGGCCACGCACCTGCGTCTGCGTCCTGATCAGATCCTTGAGCTCGCGCACGAGTTGCTTCTCGGCCAGGATGGCGGAGCTGCCCGCCAGTATCTTCTTCAGTTGCTCCAGGATGGCATCCACTTCCTCGTCAGCCAGCGACATGTGTTGGCGCGATGCGGCACGCTCCAACCGGGCGTCGCGCAGGTGCCCGGCCGCGGCAGGCAGACGCGTGCCAGCCACCGTATCGACGACGACCTTGAACGCCTTGACCTTCTCTCCGTCACCTTGATCGAGCAGGCCGTTCGAAGCGAGATCGTCCAGCAGCCAGGAAACGTCGCCGACCACCTTGTCCAGTTTCCTCGCCTCGCCGGTCTGCAGGGTCTCCAGCTTGCGCAATCGCTCTGCCGTTATGGGCACGTCATCCGCGGCAGCGGCGCGCGTCGGCAGGTTGGTGAGCAGAACAGCAAAGCACAAGATCGACAGAGGCAATCGATGCATTTTCTTGTTCATGGCCGATCTCCTCCCTTTTCCTTCAGGAGTTTTTTGATCTGCTCCGAGGCCCCCGCTTCGGAAAGCAGCACGCTCTTGACGCGATCGTTGCTTTCGGCCAGTTCGCGGCGATACCACTGGAGATACTCGTCGTTGCTGAGGATCGATATCCCGCGTACCGGCGATCGCGCGACCCGCTCGCCTTTCTCATCCGGCTTCAGGTCGGACGTTTCCAGGTAATAGCCAATCTGCTGGCCCGGCTGGAGGTCGGGAAAATCCTTGGCTGGCTCCCACGTGTAGGAATTCTCGTCGCTCAGCAGGCCCTCCGCGCCCCGCAACTCAATGCGATGCTCTTTCGGGGCCTCTGTCTGGCCGGGTGCTGTAACCGTGTAGACCAGCCAGATCTTGCCAAGCCCGTAATCGTCCTGCGCCTGCCAACGGATCACGGCACTCTTGCCCACGGTGGCCGGCCCGGCGGGCGTCTTGCCGCGAAACGCGATTCGTGGCCTGCCGTCCTTGACGATCCTGACGCTGTGTTCCACGTCCTAGAACTGGAAGCTCTTGCCGCTCGCGCCTTCCGTCCATTCAAACGTGTAGGCGATGTTCCGGTCGGCGGTCACTGAAAAGGAAATGTTCCGTCCCGTTTCGTCGATGCTGGCTTCCAAACACCGGTCACCGTAAATAACGCCGAGTTTCCGGACAACTCTATCGCAGCGAAGTCGCCATTCGATACGTGTCCCATCGGGCACTTCCTGGTTGAGCTGATCGGTCTTCTCCGCAGGCCGATTCAGGTATGGCGGGAATTGCAGTTGTAGTTGGGTCCCGACGATTCTCGGCGATCGCACGATGGAGATGCGGTACGGCTCGGACCGGAAATCGCCCATGGTCACATAGTACTGCATATCCCGATCCCGGGCTCCCAGTTCGCGGAGAAACGTGGAACCGCTGGCGAGTTTCTCCATGGGCAATTCCGCCCAGCCGTCCGATGCTCCATCGGCCGGCCTTGCGTAAACGAACGCCCTGTCCGGAATCACTCCGCCGGCCTTGGCGACGATGGTTGCGGGCTTGCCGAGAGGAACGATCATGTCCCCGGTGATGTCAACAAGCCGAGTCTGGATAGGATAGGTGGTTTCGATACCAGCCAAGCGTTTGACCAGCACACCGAAATAGTCGCTCCATCGCACGGACAGCCCAGCCGCGATCACCAGCACGATGGCGGCGTATGCCATGAGCTTGCGGAGCTCCGAGAAATCGATAATGTCGCTGAACTTCAGCCGGCGGGATTGCTGGACGGCAAAGTCCCGCATCGCGTCGAGCAGTTCCGGCGAGGCGTTGGTCCAACTGTCCATGTCTCCCATCTGCGTGTACGACACCAGCGACGACTTCAGTTCCAGATGCCTGGACTCCACTTCCAGGGCGATCCGCGTGACGTCGTAAGGTCGCAGGTGCCTGAGCCAGCCGCGCCAGAGAACCCATAGCATGGTGACAAGGCCAGCTACGCCGAGCAGGAGCGAAACGGTCGCGGGGATCCGGGCCTTGAAGAGCAGCCCCCAGTCGATGAGGAACGCCAGAAGAAGAAGCATCCCCAGCCAGATCAGACAACGGCACAGGCCGCGAACGTGGCAGAACTGACGTTCTCGCTTCCAGGTCTGGCGTAGTTGCTCTTCAATCGTCATGTCGATCTTTGTGTTCATATTGTTACAGAAGGTTTTCCCTTCTTCTGAGGTACCATTCGACACCGGCCAGCAGGACAAGCAGCAGGTAGATCAAGGGGGTATCCCAAAGATCCAGATCTCTGCTGACGATCCTGGAGATTTCCTCGGCCGGCAGAGCATCGACAAAGGCAGCCAGTTCGATTGGCGGAACGACCCTTCCGCCCGAGGCCTGGGCGATGTTCTTCGCGATTTCAGGCTGTGCGGAGGTGTCGCGATCCTCGAGCGGCTCAGTGGCCACGGCAAACTCGACCGTGCTGGAGATTTCGGCCTCGTGGTCCTGAGCCTTGAGCACGTAATCGCCGTCCCTGTCGGCCAGGAACGTGCCGAAATACAGGCCCGCCGTCGCGGGGTCCGCAACAAGCGTGACCGTCTGGGCGGAGTCCACGTAACCGCGACGTTCGACAACGACCGCGTGCGAATCCTTCACCACCGGCTCATAGGACTCGTTCAGGACGTTCGCGTAGATCCGGATCGGCTCGCCGGTGTTGTAGCGTGTGCGTTCCGTTTGCAGCGAGATCCGCTTGTTCTGGCTCAGAAGGCGGGACATGGTGAGGAACTGGATGGCCTGGCCCCAGAACTTGGCGTGATGCTCGTCACCGACTTCCAGTCGCAGCCGCCATAGGCTGTCCGTGGCGATGAACATGCACTTTCCCTTCCCATACGTCTGCCATGACACGATTGGATAACCCGGTTCCCCCGGCGTCTCGCTGGGCAATTGCAGAAGCACGTGAGCCCCGGCTTTGGACCCGTCAAGATTCGGCAGCTGGTACATGGGCCAGACCTTGGACCATATCCGCTGGTTGACGTCCGGCGTATCGGCCAAGGCTATGATGGGGCTGCGGGCCTCAGTTTCGCCCAGTCGCGGGTACTGGTTGTCGGCAACCATGAGCGGCTTGCCGGCCCCGATATTGACGGGCAGCATGCGCTCGATCGGCGTGTTCTGGTAGCTCGAAGGCGCCTGCAGGGCGCCAGCCAGCATGATCAACGAGCCGCCATGCTCCCTGATCTGGCTTTCCAGCAACTCCAGTTGGTCGGGCTTGAAATACTTGGACGAAACGTCGCCCAGTATGATCAGGTCGTACTCGAAAATGTTCCGGACGTTCTTGGGAAAGCCCGCCATGAAATGAGGCGACATCCTGGCTAGATCGGGGTCTCCCTGCGTCATCAGAAACCGTGTTTTCAGGTGTGCGTTGCGTAGCAGCACCCAACGCAGGTAGCGGAATTCCCATCGCGGCATGCCTTCGACGTACAGCACCTTGATCTTCTCGTCGATAATCCGCATGCGATGCTGAGCGGTGTTGTTCTTCGGATTGGAATCGGCGGCGGTACCGTCCAGTTCGAAGTCGAGCCGGAGAACACCCGAACTCTGCTTCGGCCTGATGGTCATTTCCACGAACTGCGAGCCGTCTTTGAGAACGACCGATTCGGCCTGGGCGTCTTCGCCGTTGATCTTGAGCTTCAGCGTCGCGGCCCTCCCGTCCAGTCCGCGGGACTGCATGCGCACGCGCAGTGTAACCGGATCACCTTCGAAGACAGCTTCCGGAGCAATGACTTCGCTGATCATTGCGTCGGGGGGCGCAGGCAGACCGATGGGGATTGAATAGACCGGGATGTCCTGTTTCGCCAAGTCGCCTGCCACGCGGACCGGGTCTTCGCCACTGACCCAGCCGAAATCGCTGAAGACCATGACACCGGCAATCGGCAGGCCGGAGTAGCGCGACACCGCTTCGCGGACCGCGCTTCCGATACGGGACGCGTCGCCATCGGCGTGGCGGCTCTTGAGCCAGGTCGCCGCGTCCTCGGCGCCGCCCTCGGGCGCGATCCCCTCGTCGAAGCTGAAAAACCTAATGTCGAACCGGTCGCCGACCCGTCGCAGCAGATCGATCTGGGGATGCTCGAACAGCGCCTTGACCAGTTCCAACCGCGACGCGCTCTTTGATTCGCTCAGGTACTTCTGGACCGCGTCCGCCGCGACCTCCTTGTCCAGGGGAAATCCACCCAGGATTTTCGCCGCCTCGGCAATGGCGTCGACGGTCAGACGTTTGTCCTCGACTGCCATGCTGCGGGACGTGTCCACCAGCACCAGCATGGTCGGCCGGTAGGTCTTGGCGATTCGCACCGTGGCCGCGGGCATGGCGGCAATCGCGATCAGGAGCGTAAGCACCAGCAGGTGGCAGAACCCCATGACCTTGCGACCCTTCGTCGGGATCCGCCGGACCGAGCGGTAGTAGAAAATGGTGTAGATGACCGCCGCAACGAGGAACGCCACCAACAATATCAGGCTGCCCCTGAGCAGCACGTCCATGCTGATGACGCGCTCCCCTTTGGTCAAGTTGAACAATGAGTTAAGCATAGGTTATCCGTACTCGCATTCAATAGCGTCGTGATGCAGCGACGCGGCGCCCCTGCAACGATGCGACGACCTCGCCAACATCAGAATGCTTCCGATGGGACAGGTAGTTCGCCAGCAGCCCCTGCCCGAAGAAGCAGACGATCCCCGCTGCAAGCAGCAGCAAACTCAGGTCACGCCCGGTACGACGGTTCAGGGCGGAGTCGGCCAATCCTTCGGAAACGACTTCGACGGGAAGATCTTCAACCCAACGCCGCAGGACGATGGCATCGCCGGTGCGGACATCGGATTCGGCGGTGTCCACATTCGCCGCCACGGCCGCCGCGGCATGGTCCGAATCGAGCGCAATCCGATAAACGCCCGGAGTTTCCGGCGTGATGATGCAAGCCACCGCCCCCTTGACCAACGTCGCCTTCACGGGCGCGGACGCACCCAGCGGGTCCGTGACCGTGACTTCATCACCGATCATGTGTCCCGGCAAAGGCAGGG
This sequence comes from uncultured Planctomycetaceae bacterium, assembly GCA_964564285.1. Lineage (GTDB taxonomy): Bacteria > Planctomycetota > Phycisphaerae > SM23-33 > SM23-33 > JAUWQU01. The sequence goes on along the minus strand of CAZMBZ010000128.1, from coordinate 5,603 downwards.
CTTCCGGTTCGCCGACGATGCCCTTCTCCATCTCCGGGCGTCTGGAGAGCATCGTCGCCGACTGCTGCGAAAGGATGGCGAACAGCGGGTGCAACGGGAAGTTGTTCCAAGAGCGATCTGCCGAAGACGTAAACAGTAATACGCGACCGGCCCATTCGTCTCGATGCGTCAGCAGGAGCGGCAAACTGCCGTCCCCGAGTTCCAATATGGACTGACCGTCTTTGACGGGCACAACGCGAAACGTCTTGTCGAACCGCGCGGTGGCCGTAAGGTCTGCCGGCAGCCGCCCCACCACCTGAGCCAGCGGATGATCGCTCTTGAGCGTCGCGATCTGCCAGCCTTCGCCGGACTCATCGTACTGCACGATTTCCACGAGCCGGGCCGGTAGCACGGGCTTCTCATCGCTGGCCAGGCACTGATTGTACCGCTTGGGATCGACCTTGCTGCCGAGGAAGACCAGCAGCCCCCCACCGCCGTCGGTGAACTGGTGCAGGCGTTTGCCCAGGTCTTCGGAAACACCGGGCACGTCGATCATCACCACGACATCGTAATCGCTGAGCTTTTCCCTGAATAAGTCCGATGCGTCGATGTGCGTGACCTTGATCGGCGCCTGCTCATCATGGTGCTTGAGACGCAACGCGCGGACCAGGTAGTAACCGCCGCGTGGCGACTCTCTCGTGCTTTCCGCGAAATCCCCGTCGATGCACAACACCCGTATGGAAGACTGAATTCCGGCAATCGCATGCCTTTCGTTGTCGTCGAGCAGGTCGTCCTTCGACAGGCGAGCGGTGAGGGCAACGTCGCCAACCGCGCCAAACGACGTGAAGAACGAAACGGATCGGCGTTCGCCCGGTTCGAGCCGGCCTACGTCCTGTCGCGACTTCAACTTGCCGTTGGCGAGAAACTCCACGATTGCGCCGCCAACCGTCCGGCTGCCCGCATTGCGAACCCTGGCCGCGAATCGTGCCGAACCGCCGCTTTGCAGCGAACCGGCGGCATAGGCGAAATCTGTGATCGCGAGATTCTCCGTCCCGTCCGGAGAAACGGGCACCAGCGTCACGCGGGACTGCTCGCCGAGACGCTGAAGGCTGTTTCTGGCCTGGTCGGACAGGCCCTGCCAGTCGCTCACCTGTGCGTCCGTGATGATGTAGCATTCGCGCGAGGCCGTCTTCAACTCGGCGACGAGCTCATGGAGCCGCTCCAGATTACGCTCCACGCCCAGCGGATACGCCGACGCCTTTCGCAGCTTTTTGAGACCGCGATCGAACGCCTCAGGCTCGTAGCCCGTGCGGCGGAACAGCACCTTCGGATGCTTGCTCATCAGTACGAGGCTCACGGGGTCGCCTTCGCCCAGCGTGGAGAGAATCTCCCGGGCCTTGCCGACCGCCTTTTCAAACCGGGAGTGCTCGCCATGATTCATACTGTATGACGCATCAATGCCGATCACGACGCCCACACTGCGATCGCCTCCGGTGCCAGCAGACACGTTGATGGTCGGCCGCAGCAGCGCGAGGGCAATCAGAAGGATCGTCAGGCATCGAAGCACTAGCAGCACATAGTCTTCCACCTGAATCTTCTGAGACCTTGCGATCATCGCCTTCTTCAGGAGTTCCATGGCCGCCCAGGGCGTTTCAAACTTCTGACTCCTGCTCCACAGGTGAATGGCGATCGGCACGGCCACGCCAATCGCCGCCAGGGCCGACCACAAAGGCAGTGAATTCAGGAAACTCATGGGCGACGGTCCTCAACGATAAATGCGTTGTGCAACTCAATCCCGCAGGGATAGGAAACCTTCTCGGGGCAATCCACGGTGATCTCCATCTCGCCAGCAAGGCCCAACTCGAAGTCGACGTCCACGCCGGAGGTTTCAGGCGAGACCGTGTAGGACGCCTTCTTGTCCTGGACACGGATACGTACCGTCGCCGCCGTACGACTGTCGGCAACAGGAGCTAAGGTTGCCCTAAATCGGCGAGTATGACCGGATTGAGGCAGCGCATAGCGAACAATCGTGCGAGGGAATATCCTCATCGCCGGGTCGGATTCATCGCGAACCGGGTAGGGAGCCGGTGGCGGGATCGGGCCGACTTGTTCGCGAACATCCCATCGCAGGTCGGTCAGCCGGGCGACACCGGGGATCTTCCGGGTGACACGCACAACGTTCGTGACGGCTAGCTTCACCGATCCGAGCATGTCGTTCGCGAGGACAAGGTTCTGTTGGTCCAGCGACAGCTTGCCGGACAGCGTGCTGCCGTCCGCGAGCACCATGGTATCGGCGGCACCGCTGGGCGCAGCCTGGCCGAACACGTAACCGCGGACGCGTCCCCTTGGCAGTGGGATCACGCCGAGGCTGCATTTGATCGCGATGTTGTCGTCGCGGATCCACAGCAGTTCGCCCGGAATCCTGTTGCCGTTGGAATGCAGCAGCACGCCGGGTTTGGACTTGATCAAGGGACCCGGCGAGAAGATGGCCTGCGCGACATGGCTGACCGCGACGTGGATCTCACCGAACACCGCATGCCGAATCACGAGCTTGCCCTCCTCTATCCGGAGGATGTCGGCTTTCAGCACGTCGCCGTTAACCAGTTCCAACCTCGGGCCGGTGACGTCGCCCGCGGATTTGACTCCGGTCTTCAGCAGCAGCAGGCCACTCAAGTCCACGGCCTTTCCGCCGATGAGCAGTTGGCCGTCCTCGACCGCGGGGGTTCCCGTGAGCCAGCCCGAGACGGTTTCCGCTCTGGTGGCGCCGCCGTTTGCTTTCGACGGCAGCCCGGCGATAACGCGGACGGCGCCTTTGGAGTCTGGACTCTGGCAAATGCAATCAACGGTGATGTACCCGAACGCGGCAAGGCTGGTGTCGAGCACCTGGATCTGCGCCTTCTTGCCCCGGAAGGCTTTCACGTCAAAAGCGACGAACTCCAGCGTGTCGTCGTTGCGGCCGGTGGCGGTTCGCACCACCTTGCCGTCCACCAGAAGGTTGATGCAGGCCTCGTCCGGCATGTGGCCGCCGCTGAGCAGGAAGGTCACATAGTCGAGCTTCACCTCGAACGGAGGCGTGATCAAATCCGACGTGTGGTTGTCAAAAACAGTGGTCTTCCCCTCGGCGTAGACCTCGTCGGTCAAAGGTTCAATCGGGCGCCAGGTCGTATACAGCATATTGCGCGAAAGGAGTCCGAACCGCCCGAACCTTATGGCCGAGGGGATCGACCCGCCCCCAAAGGCCGCCTGGTAGTCCGAGGGAACTACCCAGCCCTTGGGCGAACCTCTGAGGGAACCTTGAAAGTCCCAGATCACGATTTCCCCTCTACGAACCAAAGATTTGCGGTTCGCCCCGTAAACCGGGGCAACCATCAGCGGAAGGCACGCGAGAATCAGCCCGCACACGACGGATATCGGCAGCACACGAACGTCTCCCCACAACAAGGCCGTCGAGACCCCGCATGTCGTTTTCGTGGCGGCAACATTCATGGCGATTATCTTCCCTGCAGGAAGCTGCGCTGCAGCAAATGGCTTGAGATCACGTGCTCTATCGGCTCGGCCGTGTTTACCAGGACGTAATCGACCTGCGCCTTGACGCAAGCATCCCGAATGCCGGAAATGAACAGATCCAGTTCCTTCAGGTAATTGGCGCGAAGTCGGTCCGGCTGCGTGACCACCTCGCCTTCGTCCTCGAGCCCGATGAACCGGGATGTCCCCTTGAACGGGAACTCGATTTCGTACGGGTCCAGAATGTGAAAGACAATGACGTTATGGCCTCGGAAACGGAGATGGTTGATGCCGGAGATGAACGCTTCAGTGCTGTCCAGCATATCCGAGAACAGCATCACGACGCCGCGCCGGGCCATCCGGACGGCAAAATGGTTCAGTATCTTGCCCACATTCGTGCGGGGCTTCGGCTCGGCGTTCTCCAACTCGCGGGAGATGTCGTTCAGTATGCTCCGGCTGCTCTTGGGCGGCACGTAGGTCCGCATTTCGCCGTCAAACACCGCCAGACCCACCGAATCGCTCTGGTCGGTTACCAAGTACGCCAGGCTGGCGGCCAGGTACTTGGCGTATTCGAGCTTGCTGATTTTTCCCGACGCATAGGTCATCGACCCGCTGGCGTCGAGAAGCAGGTTGGTGACGAAGTTCGTCTCGGCCTCATACAGCTTGATGTAGTACCGGTCGGACCGGGCGTAGCACTTCCAGTCGATCGTCTGCACCGCATCTCCAGCCACGTACTGCCGGTACGCGGTGAACTCACTGCTGATCCCGCGAGACGGGCTGCGATGCATGCCGATGCGCACGCCCTCCACCACCTGCCTGGCGACAACATCGAGTGATCCGATGGAACTGAGAATCTCGGGATCCAGGTACTTAGCTCGCATGAGCCGCCACCTTGCCCTTGTCGTAGAGCTTGGCGTCGACGGGAATCTCCGCCAGCAGCCTCTTGACCACATCGTCCGTCGACACCCCGTCGGACATCGCGGCGAAATTCAGGCCGATGCGGTGCCGCAAAACCGGCAGAGCAAGCGCCTGGATGTCTTCGATGGCCACGTTGAACCGGCCGTCGAGAACCGCACGGGCCTTCGCCGCGACGATCAGGTTCAGACAGGCGCGCGGGCCGCCGCCCCAGGCAATCCAGTTCCGGATGAACTCCGGCGCGCCTTCGTCCGCCGGACGCGTCGCGCGCACCAGCCGGGCGGTGTAGGTCAGGATGTGGTCGACGACCGGAACCCGGTCCACCAGGTCCTGCAACTGGAGGATCTCCTCCTTCGTCAGAACCGGCTCCATGGCCTCGGCCTTGCGACCGGTCACCACGCGCATGATATCGACCTCTTCGTCCAAGCTGGGATACTCGACATGTACCTTGAACATGAACCGGTCCAACTGGGCTTCGGGCAAGGCGTACGTCCCCTCCTGCTCCAGCGGGTTCTGCGTCGCCAGGACAAAGAACGGCAGATCTAGCGCGAAATCGTCCCCGCCGGCCGTGACCATCTTCTCCTGCATGGCCTCGAGCAGCGCGGCCTGCGTCTTGGGAGGCGTCCGGTTGATCTCGTCGGCGAGCAGAATATTCGAGAAGATCGGCCCCTTGGAGAAGATGAACTTACGCTGGCCTGTCTCCGGGTCATCCTGCAGGATATCGGAGCCGGTGATGTCCGACGGCATGAGGTCCGGTGTGAACTGGATGCGGTGAAACGACAAAGACAGGCACTGGGCGATAGAACTCACCAGCAATGTCTTTGCCAGTCCCGGAACGCCTTCCAGAAGGACATGGCCTCGCGAGAAAATGGCGATCAGGGCTTCATCGATGACCTCTTCCATCCCCACGATCGTCTTGCGCAACTCCGCGAGGAGCTGCTGTCGCGCCTGGCCAAGCTTCTTGACCGCTTCCACATCGTTTCCAACGCCAGCTACTTGGTGCTATCGCGGTAGGGACCGCCGTTTCCGGCGGCCCCCCGCACAGATCCGTACGTGAGGAACTACCTCATACGGCTCCTGCCTTGAGTCGAACGCGAAAAGCAGCTTCACGCACGCCGTGCAATCCGCGTGACTCGCGTTTAATCCGGCGCGGTGTCCGGTGCGAGACGGCTTGCTCGACGTTCCTCTTGGCTGAGTCCCTTTCC
>CAZMBZ010000127.1:0-14323 GCA_964564285.1 uncultured Planctomycetaceae bacterium | reverse complement strand
GGTATCCCTGGTCGCCAGGGCCACGAGCGATCCGCCGAGCAGGCCGGATATCAGGGCTGCCACCGGGCGGTAGATGGCGAACGTTATCCCGAGCAGGCTGAACGTCACCATGATGCTATCCACACCGGTCTGCGGCGTGGAGATAAGGAACGCGACCGTCGCGCCCCGGCTGGCGCCTTGGCGGCGCAGTGATGCGCCCACGGGAATTACCCCGCAACTGCACAGCGGCAGAGGAACGCCGAAAAGGGCCGCCTTGAACACCGGCCAGAAACCCGCCCCGCCGAGATGCCTCTCGACCGTTCGGGCTGATATAAGAACCGACAGTGCCCCGGCAATGGCGAAGCCCAGCAGCAGGTACGGGGACATGTCTCCCAGCACCAACCACAGGCCGTTAAGAGCTTTTAAGGCTGTTTCCATTTCGCCATTCCGAGTACGTCAACACTTCTCGAACGTCCAGCTGCCCACTTGGCTCACCGATTAGTCTACGCGAATGCTACGTATGCTTTCTTCGCCGCCGAGCAGATCGGACAGTGCTCCGGGGCATCGCCGACCATGGTGTGGCCACAAACCGAGCATATCTGGATGGTACCCACTTCGTAGTCTTTTCCTTCGTCCACTGCCTGCTTGGCCTCGGCGTACATGGCCGCGTGGATCTGCTCTGCCGCGAGGGCGTAGTTAATGCTGCGAACGGCCCCCTTCTCGGACTGGGCTTCCGCAACGGCAAGGTAGGCTGGGTACATCTCGTTGACCTCGAACAACTCGCCTTCGATCGCGCCGGCGAGATTCTCCGACGTTGCGCCAAGCCCGAACCCGCCGCCGGCAGTTACAGCAGCGTCGCCGCCGACGTCTCGCATGGCTCGAAAGTGCCCCGTGGCGTGGGCCTGCTCGGCCCGGCTTATGGCTCTGAAAAGCCTGGCGACATTCGCGAAACCCTCTGCCTGGGCCTTTTCCGCCCAGACAAGATACCTCATGTGAGCCATCGACTCGCCGCCAAAAGCACTCTGCAAGTTTGCTACCGTCATACTGCGCATGTGATTCTCCTGTTTCTGGGAAACCTGTTAGCAGGTCCCAGGTGATCTCTCGCATTACACTCGGGACTCGGGTTGAAGTTTTTCCTTTTGTGCCGCTTTGCAGTCCGGACACAATCCAGATATTTCCACACGACAATCCAATAAATCATAGCCGGTGCTCTCTTGCAGTTCGCTCGCCCGGATTCGACAGATGCTTGCCGGCACATCGGCGATACGTCCGCAACTGACGCATCGAACGTGATGGTGCGGCTGGACGTGACCGTCAAACCTCGCCGGCCCGTCGCCAAGTTTTATCCGCCGGGCCTCGCCGGAGGCTACCAGCAGATCGAGGTTGCGGTAAATCGTGGCCAGACTTATCCGCGGAATCTGTCTGCGGACAGATTCGTACACCGCATCAGCTTTGGGATGGCCGTTGCTGGAGCGAAGGACCTCAAGGATTATTTTTCGCTGGCGGGTCATCCGAATGCCAACTCGTTTTGCCGGGCAGCTATTCATAACGATTCTCGTTATCAATACTAGGCAGGCAAATACTCGGCGTGCAAGCTAAGCTGGAAAAATGCGAAAAAAAGAAGCGACAGGCCTTCATCGAGCCGAAGCAAGGATGCGCGGAAGATAAGCTCAAAGAAAAACTTAACGCGAACCGGCGACAACGAAGCCGGGCCTGGCAAACAGAGCCCCCGCAGCGGATGTCCGCAATGCGGGGGCTCTGATCAATCTGATGGCCTGTCAGGTACCAGGTTTATGTTTTATCCGCGTTGCTCGGGCCTCTCAGCGGCTCGATGCCGTCTGGTTGGTGACCTGCGCATCGATCAGCCAGCGGAAGCCGCCCTGAACGTAGTATTTGAACTCGATGGTCTGGTCTTTCTCCAGGCCCTTGACTGTTCCAGCCAGGTCGCCGGACGATGCGATCGCGCCGGAATCCTTGGCTTCGGCGGGGCGGACGAGCAGGGCACGCGTGCCCTTCTTGCCGAGCACCACGGCCTGGGGGCACATGGTGTTCTCGATGCCAAGCCTGCGGCTGACAACTTTCCTCTCGCCTACCTCGATCACTCGGCCGACCTCGGTTAACACGACCGGACGGATGTCTTTGATGACAAACATGAAGTTTGACGTCTCGTAGTCGATTATTACCTCGTCGCCACCGGAGAATTGCTCGACCTTCTTGAGGATCGCCGGATCGGGCACCTTGTCTGGCGAGCCTCGCCTGCCGCCTATGTTGGGGACATTGGGAACCACGAAAGTCCACGACATCCTGCCCTTGACGACCCGCAGACCCTTGGATGGGACGTTGCGGATGCGCAAGGCTCGCATGCTGCTGACTTTGAAGGAGAATTCCTTCGCGGTGTCCGCGCCGCCATAGGTGTTTGCGTTGTTGTTGCCCAGTTGGGTTACGGTGCTGATCCAGCGCCTAGGCCCAAGATAGACGAAATCTATCTTGATGCGGTCGCCTATCTTGAGAGTTGGCACGAGACTTTGAACCGACGCCTGGGGATTAATATCGCCCTTGATGGCCTTCTTGTCGTCGAGATTCGGCGAGATGAACCCGGAAGCCGCCTTACGACCATTTGGGACCGCATTGAGCATCAGGGTCGGCGCGTTATTATTCTTGCCGATCGACCATCCGGTGAACGTCGATTCGCACTTGCCTGGAACCGGCTTTGCTATCGGGCCTGCCTTAGACCCGCCGCCACTGCCGCCTCAGCCACACGCGCTGCGTACACTAACCAACATGGCGATGAGCGCCAAACCCAGAATTGTCGTTCCGAAAATCGCTCGCTTCATTGGCATGCTTCCTTTTAAGGGCAGGTCAAGACGCAACACGATCATTAGACCGTTACGCTAACCAACCACTATAAGCCCATTATCGGCTTTTTGGAAGCTTATTCATTGGGAAACTAGTCCACTTTTGGCAACCAGCGAAGCTTGGCGGCCCTTCGCTCAAGTTCCGTCTGCCCGCAGCGTCGAACCAGGGCCTTGTAGAACCGGTCGGCGGCGAGAATCACGATTCAGTCGAATCCTCCGGCTGAGTCGGGCTTGCCGACTGCCGTCATCGCGATTTGTGCATTGCCAAACGCGGGCGGCACTCGCATTGGTGTTGAGAGTTTGATAACGTGGGCAGGGCAACCGATGAGGCAGGTCGCTGTGTGCTTCGATGCCTAAGGTGCTTGGGAGAATAAAAATGCGGATGAATCGTCGTGGCTTTCTGAAGGCTCTTGGGGCCGGGGCGTGCTGGGCGGCAGGCGGGTTTGCCGGGGCAAGCCAGGCAATGGTGGCGTCCATCGCGGCCAGGCCGCACATCGTACTTTGCATGGCCGACGACCAGGGCTTCGGCGACATGGGTTACTACGACCACCCGGTGCTCAAGACGCCCAACTTCGACGAGATGGCCAAGGCCGGCCTGCGGTTCGATCGCTTTTACGCGGCAGCGCCGGTCTGCTCACCTACCCGCGGCAGCGTGATGACGGGAAGGCACCCAAACCGTTTCGGCTGCTTCAAGTGGGGCAACTGCCTGCGCCCGCAGGAGATCACCGTCGCCGAGTCGCTCAAGAAGGCCGGGTACGCCACCGCGCACTTCGGAAAGTGGCATCTGGGCACGGTCTACAAGAACAGCCCCGTCAGCCCGGGCGGCAGCGGTTTCGACGAATGGCTGTCGGCGGTGAACTTCTACGACACCGGCGACGTCCTCAGCCGCGAAGGCAAGGCGGTGCAGACCACCGCTGAAAGCTCGATGGTCGCCGTCGATGCCGCTATCGAGTTCATGCACAAGCATGTCAAGGGCGATAAGCCAATGTTTGTGGTGGTATGGTTCGGCTCGCCGCACAGCCCGCACAAGGCGTCCGAGCGGGACCGAGCCCTCTACGCCGACCAGCCGAAGAAGTTGCAGCACTTCTACGGCGAGATTACCGGCATGGACCGGGCGTTCGGCAAGCTCCGCAAGGAAATCGCCACGCTGGGTATCCGCGACAATACGATCCTGTGGTATTGCAGCGACAACGGCGGACTGCCCGGCAAGGCCGTCACCGGCGGGCGGGCGGCCAAGGGCTCGATCTACGAGGGTGGCCTGCGCGTGCCGGCGATTCTCGAATGGCCCGCAAAGGTCACCAAACCCGGCGTGACAAACGTGCCATGCAACACAGCCGACATTTACCCGACGCTGATGGACCTCATCGACCAGCCGCTGCCCGATAAGCGTCCGCTGGATGGCATGAGCCTGGCGGGGGTCCTCGAAGGCAAGACAGGGACCAGGCCCGGGGGGATGGGCTTTTGGGATTACGCCACCCGCGGCAAGGGCCAGCACAGCGGCCATATGCTCAAGGCGCTGCTGGACCTTCAGGCCCAGGGCAAGGAGATAACCTCCCCGGCCGAGCTGCGAACCGACGCCGACAAGATAACCAAACAGTACCCCGAAGACTCGTTCCCCGGCCACGCCGCATGGCTGGTCTGGCCATGGAAGCTCCATCGCATAGAGCGCAAGCAGGGCAAGGTTACGTGGGAACTCTACAACCTCGTCGCCGATCCCAACGAGGCCACGGACGTAAAAGACGCCAACGCCGATCGCCTGAAAAAAATGCAGGCAAGCCTGACAGAATGGCTGGTATCAGTGGTGCGGAGCCTAAACGGGAAGGACTATCCCGCTGGGAAATGACAAGTCACTTCACTGACCGCGTCATGGATCGGTCGTGTAGTCTCGAGAGAAAGACGATTGCGGCGGTTGCCCCGATGAACGCTTGAAACATATCTTGTTGGGCGTCCCATGTGTCGCCCTGCATGCCCAGCCAGGCAATCCCTTGTTCTGGGTAGATGAAAAGAACAATCCACCACTCAACGAACTCGTAAAACGCACTCAAGCCGAGCATGGTGAAAACGACAAGAACGCTCAACAGTTTGCCTTTTCCGAGTTTTGACTTTCGCAGGATAAGTTCCCTGGCAACGATTGCTGGCACAAAGCCCTGCATGAAGTGCCCGACCCTGTCGTAGTAGTTTCGTTGAAGATCGAACGTATCTCTGAGCCAGTTGAACAGGGGCATTTCCGCGTAAGAATAGTGGGCTCCTATGGCAAGAATAAGAAAGTGTATTGCCACCAGATAATAGACCATGCGTGAGAATCGGAATCTGCCTGAAGTTAGAAGCAAGGCCGCAACTGCAATCCAGCCGAGAATGAGTTCAAAGATCCAGACATCTTTGTAGTAGGCCCCGACGTAGCTGATCCCGGAAACGATCGTTGCCAGGACACAAAGGATAAATGCCGGGTTCTTCGAAGAGATTATTGTCGCCGTTGCATCTGTTTCCACACTGATAATTCCGTTGCGTTGTTCCCTGGGCGCGAAACCCATTATTCGCGATATTATGCCTGGGCTTCGGTAGCATCCTGCTCAGGATGGCCTCTGCGTTAGCCTCTTACAGAAATTGCCTTACACTTTCCACCTGAGTTAAAGGATCATATGTATTCAGCAGTTGCTATCTGCTTCTATCCATGTAATCCATTAATCAGTGTAATCCCCGTCTAATGCTTCTTCTGTTTCTTCGCTTCTTCGGGTTTCTGCTTCTCTCTGGTTAACTCAGGAAACGTAGCTATCCGGTGCGGCGGACTCAAAGCGGGTGATTTCGTTCAGGAAGCGAAGGAAGACGGTGTCTGTCGGCCCGTTGCGCTGCTTGGCGATGATGAGCTCGTGGACGTTTTTTGGAACCCAGTCCGGGTCGCCGCGATGGTAGTAGTCTTCATTGTGTAGCAGTGCGACGACGTCGGCGTCTTGCTCGATCGAGCCGGACTCGCGAAGGTCGCTCATTCGGGGTCGCTGGCTGGGTCGGTCGGCCGGGCCACGGTTGAGCTGGGCGGCCATGAGTACAGGTACGCCAAGTTCTCTGGCCAGTGCCTTGATGCCTCGCGAGATTTCCGTGATCTGCTCCTGTCGGCTGTTGGCCCGGCCCTGGTAGTTCATGAGCTGGAGATAGTCCACGCAGACCGCTTGAATATCGTGGGCCGCCTTCAGTCGCCGTGCCTTGGCTCGCAGTTGCAGGACTGTCAGCAGGGCGGTGTCGTCGATGAACAGCGGTGCCGGCGACAAATCCCCTGCCGCGAGTTGAATACGTGTCCAATCCTCGGCGCTTATCATTCCTCGTCGCATCTGTCGCAGATCGAAGCGGGCGTATGATGCCAGCAGGCGTTGGGCGACTTGCTCCTTGGACATTTCCAACGAGAAGAAGGCCACGGGCTTCTTGTCCGTGACGGCCATGTACTCGGCGATATTCAGAAGGAGGCTGGTCTTGCCCATGCTGGGCCTGGCGCCGAGGACGATCATGTCGCCTGACTGGAAGCCGCTGGTCAGTTCGTCGAGCTTCTGGTATCCGCTGGCCAGGCCGGTGATGAGCTGGCCCTCGGTTTGCTGGATGGTTTCGATGGTGTGCTGGAGCAACTCCTCCATCGAGTGTGCCTCGTCGGAGACGTGGCTGGATGCGATCTCGAAGACGGCTCGCTCGGCCTGGTCGAGCACGTCGGCGGCTTCCTCGTGTGTCTCGAATGCTTCCTGAACGATTTCCGTGCCAACGACGATTAGTTGTCGCAGCAGGGCCTTGTCGCGGACGATGTTGGCGTAGTATTCGACATTCGCGGCCGTGGGAACGCCCTGCACCAGCGCCACGATGTACTCGACCCCGCCGACGGCTTCGAGCTGCTTGCTGCGCTCGAGTTCATCGCGGAGCGTAACGAGGTCCACCGGCTTGTTGGCCTGGCTCATGTCCACCAGGACCTGGTAGAGTATCTGGTGGGCTGGTCGATAGAAATGCTCGGCCTGCGTAATCTGCACAACCATGTCGATGGCCGGGGCGTGGATAATCATCGAGCCGAGCACGCTGGCCTCGGCCTGGATGGACTGCGGTGGCATTCGCGACATCAGCGCGGCCTCGGCGGGGCCAGTTCTTGGGGCCGGCTGATCGCTGATCGAGGATGTGTTGGCGCTGGTCATCCGTGACGGTTCCTCTCGCAATGGTTCTCGTGCAGTTATGGCTTGCGGGCTTGCGGGTGTCATGAACATCCGTGGGAGCGATTGTACCTTGCCCGCACTGGCCGGGCAAGCGAGGCTAAACCAATACCCGAACAAGATCGCCGGTCATCGGTATCATATTGCCATTGTCCGAGGCAAGGTGGTGGCTTGGCGTGCAGCCTAGGTCGTCGGGCTCAGCCCAATACCTAGGGGTGAGTCAAGACCGTTAACCCTAGGCATGGGGGTATCCCAAATCACACGTCACGAACCTGTGGCCCTGGCGAGTGGCTTTTCGTCGTCAACGCCAGGCCGTCTTTCTGGATGAAGTTTTGTTTTTTTCGCCGTCGGGCCGGGCAGATTGGGCTATTGGCGTTTGGTGGAGGCCTTGGCTTTGGGGCGCGGCCTGGTGATGCTTATCTCGCGGTCGTTTTTCTGCGGGGCACCTGGGGTGCTTCGGCCCTTGTCGATGTAGGACTGAAGCAGCTTGGTGAGTCTCGCTACGATCTCGGGGTTCTCGGCCTGGAGATTGTGGCGTTCGGAGATGTCCTGTTCGAGGTCGTACAACTGCACGCCGGGCAGTTGTTTTGCTTCCTGGCTTCTTGGTTTGGGCTTGCTCCAGCCGCCCGAGCCCGGGCAGAGTTCGAGCTTCCACTTGCCCTGTCGGATGGAGAACGATCCGTTGATGGAATGGTGGATGGTGGCTTGGCGCAGGGGTTTGCTTGTGGCGCTTGTCAAGGCGGGCAGAAGGTTTACGGAATCCTCGCCGGCGTTGTCGGGCAGTTTGGTCCCGATGATGGCTGCGCAGGTTGCCATCAGGTCGGTCAGGCAGATGGTCTGGCCGCAGGTGCTGTGGGGCTTGACGCGTCCGGGCCAGCGGGCGATGAAGGGAATGCGATGCCCGCCCTCGAAGATGTCAGCCTTATGGCCGCGGAAGACGTAGCTGGGGTCGTGGCCCTTTTCGGCGAGTTGCTCGAAGTTCGCTTGGGGCGAGCAGCCGTTGTCGCTTGCCATTATCACCAGCGTGTTGTCGGCCAGGTGATGGCGGTCCAGGGCGGCCAGGACCTTCCCGACCGTGTCGTCGACCTGCATGACGAAGTCGCCGTATGCGTTCAGGCCGCTTGCGCCCTGGAACTTATTCGTCGGCGCGATCGGCGTGTGCGGGGCGTTGAGCGGCATGTAAAGGAAGAACGGTTTGTCTGGCCCGGCCGCGGCGCGTTGGTCGATGTATTCGACCGCCTTGGCTGTGAGCGTTGGCAGGACATCGATGGCGTGGAAGTCCTCGGCGGCCAGGCCCTTGCGGATGTAGGTCCGCGTGGAAGTTGGCACGGAGGCGAAGCGGTCGTTGTGAATATATACATATGGCGGCATATCAAGCGAGGCCGATATGCCGTAGTAGTAGTCGAACCCGACCGCCTTTGGACTGTTGGCTATTGGCGCGGTGAAGTCCACGTTGGAACCGTTGCCGGCGGCTTTCTTGCCATCAGTGGTGGCGAAGTCCATGCCCACGTGCCACTTGCCAATGCCGCCCGTGTGATAGCCTTTGGCCTTGAGCATGCTGGCGACGGTCATCCGGGCCGGGTCTATCAGGTGCTGGGAGTAGCCCAGCAGCACGCCCCTGGCAAGCTTCGTCCGCCAGGTGTACCGGCCCGTGAGTATGCCATATCGCGTTGGCGTGCAGACGGCTGAGCCGCTGTGGGCGTCCGTGAAGGCCATCCCATCTGCGGCGAGGCGGTCCATGTTGGGCGTCGCGATCTTGCCGTCCTTGTTAAGGCACCGCACGTCGCCGTAGCCCATGTCGTCGGCGAGGATGTACACGATGTTGGGCCTGGCCGCTTTCGGCGCCGCCAAGGCCCCGGCCAGGGGCTTGCCCAGAAGTGTCGCCGCAGTTCCGGCGCCTGTCCATTGCAGGAACCGCCGTCGAGTGATCTGTCCGTTCATATCTGTCTTCTCCGTGTTGTTCGTGTTGTTCGTGTTTTTGGTGTTCGGCCACATCTGCCGCCGGGGCTGTTACTTCAATGATCCGCTCTTTCTGCCGATCACGATCATCTTGGCGATGATCTTCTCAGTCAGCTCGTGGCCCTTGAGCAGTGGAAAGCCTTCCCATACGACACAACCGCCAGGCTCGATGAGTATCACGTGCGGAATGCCGAAAACTCCCAGTTCCTTCTTCGTCCGGGCCTTGGTGTCGATAGCGCTGAAGTACTCGATCCGGTGCGTCTTGAGCGCTCGCACGTCGGCTTCCGTCTCGTGGGAAATACCGATAACCACCAAATCCTTGCCGAACTTTTTGTGCAGGCCGTTAAGCAGTCCGATCGACTTGCGGCAGGGCGGGCACCATGTGGCCCAGAACTCGATGAGCACGAACTTGCCTTTGGTCTTCGGCTTGGCGGTGAGCCATTTCTGGACTTCGAGTTTGGGGGCTTTTTCCCAAAGGCACGAGTAGGCCCATATTTGCTTGCCGCCAGTCTCCTTCGGCGGTTTGTACTTGTGTTCAAAGGGCGAGCCGATGGCGAATCGCTTGATGTCCCCGCCGGCAGGCCTGGTCGTGGGGGCGGTGGTCGGCGTCAGGCACGGCTTGTCCGGCCTGGTTGAGGGCTGGGTCGTCGGCGACTTGGCTGCCGGTTGGGTTGCTGGCGAGCCGGCGGGCTTTTTCGCCCTGGCCGCAGTTGCAGCGGGAAGCATCCACGACATCACCACGCCCATCGTGACAGCGGCAAGGGCGCGGAAGATTTTGGGTCCGGCGTTTGAACTCATTGTTTTAACTCACCTTTCGCCCCGTCTTGGCGGCGTGGGCTTTGCTGGTTGGCACTTGCGGCCATTGTCTCTGCGGTTATCATCGCATCGGCGTATGGCCGATGTCAAAGGCGTACATCAGTGAAACACGTAGCCGGGCCGCGAGTGGCCCCAACAAGGAGTGTTTTTCATGGCGAAGGATATCAGGGACATTCCGTTTGGCCTGCAACTATTCTCGATCCGTCACACCTGCCAGGCCGACGAGGGCAAAAACTTTCCCGCCATCGCGGCCGAGTTGGCGCGGATGGGCTACCAGGGCGTCGAGTTCGCCGGATACCACGGCTGGAGCGCTGCCGATCTGCGACGGATACTCGATGACAACGGTCTGGCATGCTGCGGCTCGCACGTGGGCATGGACAAACTGCTTGGCGACGAATTGGAAAAGTCCGTCGAGTTTCACCGGACCCTGGGCAACCAGTTTCTCATCGTGCCGGTGCTGGCCAAGGAATACCGCGACAGCATGGATTCGTGGAAGCGAGCGGCCGACGTGCTCAACGAGATCGCCGGGCGTCTCCGCCCGCACGGCATGTACACGGGTTACCATAACCACTCGATGGAATTTGCTGAGATCGACGGCGAGCTTCCGTGGGAGGTGTTCTTTTCCCGGACCAGCGACGACGTGGTGATGCAGGTTGACGTAGGCAATGCGATTGCGGGCGGGGGAGATCCGGTCGCCATGCTCAAGCGTTTTCCAGGCCGATCGCGGACGGTCCATCTGAAGGAATACCGTGGGGCACCCGACGCCGTTATCGGCGAGGGCGAGGTGGATTGGAAAGAGTTCCTGCCCCTGGCTGCCAGCGTCGGCGGGGCGGAATGGTTCATCGTAGAGCACGAGCGCAAAGCCGAGCGCGCCATGGCGGACGTCGACAAGTGCCTGCAATACCTTCGCGGCCTGGATTTCTAACCGCGGAGCCACAGGGGTCTAGAGAATGGAAGAAGCAGCAACGTCCTGCTCCTTCCATTCTCAGCGTCTCAGTGCTTCTGTGGTAGTGCTTCTTCAAACGTCGCAGATTTCGATCGCCTGTCGCAGGCTCGTCAGCGGGTCTCGTTTGGGGACGAACTCGTGGGCGACATAGCCTTCATAGCCGGTTTCCAAGATCGCGCGCATGATGGCTGGGTAGTAAAGCTCCTGCGTATCGTCGATCTCGTTTCGCCCGGGCACGCCACCGGTGTGGTAATGGCCGATGTAGTCCTTGTACTCGCCGATAGTTGCGATTACGTCGCCCTCGTCGATCTGCATGTGGTAGATGTCGTAGAGCAGCTTGACCCGCTCCGATCCGACCTTCTTGCAGACGCCGGCGCCCCAGGCGGTGCGGTCGCACATGTAGCCCTTGTGATTGCGTTTGGAGTTCAGCAGTTCCATGCAGAGCGTGACGTTCTTCCGCTCAGCCAGGCCGGCGATCTGCTTGAGCGCCTCGGCGCAGTTGTCCTGGCCCTGCTCGTCGGTCAGGCCCTCCCTGCGATTGCCGGAAAAGCATATCACGTTCGGAAACCCCGCCTCAGCCGTCGCTTCTATCGCCTCTCTAATCGCAGCCAGGCATTCGGCGTGATTGGCCCTGTCGTTGAGTCCTTCGGCGATGCCCGAACAGTTGACCATCGTGCAGACCATGCCATGCTTCTTCAGCACGTCGAAATCCGGCCCGGGCCCCAGCAGGTCGATGCCCAGCAGGCCCATCGCCTTGCCCTTGACGCATAGCTCGTCCAAGGGGGTCTTGTTGTAGCACCATCGAGAGGCCGATTGCTTTATATTGCCCTTGGGCGCACCGGCTTGGTCGTCGGAGTCGAACTTTTCGGGGGTTCCGTTGGCTTTATCTGTCGATTCGCTCACGGGATTGTCCTTTCGTGCCGCAATTTCGCGTAGAATTGCCATTCTCGGGTCTGTCGGCCGAGCCGAGAATCGCTGACTTTGCACAGCATACACAGACGATACAGCTTGTGAAACGACCTTGTGGCAAGGCGTACCGACATCTGGCGGGCTTTCGGGGCGTGGTTTGGCGGTTCCTGTGTTGTTCGAAACAGTTTTTCGGCCGTGTTTTTGCGATTTCCTGTAACAAAAGGCGATATGGCGATACTTATCCATAGAGCATTTCTTCAATTCGTGTCGGTTCTGAGGGTCTATCTGCGTTTAAGCCATTGCCACAGAGGCGAATGAGAGTGTTTTATGCCTGAATTGACGCCCGAACAGCAACTGTTGGAGCGCATTACCCGCTGCCAGCGGATGCTGTACGGGTACATCCTGACGTTGGTGGCCGCGGCTTCCGAGGCCGAGGACATCCTTCAGGAAGTGAACATGGTTTTGCTGCGCAAGGCCGACGAGTGGGCTCGGACGGACAACCCACAGGCCTGGGCTCGCAAGGTGGCGTACAATCAGGTTCTCGCCCACTTCCTTCGCCGCAAGCGCGAGCGGCTTTCCTTTCTCGAAGAAGACGCGCTGGCCAATCTGGCCGAGCGAGCCGAAGCCCGCCTGCGACACAATCGGGACGAGTACATCGAGGCTATGCATGGCTGCGTCGGCAAGCTGCCCGAGCACAGCCGGCACATGATCCGCCTTCGCTATTCCCAGGGCCATAACGCCCAGGGCATCGCCGCCCTGCTGGAGCGGTCCGCCCAGGCTGTGCGCGTCGCGCTGTACCGCATCCGCCAAACCCTGCTGGATTGCATAAACAAGTCGCTGGCCGGAGAGAGAGCATGAACGAGCAATCGAAGAACATGGATGACTTCGACCGCCTTCTGATCTCCGCGATGGAGGGTGAGCTTACCGAAGACCGGCGCCGCGAACTGTTCGCCAGGCTTGAGGCCGAGCCCGCCCTGCACGATCGCTACGTGGACCTGATGCTGCTGCATAGCGAGATGCAATGGGAACTGGCGGGAGCCCCGCCGGAGTGCCTGCCGCAGGTCCAGTCTCTGCCGGCGGCCGCTACGTCCCGTCGCGGCCCATCGCGGTCGCTCTGGGTGCCGCTGATACTGCTCGCGGCCGCGGTGCTCATCGCTGCGGCGTCCGTTTCCATCGTGCTGTACCAGGGCTTCCGGCTGAATCCGCCGGTACCCCAGATAGTCGAGCGGCCGAAACCTGCCGTCAACAGGAATGCTGACGCCCCAGTCCTACCCGACCTGCCGCCGCACGTCGCCACGCTTAGCGCCTCGGTGAACGCCCGATGGGCCGATCGCGGTGTCATTCTGGATCACGCCGAACTTCATCCCGGCAAACTTTTCCTGAGCGAGGGCGCGGCCGAAATCACGATGATGAGCGGGGTGCGCGCTATCCTACAGGCTCCCTGCGACGTCGAGCTTATCAGCAGCAACTCGGTGCGGTTGGCAAAGGGAAAGCTGGTGGCTCGCGTGCCCGATCGCGCCAAGGGTTTCATCGTCGAGACTCCGACCGGACGGATCACCGACTTCGGCACGGAGTTCGGCGTGAAGGTCAACGGTGAGACCGACGTGAGGGTGTTCGAAGGCGAGATCGAACTGGCCGCCAATGGCCAGCGGCTGAAAGCAGGTCAGGCCGTCCGGGTCAACAAGGACAAGCAGGTCCGCCAGTGGTCCGCCGAAGACCTGGAGATGCAACTGCTGCGGCCCGAAGGCATGGATAAGCAACTCGCCGGCCAGAATATCGCCGCTTTCAATCGCTGGCGGGCATACAGCGCCGAACTGGTCAAGGACCCGAATCTTCTGGCCTACTACACCTTCGACAACTCAGGTGACGAAGAGGCATCCGTACTGCGCGAGGTTCGCGGCCGAACCGAATTCGACGGTAAGATCATCGGCCCGATCTGGACGCGAGGCCGCTTCCCCGGCAAGGGCGCGCTGGAGTTCGCCGGGCCGTATTCCAAGAACCGCGTCGAGCTCTCGAGCGCCGCGTCGGAGAAGATGAACTTCACTGGCTCGTACTCCATTTGCCTGTGGTTCAAGATTCACAGCATGAGCGCGCCCTGGCAGCCATTGATAAGCAAAGGCGGCGGGGGCTGGCGCATCCAACGCACGCGCGGTCGGTACACTTACGTCACGCAGGAAGATAGTAAGATCAATTTCTCCCAGAACGCCAATTGGTCTAATCCACTTGCCATAAGCGCGACTCGCATATACGACAACCGATGGCACCTGGCCGTGGCTGTCTGCGAACAGGGCGGGGCTTCTGCCAAAGCGCGTTTCTACGTGGATGGGCAATTGCAGGCCGAAAAGCAATGGACGTCCCTTCAGTCGAATAGATTCCCCGTTTGGATCGGCGATGATAGTAGTCGGGCCAATATCCAATCATCGGATATCAACTACAATCGCGAGTACCACGGCCTGATTGACGAACTCGCTATTTTTAATCGCGCGTTGGATTTCGAGGAAGCCCGCCGCATGTACGAGGCAGGGAATCCCGGCGCCGACCGGCCCGACAATATCAGCAGACAGACAGATTCCAAATAGATCATCACAAACAGAGGACAGAAACGTGAGCTGAAAGGAGGGTCCACTACTGTCCGGTCCTGGAATAGGTTGTCACCTTGAGCAGCGAGAGTGACAGCTTATTTA
>CAZMBZ010000126.1:0-14452 GCA_964564285.1 uncultured Planctomycetaceae bacterium | reverse complement strand
GCCATGGGACAAATCGAAATCGCCGTTACGGCCCTGAATGATTTCGAAACCTGCCCGATGCTATATCGCTGGCGCCATGAGCTTCGCCTTCCACGACGCTACGAATCTCTCATGCGTCCCAGCGGTGAGGAAGGCACCCGCGCAGCGCCCGAACCCGCCACGAACCTGTCGGCACTCGACGCGGCCACGACCGGAACACTGTACCATAAATGCATGGAATTGCTGGACTTTAACAACCCGCAAAACGCGGATGCGCTGGTTCGACAAGCGGCCGACATGCTGGACATCCAGGCCGGGGCAGACATGGAAGCCCTCGCGGCTGAGCTATCGGGAATGCTGTCTGGCCTGGCCGACACTGAACTGTGGGCCGAGCTTCGGTCGGCAATTCGGATGCATCGCGAATTGGATTTCGTGCTTCAATGCCCGCCGGCGATAGTTCGCGGACAAATCGACCTGGCCTACATGGACCAGGCCAGCACGTGGCATATCGTCGATTACAAATCCGACCGCGTCCAGCCAGGCCCGCAAACTACTGAACATGCCGCCCATTACGAACTTCAATTACTGCTGTACGCCCAGGCGGCCGGCCGGCACTTCGGCAGCCCCGTCGCCGATGCCAAGCTATACTTCCTCCGCCCGGCCCAGATGTACGAATTTCGCGTGGACGCCGCCGCCCTTTCGGCTGCGACCCAGCGAGCGTCCAACTTGGCCGAAAGGCTTATAGCATCACGACGTAGCGGCGTGTTTGAACGACGAGGCAACGAAAACTGCGCCCGGTGCTCATACAGCGGGCTCTGCCCCGCGGCAACAGGTGAAGCGGCGGCAGGCGAAAATAGATGAACTTGTGGCCTGCCAATCGAATCATACGTAACGAAACACAAACGTAAACGCCGATTACTAGGGTATCATAATTATCATAATATCATACGGTTCTCATTGGACGGCCCGATCATGATCCTTCATCTCGTTCGCGTATTGTTTCTGTTGGTGGTGCTTGGCATTTCCATACCGCTGGCCCTCCAGGCTACGGGGACGTCCTTCACTTGGAAAGCGATCACCATTCTTGTGCCGATCACTGCGGGGTTTTTGCTGGTGATGGTAGACATGCTATGGCGGCGAAAACGCCTTCAGATGCTTAGCGGCCTGTTCTTCGGGGCTCTGGCCGGAGTAGTCATCGCATACGCCCTGAGCCTGGTGACCAGTGTTTTCGTGGATGTATTCGACATAGACAGCCCCCGCCTGGTCCAACTCGTCAAAGGCGTACTCGGTGCCGCGGCCGTGTTCTTGTGCGTCAGCTTCGTGCTTCAAACCAAGGACGATTTTCGTTTCGTCATACCCTACGTCGAGTTCGCCAAACAGACCAAGGGCATCCGACCCGTCCTGCTGGACACCTCGGCCGTCATCGACGGGAGGATCGCGGATATCGTCGAAACGGGCATTATTGAATCGGACATTGTCGTGCCTCGTTTCATCCTTGGAGAGCTGCAAACCGTTGCTGATAGTCATGATAAGCTCAAGCGAAGCCGTGGGCGGCGCGGCCTGGACATCCTGGCCAAACTTCAGAAGTCCAAGCAGGTTGACGTGCGAATCCTGGACATGAGCGTCCCAGCCATCGAAACGTTCACCGCTGTGGACGAGAAACTCGTAGCCTTGGCCAAGCACATGGACGGACGGGTGGTGACCAACGACTACAACCTCAACAAAATTGCCCGGTTGCGGGGAGTCAAGGTCATCAACGTCAACGACCTGGCCAACGGGCTTCGGGCAGTGCATCTTCCCGGCGAATCGCTGCGGGTGAAAATCGTCAGGCCCGGGGAAGACCCTGGCCAAGGCGTGGGCTATCTCCAGGATGGAACGATGGTTGTAGCCGAACAGGCGCGCGATTACGTCGGCAAGGATATCGAAATAACCGTCACCAGTGCGCTTCAGACATCGGCCGGGCGAATGATCTTCGGCCGGAAAAATGGCGAGCATGCCTAGGAAATATATCTTGCAAATCTCTGTCTCTTAGGATTTAACAATAGAGAATCCCGTCTGAAAGTTTGGTTTCCGGCTTTGCGGTGCCTTAGAATAGATGTGGATATAATAGGGTTAGTAAAGGAGTTTGCAGATGGCCAAGGTGTCCCTGTCTGACAATATGCAGGAACACCCGCAGGAAACGGCGCAGGCTAAGGAGGCCCAGAACGCCGGGCCGTTCGCGACCATTTCGCGCCAATACGGGTGTTACGGTTTCTCGTTGGGCCTTTTGTTGATGGAGGTCCTCAACGACGACGCCGAAGCCGATCACTACTGGAAGATCTACCACAAGGAGATCCTCCAGCGCCTGGCGACCGACACGAACATGGCTGCCGAACTGCTCGAACGTGAGCGGCGCAGTAAGCCTCGTCTGTTCCTAGACTTCTTCCGAACGCTCCGCAAGGACCGCGTTCCGAGCGGCTACGAAATTCGCAACCGGGTCACCTCTGTTGTCCGCTCGCTGGCAATGGATGGCCACGCCATACTCATCGGCCAGGGCAGCGCGGGTGCAACCCACGACCTTCCCAACGGCATCAGCGTTCGTCTCGAGGCCCCGCTGGATTGGCGAGTCAAGGAAGTTGCCTTCCGCGAAGGCGTCACCGAAACCGAGGCCCGCCTGAGGGTTCGCGCCAAGGAACGCGAACGCGCATACCTCGAGCGCGTCTACGCCATGCGATACCCGCGCAAGCCGGCGTTCCATCTCGTTTACGACTGTTCGGTATTCACGCTGGCACAAATCGCGCAGCACGTGGTTTACGCCATGCGGCTACGCAGACTCGTCTAAATCCCTGACAACGTCGCCATAAGACTTTTCTGTCTGACGAATAAAGCGCTCCATTTCTCGTCAAGCTACAGAATGTCCCTTGCGTTTCGCCGCGACATTCACTATCTATATTTCTTCAAGCCTCTCCGGCCGGCAAGCCCGGCGGAGTCAGGGCCGATAGACAGCAACGCGGCGAAGAAACATCGCAGAAAGATGGAGCCACCCCATGGCGGAAACCATTGAATCGTTTGTTGCCAAGCTCCAGGCCGAAGGCGTAGATGCCGGCAAGCAGCAAGCCGAAAACATCCGCACCGAAGCCGAGAAACAGGCAAAAGAAACCGTCGACCACGCAAAAAAAGAGGCCGACAAGATCATCGCTGACGCAAAGACCCAGGCAGAGGAAACCCTTGCCCGCGGCCGAACCGAACTGGAACTGGCCGCACGTGACGCTACGTTGCGGCTCCAGGAATCCCTCAGCCGAGGCCTGGCCGGGCTGCTCAGCCAAACGGTCAAGCAGCAACTCGACGACACCGACTTCATAGGCAAGCTGCTCCACGAAATCGTCATGCTCTACGTTCGCAGCGACTTCGAGTGCAAGCAAACACTGAAGATCAATGTGCCCGCCCCAATGAGGGAAAAACTCGTAAGCTGGGCCTTGGCTGAAATAGGAAAAGACAAAGTTGACAAGGTCAGGCCATCGATCGACCTCAAGGGCACTCTCGCCGATGCCGGTTTCGAGTACACTTGCACCGGCTCAACCGTAGAAGTAACCAGTGACAGCGTCGTGGCAACGCTGATGGACCTTGTCGGGCCGGACCTTCGCGAAATACTCGCCAAGGCTATGAGCAACGAGCAAGCCAAGGAAGGCTGAAACCCCATGCTGGGTCAGAACTACTATCTGCTGACGGCCCTGCCGGGCTTGGGCGAACTGGGTTCCGATCCGCCGCTGACACCACGGGCGATGCTGGAAATGCTCGCCCCGGCCACCGGACCGTGTGAGTTGTCGTCGGTAATATTCCTTTCCGACGACCTCCAACTTCGCCAGGCTGTGCTGGCCGGCGAGATATCCGCCGAGCAGGCCGAACCGATCATCCTGTCGGCCGAGCAGGTCCGCGATGAGGCCCCCCTGCCGACCTCCCTCGTCGGCGAAGACGGCGAGAGCGACCCGGCCGGACAGCCACAATTGGGCATCGACCGCGTATGGGCAATGTACTTCGCCCATGGGGCAAGGCTCGCCAGCCGCAGCGAGATGCTGGCTGAGTGGGTCCGCTACGAAGTAGGTCTTCGCAACGCCCTTGCCGCCGCCCGCGCCAAGGCCCTTGACCTCGACGCCACCCGGTATCTCGTGACGCCCGAACTTGGCTATGGGGCAGACGAGTATACGACCGTCCTTGGTGAGTGGTCCGCCGCGCCAAACCCGCTGGCGGGCCTCCAGGCCCTCGACTCCGCGAGGTGGGCATGGATAGGTGAGCACGACGGATGGTTCACCTTCAAAGACGATGAACTGGTCGCCTATGCCGCACGACTGGTGATATTGCACAGATGGAAACGCATTGCCGCCGCCCAGCAACAGCAGGACACCAAAACTGCCCAAAGCTGACAGGCCGACGAAACTGATTTGCGAGAGGAACAACCGTGACCGGAAGAATCGTTGCCGTCTACGGAAATATGGTGGTCGCCGAAGCCCCCGGGCAGGTGGTCAAGAACTCCGTCGGTTATTGCTGCCGCGGCGACGGCGCCCGACTGCTATGTGAGGTAATCCGAATTCGCGGGCGACTGACGGACCTTCAGGTCTTCGAGGAAACCCGCGGCCTGAAGGTCGGCGACCCCGTCGACTTCCAGAAGGACCTGCTTTCGGTCACGCTTGGACCCGGGCTGCTCGGGCAGATTTTCGACGGCCTGCAGAACCCCCTGCCGCAGCTTGCCGAGAAGGTCGGCTTCTTCCTGGAGCCAGGCCAATATCTGCCCGGCCTGCCGCAGGACATCAAGTGGCAATTCACCCCGACGGCCGAGATCGGCAAATCCGTTCGGGCGGGCCAGCAACTGGGCACCGTGCCGGAAGGCATCTTCACGCACCAGATCATGGCGCCGTTTGGCCTGAAGGACTCGTGGAAGTTGGAGAGCCTTGCCCCGGCCGGGGAATACACCGTCGATCAGGAAATCGCCACGATCATCAACGACAGCGGCGAAAAACGCAGCATCACCATGCAGCAGGACTGGCCTGTAAAGGTGCCGCTGAGCGTCGCACGCCGCCGAATGATGCCCACCGACCCCCTTGTGACACAGGTTCGCATCATCGACTCGATGGTCCCAATCGTCCGCGGTGGCACATACTGCATTCCCGGGCCGTTCGGCGCAGGCAAGACCGTCCTCCAGCAGATCACCAGCCGATACGCGGAAGTGGACGTGGTCATCCTCGCCGCATGTGGCGAACGGGCCGGCGAGGTCGTTGAGACCATCCGCGAGTTCCCCAAACTTACCGACCCGCGAACCGGCAAGAGCCTGATGGAGCGGACGATCATCATCTGCAACACCTCAGCCATGCCGGTGGCGGCCCGAGAGGCCTCGGTATACACGGCCGCGACACTCGGTGAGTACTACCGGCAGATGGGACTGAATGTTCTTTTGCTGGCGGACTCGACCAGTCGATGGGCCCAGGCGATGCGCGAGATTTCAGGCCGACTCGAAGAGATCCCCGGCGAGGAAGCATTCCCAGCCTACTTGGAAAGCCGTATCGCTGGCTTTTACGAGCGTGCGGGGCAGCTCGAACTGCACAACGGCGAAATCGGCTCGCTGACCATCGGCGGCACGGTGAGTCCTGCCGGCGGAAACTTCGAGGAGCCCGTAACCCAAGGCACGCTGAAGGTCGTCGGCGCTTTCCACGGGCTCAGCCGGGCGCGTTCGGACGCGCGGCGCTATCCCGCGATCGACCCGCTTGAGTCATGGAGCAAATACAAGGGTATCATCGACTTGGAAAAAGTGACCCGCCTCCGCCAACTGCTGCGGCGTGGCAACGAAGTTCAGCAGATGATGACCGTTGTTGGCGAAGAAGGCACGAGCATCGAAGACTTCACCACGGCCTTGAAAGCCGACTTCTTCGACAACGTCTACCTCCAACAGAACGCCTTCGACAAGGTCGACGCCGCAACGTCGGCGGATCGGCAGAAGTACGTCTTCGACCGCGTGCTGGGGGTTTGCGAAACGCCCTTCGCTTTCAAAACCAAAGATGACGCTCGCCGTGCAATGGTGGAAGTCTCCGACCTGTTCCGCAACTGGAACTTCGCCGCCCAGGACAGCGACGAGTACAAGAAGATCCTCGGCGATATCGAAAGCTTCATGGAGAAACAGAAAACCACCGCGCCGGCCGATGCCTGATGACGAATGACCAATCACAAATGACAAATGACAGAAATGAAGGAAGACGCCAGAGAACTGTGGCGAGAGGCGGATGAACTGCACAAGATTTTTCGTGCCTGCTTCCAGACCGCGAGTAAGCAGCGGCCTGAAAGCGACGCATCCGACCATCCTGCCTAGCCAGTATGGTATTTGTCCTCTGGCATTCTTGGCATTCATGGGCGTCTGAGATTAAGTATTTGGAACTGGCCTGCTACGAAACAGGACGCCACGGAAACATACAATGAGAAAATACTACGACCATATAACGCGAATCGCCGGTAACGTAGTTACCGTCACAGCCTCAGGTATCGGCTACGACGAACTGGCCATCCTCAGCGGCGAGAAGGGCTCCTCGCTGGCACAGGTTATCCACCTCGAAGGCGACCAAGTCAGCCTACAGGTATTCTCCGGCACCGAAGGCGTCTCGACGGGCGACAGGGTGCGATTCCTAGGCCGGGCCATGCAGGTGCCGTTCAGCGAACAACTGCTGGGGCGGGTATTTGACGGCTCCGGCAGGCCTCGCGACGATCGGCCGGAAGTCCAGGCCGACATGATCGATATCGGCGGGCCGGCGGTCAATCCTATTCGACGGCGAATGCCCGACCAAATGGTTCACACCGGAATCCCGATGATCGATATCTTCAACTCTCTCGTCGAGAGCCAGAAGCTGCCGATCTTCTCGGTCGCCGGCGAACCGTACAACGAACTGCTGGCCCGAGTGGGACTTCAGGCCAAGGCCGACATCATCATTCTCGGCGGCATGGGCCTGCGACACGACGACTACCTCAAGTTCCGCAACGCCTTTGAGGAAGGCGGAGTGCTCGGGCGCAGCATTATGTTCGTCCACACCGCCGCCGACCCGATCGTCGAGGCCCTCATCGTGCCCGACCTGTGCCTGGCCGTCGGCGAGAAGTTCGCCCTCCAGGGCAAGAAGGTCCTGGTGCTCCTGACAGACATGACGGCCTTCGCCGATGCACTCAAGGAAATCGCCATCATCATGGAGCAAATCCCCTCCAACCGAGGCTATCCCGGCGACCTCTACACGCAGATGGCCCGACGATACGAGAAGGCCGTCGACTTTGACGGGGCCGGGTCGATGACCACGCTGGCTTGCGTCACCATGCCCGGTGACGACGTGACACACCCGGTACCCGACAATACCGGCTACATCACCGAAGGCCAGTTCTACCTCCGCAACGGGCGAATCGAACCATTCGGCTCGCTCAGCCGACTCAAGCAACAAGTCAACGGCAAGACTCGCGATGACCACCGCGCGATCATGGATGCGTGCATCCAACTCTACTCCCAATGCCGCGAAACCCGCGAGAAACGCGACATGGGATTCGAGATGTCCGAATGGGACGAACGCCTGCTGAAATACGGCGAGCAGTTCGAAGCGAAGATCATGGACCTCTCCGTGAATATCCCGCTCTTCGAAGCACTCGATAGATGCTGGGAAATCCTCGCCGATTGCTTCGAGCCGGCCGAGATCGGAATCCGCCGAAGCATCATAGATGAGCACTGGCCAAAGGAACTGGCCAAGGAAGACGCCGAGCAAAAAGAAAAACAAGACGTGGCGTAATCCGAAACCTGACGGACCAACAAGACACAAGCAACCGATAGTCACATGGCCAAGAAAATAAGGTTAACCAGACCGGAGCTTAAGCGGCAGCGAGACATGCTGCAGCGTTTCGGACGGTATCTGCCTATGCTGAAGCTCAAGCAGCAGCAATTGCAGTTGACCATCCGCGACGTAAAGGCCAAGCTCGCGGAACTCGTCGCCGCCATCGAGCAGGCTATGCGAAAACTCGACCCGTACAGGCCCGTCATGGCGGACCTCGCGGGAGTGGACATCCAGGCCCTGGCCAAGCCCATGGAGGTCGCCACCACGCGAACCAACATCGCCGGCGTCAGCATTCCGATCTACAAGGACGCCACCTTCCCCGAGCCGGACTACAGCCTGTTCGCCACACCCGCCTGGGTGGACACCGCCATTGCAGACCTCAAGGAAATAAACCGTCGCTCGGCCGAGAGAGACGTCATCGACGAACAGTTCCGCCTGCTGGACCGCGAACTGACCAAGATCATCCAGCGAGTGAACCTCTTCGAAAAAGTCAAAATCCCCGAGGGACGCGAGATCATCCGAGTCATCCGCATCAAGCTCGGCGACGAAATGACCGCCGCGGTCGGACGCGGCAAGATCGCCAAGGCAAAAATCGCCGGGAGGTCGACCGATTTCGACCGCCTCGACCAAGATACACAGCCCAAGATGGAAGAGGGAGCCGAAGGCAAATGATCGCCAGGATGCTCAAAACATACGTGGTGGCCAGGCGTCAGGAACGCACCAAGCTCCTGGAAGCCCTGCGAACACTCGGCGTTGTACACCTGACGCCCGTCGATGCAACCAAGGCTATCGCCCACGAAGAAACCGTGGCGGCCATCGACCGCCTGCGAAGGGCTCAGCAACTACTTGCCGAAGTTAAGCCCACCGGGACAAAGCCGACCGACCTGACCACGCTCCAGGCCGCCGAGGAAGCCCAGCGGATTCACCGCGGCGCGGCCGAGCGGCGAAACCGCCTTGCCAACCTCCACCGACAGATCGACCAACTCGAAATCTGGGGCGATGTGCGGTTGAACCAGTTCGCCGCGATCCGCGATGCCGGGCTGGAAATAAGCTTCCACAGCCTGCCCGAATCAGACGTGCCGGAAATCCAGGCCGACTTCGTGCAGGTCCTCTCTTCCCGCTTCGGCCGAGGCGTACTCGTGGGCGTCGTCCAGCGTGACGGCGAAGCAACGCTCCCGGACTCGGCCGAGCCGGTCGAATTTCCGCAGCGCGACCGCAACGACCTTCGCAGCGACGCAGCCGAGATAGACCAGGCCATCACAACCGACGAAAATCGCTTGGCGGAACTGGCCCACTTTGCGGACGGAATGCAGGCGGAAATCGACCGCCTCACCACCCAGAGCGAGTTCATAGTCGCCGAGCGAGGCGGCCTGGCCGAAGGCGAACTCTACGCCGTCCAAGGCTGGTGCCCCGCCGACGCCGCCGACGCCCTGAAAACGGGCCTCAACACTGCTGGCATAAACGCAGCCGTGTCCGTCTCCGAGCCAACCGAGGAAGACGAACCCCCCACCCTCGTCCGCTACCCCCGCTGGGCCAAGCCCATCAAGGGACTGTTCGACATACTCGGAACTTTCCCAGGCTATGAGGAACTCGACCTAGCACCATTCTTCATGGTTGCCCTGCCGGTATTCGCCGGAATGCTCATCGGCGATGCCGGGTACGGACTGCTGTTCCTGCTGCTGCCTATGATCTTCCGTCGAAAACTCGTCAGGATAGCGGGCAACGACAAGGTTAACCTCATCCTCGTCGTCGGGGCCGTCACACTAATATGGGGCATGCTCACTGCCAACTATTTCGGCGTAACGCCGGACAGCATGATGAAAGCGGGCAACCATGCGACCTTGGCCGAAATGTCCCAGGGCACGAGTCTGTCGGACAAAGTCGGCAGCGCCATGGTCTCCGTCGGCGTTCTGTGGGATCCCAACCCCGAGAAGGCCCGGGCGATCGTTATCCAGATCAGCTTCCTGCTGGGCATGATCCACCTGGTACTCGGGCATCTTCGCCAAGCGATCGGCTTCTTTCCCAGCAGCAAGGCCCTCTCTGAAATCGGCTGGGGCTTGGTTCTAGTCGGCATGCTGGGGATAATCTGGCTGCTGTTCGAACAGGGCATGCCGGACTATTTCATCGTTTCGTCCGCCATGACAACCGCGTCACTATGTCTGCTTGGCGTGGGGTACGCCCTGGCCGTGTTGTTCGCGTTCCCTGGCGAAAAGCCAGTCAAACGCGTACTGTTCGGCTTTGCCAATTCGCTTTTACCGCTGCTCGGCACGTTCAGCGACACCATGAGCTACATTCGCCTTATGGCAGTGGGACTGGCGAGCTATTATATCGCCTCAGCCTTCAATGGTCTTGGTGCCATGGTTGCCCAGGACAACGCTTTCCTGTGGATTGTCGGCGTGCCAGTTATCGTCTTCGGACACGCACTGAACATCGGGCTGGCGGTTATCGCGATATTCGCACATGGCGTGCGATTGAATATGTTGGAGTTTTCAAATAATGCCGGCGTGCAGTGGGCCGGTTACCCTTATGAACCTTTTGCGCAAAAGCAAGGCAAGGAGAGTTGAGAGATGGCACCATTCTTTGGACAATTGGGACTCGCGTTGGCGCTGGGCATGGGAGCCGTCGGCAGCGCCCTGGGTATCTGCGCCGCAGGCCGGGCCGCAGCAGGCGCCTGGGCCAAGGAGGCCAAGGCTGGCAAGCGCCTTAATTTCTCCTACATTATCCTTACCGGCATGCCCCTCAGTCAGACGATCTACGGCTTTATCCTGATGCTCGTCGGCATGTCCGGGCCGGTGTATAACCCCGAACTTCTGTCTGTAAATGCAGGCGCGCTGTTGAGCATCGGCATTGCCGGTGGCCTGGCTGAAATGTTCAGCGCCTGGGCGCAAGGTCTCATCGGCGCCGCGGGCTGCCGTGCCATATCCGAGGGCGAGGGCAAGGGCTTGGTGTTCATCATCATTGCGATGGGCATCGTCGAGACAGTTGGCCTGTTCGGCTTCGTCTTCCTGCTCTTGGTTATGCCGAAATAGACATACCCACGCAATGCTTGGCCATTAGCAACACAAGTTGGCACGGACAGGCTGTATATTTGTATCCATACAAAAGGCGGCGTCCACATCGGACGCCGCCTTTTCTTATTATCCCTGACGACCGCCAACTGCCGTGCTCGCGGAATCGAGCAGACCGTGAAAACCGCCTGCGGACCACCGGCTACCGATTGCCGACTACCGACTACCGACCACCAATCAGTTTGTCTTTTCCATCTCGCAGCCGATCGACTGCATCTCGTGTAAGAAGGAGGGGAACGTTTTTTTTACGCACTGGACGTCTGATATCACGGTCGTGCCGTCGGCAACCAGGCCGGCAACGGCGAGGGTCATCACCATTCGGTGATCGGCCCGGCTGTTAAGGCGAGCGCCCCGCAGTCGGCCACCACGAACAACCAGGCCGTCAGGGCGTTCGGTCACACTGGCACCCATAGCCTTTAAGGCATGGAATATCTCCGTAATTCGATCGCACTCTTTTTGCCGACATATCGCAGCGTTGGTCAGCACCGTCTCGCCCTCAGCTCGCGATCCGACAACCGCCAACAGCATGAACTGGTCTATGAAATCGTTGCAGTCTATCTCGCACCCCTTGAGCTTGCTGGAGCGGGCAATAACCGTGTCACCGTCAATCTCGATGTCCGCGCCCATCTCGCGAAGGACGTTTATCACAAGCTTGTCGCCCTGGCTGTCCTGGAAATCCATTCCGGGTATGCGGACTTCACTGTCGTCGCTAAGCACCGCCGCGACAATCGGGTACAGCGCCGCCGACCAGTCCAGCGGCACCTGGACATCGAATCCCTTCCACCTGCTATTGCCCCGAATGCGGTAGTGGGAGTAATCCTCGTTGCTGTATTCCACACCACAGCGGTCCAGCCAGTCCAAGGTCACGCCGATCCAGGGCTTCTCACCAGGGTTCCGCACGACGAGGTCGGTCGGCGCATCGCCCAGGGCGGCCGCGATAAGCAGGGCCGAGACGGGCTGGGAGTCCATACCGTCGAGTTCTGTCCGCCCGCCCTTGAGGGGTCCGCGAACCACAACCGGGGCGTGCCCGTCGCCCTTGGTGCTGACGGCCCAGGCGCCCAAGCCGTTAATCGCGTCGATCAACGGCTGGCACACGCGAATATTGCGTATAGACTCATCGCCACTGAGGACGGTGTAGCCTTCGCAGCACGCGGCCAGGCCCATGAAGAAACGCAGCAGGATGCCGCTATTACCGCAATCGATTATGTCATCAGGCGTCTTGAGCTTGCCGCCCGTGCCCGTAACTTCCCAAACATGGTTGGCTTTGGGTTCCACCTTGGCCCCGAGCATTTCGAGTGCCTCGATTCCCCGCATCCAGTCGTTTGAAACCGCCGGTCCGACGATCCGGCTGGTGCCATCGGCCAGCCCAGCCATTACAAGCGCACGGAAGGAATGGCTCTTATTGGGCGGTATACGAATGGTCCCATGCATGCGCGATGATTTGTGTACTTCAAGGTCCATGTCCGGCTCCTTAATGTGACTTGAATGGTAGGCCCAAATGGGGGATTTTTCAAGCCCGCACCAAGAAGCCTATCGTTGCCCAGAGCGCGGACAGCACACAGGAAGCGAATAGAAGAAACTCGGGCAAGGATGAACGCGAATAGACACGGATAGGAATCATGCGAGTCTGTCGTCTGTACTGCTAACGCGACCTATTTTGTTCTCGCGGCATCATTCTTCATCGCGGAGACCGCGAAGACAAGTAGATGGAACTCCTTATCTTCTCAGCGTCCTGTGCGATCTCCGCGTTGAATTCCTCTTTGGGCTGAAGCCATCGGCCACACTGTGCTCATCCGCACTTATCCGCGTCTGTCTATTCGTCCCCTGTCTTGGCCGGCGCCTCATCGCCTCCGACCTGCTCTTTTGGGGGAGTCTCCAGCATGTGGGGGGCCAGTTTCGTCAGCACGCCAACTCGGACTTCTTCCTGCAAGTCAGCGTTGTCCTTGAGGAAAGCAACCGCGTTGTTGCGTCCCTGACCGAGGCGGGTGTCGCCGAAGCTGTACCACGAGCCCTGTTTGGTGATGATTTCCGCCTCCGCAGCCAAGTCCACCAGGTCGCCGAGAATATTGATCCCACCATCGAAGACGATGTCGAACTCGGCCTTCCTGAACGGGGGAGCAATCTTGTTCTTGACGACGCGGGCGCGGACGCGGTTTCCGACGGCCACATCGCCTTCCTTGATGGTGGTCACGCGGCGCACCTCGATGCGTACGGAGCTGTAGAACTTCAGCGCATTGCCTCCCGGTGTCGTCTCCGGGTTGCCGAACATCACGCCGATCTTCATTCGGATCTGGTTGATGAAGATCACGCTGGTGCGACTCCTGCTTATTGCGCCAACGAGCTTTCTCATGGCCTGGCTCATCAGTCTGGCCTGGAGGCCCACGTGGGTATCGCCCATATCACCCTCGATCTCCGCACGCGGGATGAGCGCGGCCACCGAGTCGATCACCACGATGTCCACGGCGTTGGAACGCACGAGCATCTCGCATATTTCCAGCGCCTGCTCGCCGGTGTCCGGCTGGCTTATAAGGAGACTCTGAAGGTCCACGCCAAGTTTGCGGGCCCAGGTCGGGTCCATGGCATGCTCGGCGTCGATGAAGGCCGCAACACCGCCGGCCTTTTGCGCGCTGGCGATCACGTGCAGTGCGACCGTCGTCTTGCCCGAGCCTTCGGGGCCGTACAATTCGCAAATTCGCCCGGATGGAATGCCCTGTCCGCCCAAGGCTATGTCCAAGCTCAGCGGCCCGGTGGATATGCCCTTAACGCGTACGACCTGGTCCTCGGACATGCGCATGATGCTGCCGACGCCGTAGTTTTTCTCGATCTGCTTGAGTGCGGCATCCAGGGCCTTTTCTCGCCTCTCGCTGCCGGCAGGGGTCTCGCGCCCGACAACCTTGGAAATGCCCTTTTTACTCATGGACCTGCTGGCCTTGGCCATCTGTCTATCTCCTTGAAAACACGATCTGCACGGAAGCACCGCGCGGGTGCGGCAAGGCCGCCAGGACATCCGCACGCGCTCCCACGACCGAGGCTCCTGTCAGAGCCCGGGCCGTCAAATTAGTACTGTACGGTCTTTGTTTGGGTACCGCAATAACGAAATTGAAAACCGCAAAAAATACCACAACGCAACCGGCCGCTACCGGCCAAGATTACAGTGTGCCATGGCCGCGTAAACAGGCCCCTGCTTCGTAAGCTGGCTACTGTACACAACAACTTCACCAGCACTTTGAATGCCAAACTGCTCGTCGCCCAGCCGCGCCACCGCCTGCCTCATCCCACTGGGATCGCTGCAATAGCGAAACCGCCCCACCGTAACGTGTGGCCGAAACGCCCGCCGCTCTACGTCAAAGCCCAAGGCCTCCATGGCAGATTCGAGTCCCGCGAAGGTGTTTGTCAGCGTCCGGCCCGATTCGCAAACGCCAGCCCAGACCATCTTAACAGGCCCTCGCGCCGGAGTACACTCCAAGCCGACAACGTCGAACTCAACCGGCTCAAGCCCGGCTGCGGCGTCCTCGACGGCCCGGCAGATCCCCATCACGTCCGCATCCGGCACATCGCCGAGGAACTTCATCGTTACGTGCAGGT
>CAZMBZ010000125.1:5107-14586 GCA_964564285.1 uncultured Planctomycetaceae bacterium | reverse complement strand
TATAGTGCCCTCCCCGTACATGACAAAAGCTCAACCTGCAATTGCCGCCGGATCGGAGGGCTTCAGAAGTAGAAATGGACAAAACAGATGCGCATCGACCTACAAGACGGGAAAAGCCAGCCCGATGGTTTCGAGGGGCTGCTTCGCGGGAGTTGTATGGCATCGCGCAAAACCGACGTCCGAGAGGTTACTCACTTATTGGTCGAGGCCTCAGGTTCCTTGCGGGGCTCCGGTTTTAATTCGCCGGTTGCCGCGCCGCTGGCGACTATGCCGCGCCAGAACGTTTCCACGGCGTCGATCAACAAGGGGTCTTTCTTATCCAGCCCGGCCGCCAGAGCCTTGGCGAGCAGCTTGCGTGTACCATCGACGTCGTGCTTGTCCTCGAACCATCGGAAGTAGGCCAGAAGCAGGATCGCCTCGTGGTCGCTGGGGCGTTTGGCGATATGATCGACGAGGGCGATCAATTGCTGGGCGTACTTGGCCTCGCTGTCGTAGAAACCTCTTGGCCGGAGGTTTGCGAGAGGCAATTCCGGCATATATCGCAGCGCCTGTTCGAGGAAGTAGCAGGCCTTTGCGTAGCTGTAGGCCGAGAGTGCGAACTCGGTGTGAACCAGGCAGACATAGCTTTCGGGGTCGTGGTTTCCCAAGTCGTTGGCTATCTGGAAGTCGGTGTACGCCTCGCGGTAGTTGCCTTGCCTGAACGAGCGGTCTGCCTTGGCCATATATTTTCGATAGAGACTGTTGTTCTTTGGCACCAGCGACGTGATCGGCTGGCCTTTTTGCTGGAGAAGCGATGACGAGGCCTTTTCCAACTCCAGGACGAAGGCCCTTGCGAGTCCGAAGGCTGTCGGGCCACTGTTGGCCAGCGCCGAGCCTATGCCCGATCCGCCGACATCGTCAAGGACCATTGGCATAGTCGGCGAGCTTGGGGTCTGCGGCATCAATGGCCCTATCAGTGGGTTTCCTGTCGTGGAAGATATTCGCGGCGTCAGGCCGGTCAGTTTGTCAAAGCTCAGCGGGTCGGTAAAGTTACTGTACGCCGGGCGGCTGACCAGCGGGTTGCGCATGCCTGTGTATAAAGGTTTGGTGACCAGCAGCGATGGAGGGGTCGAGCTTCGCACTCCCGGCGCCACCATCTGGAGGTCGCCCAGGATTCGGTTGCCGCCGACAGACCGGGAGTACGATCCGTTTCTTGGGCGGTTGGACGGGGCGTTGTTTGACAGGCCGACACCGCCCGAACGGCCCGTAAGGGCCTGATTGAGGGCCGACGCGCCCGAACTGCCCGGCACGTTCAGCGGGCTGGACGATCTGCCGGTCGAGAGGGAACTGTTCCCGGAGCTTATGGAACTCCGGAGCACGCTTCCGCCGCCAAGAGGGGTTGAACTTCCACCGCCCAAGGCGCCAAGGCCGGAGCTGTATTGCTGGAACGAGTAAACGGACGTTCCCTCGCCGATTTGATGGAGTTCGCCCGGCGAGCTAATAGTGAGTCGGTTGCGGCTTTGAGCTCCAGCCACGGCTGCGCAGCACAAAACAGCAGCCAACGCCAGGCAGGCTATCCCGAGATCATCGTTCATTCGCCGCCCATATCCTCGAATCATGGCATATACCCTCTGAAGATAGTATAGCATAAACCGCCGGCTGGGGAACAATCAATTGTTCTTGGCAGGCTAACATTGCCGGGCCGGGACAGGCCTGAAACTTTGCGCTCACAAGCAAAGTCGCCCGACAGTCTGTCCACTTTTTCATTTCATCGGGCGTTTCAGTCGCCAGTATAGTGTATTTTACGTTCTCTATGGGCGCTGGTTCTGCCGAGAATGTCTCTGGCGGCAACCGGATTATCAATTTTGCCCGATATGAGAGGCTGGATAGAACCATGAAGCGGATTGTCTGCGGCTGTTTGCCGATATACCTGCCGTTGCGATTTTGGCGGTTTGGCTTTGCCTTAATCGTCATCTGCGCCGCATGCGCCTTGGCCAGGTCAGCCGAGACGCTCGTGCTGGAGGATTTCGAGTCGTTCCAGGGCGACGCGCTGATCGTTCCCGTTGGTCAGGGCAAGGGGGTAACCCACGGGCGTCAGGCGGTGATGTTTCGCGCGGGCGGGTCGGTTGTCGTCAAGCTGGCCGGGCTGGATCCCAACGCGACGCCCTGGATTCGTCTGGACAGTCTGACCACCCAGCCGTTGGTTCAGCCGATCATCCTGGATTTCCTGAACTCCGACGGTAGAAGCCTTTATCGGGTGGTCGGCCACGTTCAGCCGGGTTCGGATACCTTGTCGTTGCCGGTGTGGTGTTTTGCCGGTCGGGTTACCGGCGAATGGCCGGGCTCGCTGGTTTCGGTACGCGTGACGAATCCCGGCCCGGAGGCGGTGATGATCGACTATGTTCGGGCCGAGCCGGTGGTTGCGGCGCCGAACCAGAGCGTAATGCTGGATTTTGGCCCGAAGAAGCAGGTTCGCTGGCCTGGCTTTATGACGGCGGGTAACGATGATCCCGCCTGGGTCTGGGCCAACCAGTGGCGGGGCCATGGCGACTCGCGGAGTTATCCCGATGGTCTGACGGGCGACTACGTAGGCCCGACCGCCTTTGGTAACACGGAAAAGATAACGATTGTCGCACCGGGATCCACCCCAGTCGTCGCATGGATATGGCTTACGCATGATTTTGGCAGCCATTACCCGCCAGCAGAGTATGCCTTCCAGGTGAATGGCAAGACTGTGCTTCGGAGCCGTTTGACGGCCAAGCAATTCTTCAGCGACGACGGGCTTATGCGAGGGCGCGGCGGCGACTGGACGGCGCGGTGGTACTCCAAGGATTTCTCCGAGCGGCTTTCCCATCAGCTCAAGGTTACGCTTCGGCCGGGGGCGAACCGGGTCAACTTGCTGAACTGCCAGGTGGCGGCCATGGTGATGGGTCCGGCGTCCAACGAACGTGCCATGAAGCAATTTGTTGACCAGGTGAACCGGGACGTGCAACGGTATCGTCGGCAGTTCGTGGTAGCCACTCGTCGGCAGATACTTTGCACTGTCCAGCCGACTGCCGAGCAGCAGCAGGTCGGGATGATGGTCTTCTCTCCTCGGGGGCAGCGTCCTTTTGAGGCGGGCTGGGTTCCCCAAGATGCCAACGAGGTCAAACTGGTCCGGTGTACTGCCCTGGCCGGCAGCACGGCATTGGCGGCTCTGGCGGTCGTGCCGACCAAACCGTTGAGCCTCCTCATGCCCAGTGTCGAGACGACGTCTACCGAGGGCCAGTCGCTGCGGCTGGCGGCGCAGTCGTGCAACGCGTGGGTCGTGGACCGCATTCCCAACGCCCACGAGGGAATGGTGGATTTCGTGCCCTGGCTACTTAGGAGCAAGGCCCGCGACATCAAGAAAGATGAGATCCTGCACGTGGCGGTCGCGATTGGGGTTTCGGCGAAGGCGGCGGAGGGAGTTTATCGAGGCAGCATCCGGCTGAACCATGGCGGCAGCCAGGTCCGCATACCGCTGGAGTTGAAGGTTTTGCGCGGACCCGTTTTGGACAGACCTCCGACATTTCTGCCGACACGTCGCGTCGAGACACCGATGTTCTACGGGGGGCTTTCCGCCACGTTTTCGAAGTCCCAGAAGGGCAAGTTCCGGCGGGACATCCACTCGCTGTTGTCGGCAAGGGGCCTGAATGCATTCTGGATCTCCGGCCCGACGTTTTCCACGGGACGGTCTCTTGTGGAAACCGACATGATCGGTGATCTTCAGGATATTTCGCGTAAGTTTATGACGGGCCGATGGTTGCTTAACCTTCGCACGATGCGTGACAAACTGCGGAACGTGGGGATTACTTTCGGCACCTCGAAGTACAAGTTGGTTATGTCCGCGGCGATTTCGCGATACCAGGCAAGGGCTCGGAAACTGAGGTTGCCCGAGCCATTGTGTTATTTCGGCTATCATTGGGACATCGAGGCCGAAAAGGAACTTCAGGCCGAGGCCGCGGGACTTGCTCGCATGGGCGCCAAACTGGTGTTCCTTTGCACAGGCAGTTTTCTATCGAGGCTGGAAGTTGCTGAACGCAAGCGAATTCTGCAACCTTACGCAGCCCTGTTTGTCAGTGATGGTGTGGCCAATATGGGCGATCTGATAAAGGAATACAAGGCTCTGGGCTCCGACCGCTTGGTGCTCGTTTGGCAAACGGTACCCGAGCGATACGCCGTGGGCTTCCGCTCGGCCGCGCTGGGCGGAGACGGCGTCTATGTCGACGCCGTGATGCCGAGAGGTCCGGTATATGACGGTCTGGGCCGGCTTGGCGCGGGGTTCGCGGTGGCCGACGCGGACGGTTCGCTGATTGGCACGCTTGGTTCGCTGATCTTTCACCAAGGTGTGGACGATTTTACTCTGTGGAAGAAATGCGAGCAGTTGCTGGAAAAAGCCGACCGGACTGGAACTGACGTTGCCGGCCTGAGGGCGGTGATGGCTGAAATACAGCGTAAGGTCCTGGCCTTCAGTCCTCGCCCGATCAGCGGCGGACTGGTAGACAAAAACATAAATCCCATCCAGCTCGAGCAATGGCGGATGTCGCTTCTCGGTCAATTAGAGGCTCTTCAGGCCCGCCCGGTTGCCCGATAAGCTCGTTGGGTTTGGTGCGGCTTGGTCGCGGATAATAGCATGGGATGTCGTGGAATGAGTATTGATACCCAGCCGACTGATTCGAACGGTGCCCACGGGGGCGCGGGTTTATACCTGGCCGTGCTGGGGATGATGCTGGCGCTCTACGCGGTGACGACCCAGCACGGCCCGGCATGGCAGGACAGCGGGATATTCCAGTGGCGAATCCTGAATTTCGACCTTGCCGGGGAACTCGGGCTGGCACTTGCCCATCCGCTGCTGATCATGCTGGGAAAGGCGATGAGCTTCCTTCCATTCGGGTCGCCGGCGTTCAGGATGAACCTTCTCTCGGCCGTATGCGGGGCGGTAGCGACAGCCAATGTGGCGTTGCTTGTCCGCAGGCTGTCGCCGGATCGACCGGTTGCGGCCTGGTTGGCGGCGGGGTTTTTCGGCCTGGCGCATACGCCGTGGTGGCTTTCGACTATCTGCGAGAGCCAGATGGTCTTCGCGGCCTTGTTCACCCTCGAACTGCATGTGTTGGTCTCGCTGGTTCGCAGGCCGACAGGTGGCTTGGTCTTGCTGCTGGGGGTGGTTAACGGACTGACGCTGATGGCGCACAACCTTGCGCTTTTGAGCATGGCGGTTTATGGATTGGCAGTTCTTGCTTTTTGCCTGCGTGGTAAACTTCGATGGTTCGCCGTCGGGCTGCTGGCCATTGGATGGGTGGCTGGTTCGGCGGGGCTTTTGGCGCTTGTGGCGCGCGAGGCCGGGGCGATCGGGCTCATCCCGGCTATCAAGTCCGCCCTGTTCGGCCAGAGGTGGCAGGGCGATGTTCTGGGCGGTTCCGCAAGGGCGGTCAGAA
Source organism: uncultured Planctomycetaceae bacterium (assembly GCA_964564285.1). Taxonomy (GTDB): domain Bacteria; phylum Planctomycetota; class Phycisphaerae; order SM23-33; family SM23-33; genus JAUWQU01. Next base: position 9,151 of record CAZMBZ010000125.1, on the reverse strand, counting down.
TGGGTGCCGCGTACATCGTATACAACTTCCCCAATGTCGCGCTGCCTCTTGCGGCCGTCGGGTTGTGGCGGTTCTGCCGCGGGCCGCTCAAGGCGTTTCGTTGGCCGATCTGCGGGTTGACTGCACTATACCTGGGATTCGCCATACGATACACGGTCGTCGATCAGTTCATGTTTTTCGTGCCGTTTTACGCGATGTTGGCCGTGCTGGCGGGCGTGGGACTGGGCAGCTTGCGAGATCGCACCTTTTCATGGCTTGCTCCGCTGGCGATGGCTAGCCTTTTGACAGGTCCTGTTCTGTACGCCGCCATGCCGTCGGTTGCCCGTTTGGCGAACCTGCCCGTGCCTGGCAGGAGCGACTTGCCTTTCCGCGATGCTGGGCGGTATTGGCTGTCTCCTTGGAAGGCCGGTGAGAATTCGGCCGGTCTGTTCGCGAGCAAGGCCCTTGCGAGCGTTCCTGTCGGCGGGATTGTCATTGCCGACAGCACGTCGCTTCCCCCTCTGCGATGGATTCAGCGGGTCGATGGCCTCGGCCGTGGCGTAAAACTTTTGACAGGGGCATCGCCGGAGATGGTTCCGCCCGGTGCGCCAAACGTATTTGCAGTCTCGGCGACACCGGGTTATTATCCGTCATGGCTTGCGAAGGCGGCCTTGCTGGAACGAAGTCCGGGTCAGGCGTTGTATAGCGTTACGTGGCGAAAGTCGGGTGGGCCACCGGACGACCGGCCCGGCGAGCGAGTTCCCGGCCCGGCCACGGTTCCATCCAGACTTTAGTCCGCGATACGAGGTAGCGATTCGTCCAAATGTCCGATGTCAAGTACACAGTGGTGGAAGTTCTGCAGGATAGATGGTGGGTCGCCTTGGCCGCCATGGTAGCCTCGTTGATCGCCACGCCGATCTTCAGGGCAGTGGCTTATCGCTTCAAGATTGTCGATCGCCCTGACGCCCTTCTCAAGCCTCACGGCCGGCCCGTGGCGTACCTTGGGGGCCTGGGCATATGGACCGGCATGATGATAGGCCTGGGCGGCTACCTTGCGTTCATGCCTGCCCTGAGTGTCGAGTGGGCCGGCGTTTTGCGCGATATTTCGCGGTTCAACATACTCAGTTTGCTCAACAACCACCTGTGGAATCTGCTGGGCATCATGTTTTCCAGTACGGTGATCATGATCGTCGGCTTGATGGACGACCTGAAAGACATCAGCCCCAAGCAGAAGATTTCCGGCCAGGTCCTTGCCGCAGGCATTCTGCTGGCCGGCGGGGTTGGTTTGCGTGTGGCCAAGATGCTGTTCACTTCGTTCGGTTTCGATCCGCCGAGTTGGCTTTATGTGCCGCTGAGCATTCTGCTATGCCTGGTTTTCATCATCGGTGCCTGCAATGCCACGAACCTGCTTGACGGCCTGGACGGTTTGTGCGGCGGGGTTACGGGTATCATCTCGCTGGGCTTTCTTGCGTTGGCGGTGTGGTTGGCGCTGAGGGAGAGCCATCTCGACATCGAGGGCCTTCGAATCGTACTTGCGCTGGCGGTGGCTGGGGCCGTGCTGGGATTCCTGCCGTACAACATCCCGCCCGCAAGTATCTTCATGGGCGATGCGGGAAGCATGCTCCTGGGTTTCTTCGTGGCGATCATGATGATCCTGTTTTGCCGCGAGGGCAACGCTCGCTGGCTGCTGGCTGCACTGGTCGTGTACTCCCTGCCCATACTCGATACCGGCCTGGCTCTCGTTCGGCGGTCACTGGCTGGCGTGAGCATCTTTGCCGGAGATCGAAGCCATCTGTATGACCAATTGGTCGATCGAGGTATGAGCGTAAAGAAGGTCGTCGCGCTGTTCTACATCCTTTCGCTCGTCGCTGCCGCACTGGCGGTTACCGTGGCCATTAAGCTTCGCTTCCGTTACGCCTTGGCTATCTACGTGGCGCTCTTTGCGGCCGTCTGGGTGATATTCTGGAAGGCCGGCATGATCCATCCAGAGTCGACCAAGCCGGATGCCCACGAATCCGATCTGCCGCCGACCGACAGGAGCGAGTAGGTCCCCAACGAATGCCTTCCAAAGACGAGAACACTGCTGTCCTGTCCATCGTTATCCCCGTTTACAACGAGCGCGACACGTGGCGAGAGTTGCTCGCACGTGTTCAGGGTGTCCGCATGCCGGACATCGGCCGGCAGATAATCCTTGTGGACGACGGCTCGACAGACGGCGCCGGCGAGCAGTTGCGGGAGTTTGCCGACGCCTGCGGTGACCAGGACCGTTGGCCTGGCGCGGGTGAGGTCTGCTGCAAGGTCGTTTTCCATGATCGAAACCGCGGAAAGGGCGCCGCTTTGCGGACGGGCTTCGCCTCGGCAGACGGAGACGTTGTCGTCGTCCAGGACGCCGATCTCGAATATGATCCGAGCGACTATCCGGGCCTCCTAGCACCTTTGCTGCGAGGCGAGGTGGACGTGGTTTATGGAACGCGATTTCCGCTCGGCAGCGGGCGAAAGGGATACCTGGGCAATTACCTGGCCAACAAACTGCTTACCTGGCTGTCGAACCTGACCACCGGCTTGAAGGTCTCGGACATGGAGACCTGTTACAAGATGTTTCGCAGCGATGTTTTGCGGCAACTCAGCCTGGAGCAGGACCGCTTCGGATTCGAGCCGGAAGTCACGGCAGGGATAGCCAGGCTGGATATCCGCATCGGCGAGATTCCCATCAGCTATCGCGGTCGAAGCCGCCAGGAAGGCAAGAAGATCGGCTGGAAAGACGGCGTCCAGGCTATTCGCTGCATTTTTCGCTACGGCCGACGCTCTCAGGGGCGGGCGAGGATGGTGGCGCTGAGGGCCTTGTCGGAACAAGACGATTGCCCCATGAATCGCCTCGGTTAATCCAAAATCCGCAATTGTGTCTTCTCTCTTCGATTCCCGATAAAGTAAATCGCTTCGCCAGGGCGATATAGATTATGAGGCGAGGGTCGTTTTGCGCCCTCATTTGACATGGACGTTTTGGAGTGGGTAAGATGCCCAAAGGTATGGAAATCCCCAACAGTATCGAGAGTGCCGGAATCGAGAGCCGAGAGGCGCTGCAGAGTTTTGCAGGCCGGCGTATTCACCTCATTGGCATCGGCGGTTCCGGCATGCGCGCGCTAGCGAACATGCTGATCGAGCGCAAGGCGATCATCAGCGGTTCAGACAACGCCGGCAGCGGCGCCATAGACCGCCTGCGCCAAGGCGGCGCCGACGTTCACGTCGGCCAGTGCCCAGAGAACATCCCCGAGCGGTGCGATCTTGTCGTGCGTTCCGCCGCCATTCACGACCAGAACCCCGAACTGCTGGCCGCCCGGACCCGCGGGGTGGAGGTCATCAAATACAGCCAGATGCTAGGCCGACTCATGGCAGAGCGGATCGGCATCGCCATTGCCGGCACGCACGGTAAGAGCACGACGTCGGCGGTGGTGGCTTACGTGCTTCACGCGGCGGGCATGGACCCCAGCTTCGTCATCGGCGCGACGGTGGAACAACTCGGCGGCCCCAGCGGGGTAGGCGCCGGCAGGCACTTTGTGGCTGAGGCGTGCGAGTTCGACCGCAGTTTCCTGAACCTTTGCCCGCGGTACGCGGCCATCCTGAACGTCGAGGAAGACCATCTCGACTGCTTCGCCGACCTCAACGCGATCGTCGAGGCCTTCAAGGCCTTCACGGCCCTGGTGCCCGCATCGGGCGCCATGATCGCCAACGGCGACGATCGAAAGGCCATCGAGGCCGTGCGGGTGGCCCAGTGCGAGGTCGAGACTTTCGGCCTGTCCGAAGGCTGCGCCTGGCGCGGCGTGGATGTCTCCGAACGTCACGGCTTGTACAGCGTAACGGTGGTGTTTAAGGGCGAGGAATTTTGCCGCCTGAATGTTCCCCTGCCGGGCCTGCACAATGTCTACAATTGCCTTGCCGCCACGGCCCTGCTGCATCATGCCGGGCTCACCGGCGAGCGGATCGCCGAACTGCTGCCGGGATTTGCCGGCGCGTACAGACGGATGACCCTCAAGGGCGAGGCCAACGGGATAACGGTGGTGGACGACT
>CAZMBZ010000125.1:0-5007 GCA_964564285.1 uncultured Planctomycetaceae bacterium | reverse complement strand
GGTAACATCTGGGAAGTTGCGGATGAAATTGTTTGCTGGCTTGGAAGAGATCGTTAAGCAGGACCACCCGTTGGGGCCGGAAACTTGGCTTCGCATAGGAGGTCCGGCCCAGTGGCTTATCGAACCGCATACGGTCGATCAGTTGCGCGACGTCGTCTGCCGGTGCCGGGCTGAGTCCGTACCCATTCGCGTTATGGGCAGGGGCGCCAACCTGCTCATCGACGACGCGGGTGTAAAGGGCGCGGTGATCCGCTTGCACAAGGGCGAATTTGCCCAGGTGGAACTGACCGACCAGGGCATCCGCGCATGGGCCGGGGCCGATATGGGCAAGCTCGTGCTGCGCTGCGTTCGCGAAGGCAGAAGCGGCCTCGAGGCGCTTACGGGCATTCCGGGCAGTATTGGTGGCTGCGTGCGGATGAATGCCGGCGGGGCCTTCGGCGATATCGGCAACACCATCGAGACCGTGGATGTCATGAGCGCCGACGGCGAGGTCTTCACCAGATACCGCGGCGACCTTGCCTTCGCGTATCGGTCGACCAATATCACCGCGCCGCTGATTCTGGGCGCCGAGTTCAAACTTGCCGAGGACGATCCGCACCGGATACTCAAGCAGGTCAAGCAGATCTGGATGTACAAGAAGAACACCCAGCCGTTGGGCAGCCGAAACGCCGGGTGCATCTTCAAGAATCCCCGAGGCTTGTCGGCTGGGGCATTGATCGATCGCGCGGGCCTCAAGGGCAAACGGGTCGGCGGGGCGCATGTTTCCCAGAAGCACGCAAACTTCATCCTTGCCGATACGGGCGCGCGGGCTAACGACGTGCTCAAACTCATCAATGTAATCCGCGAGACGGTCTACAAGAAAAACGAGGTGTACCTGGAACTGGAAATCGAGGTCTGGTAAATGGATTTCGCTCCCAAGGCCAAGGATGGCAGTCGGATGCAAAACGACTCCACAGACAGTGTGTTGGATATAACGGTCCTGATGGGCGGGCTGTCGAGCGAGCGGGATGTCTCGTTGCTCAGCGGCGAGGCCATCGCTGGCGCTCTCGAACGTCGGGGCCATAAAGTCTGCCGGGCAGATATCAATTCTACGGACACGACCGCGCTTGAACGCCCAGGCATCGACGTTGTTTTCATTGCCCTGCACGGCGAATTCGGCGAGTCCGGCGAGGTCCAGGAACTCTGCGAGAACGCACACCTGAACTATACCGGTTCCGGGGCGCGGGCCAGCGAATTGGCGATGGACAAGGCCGCCACCAAGCAGGCTGTCAAACGCGCCGGCGTGCTGACCCCCGATTGGATGATAATCGAAGAGTTTCACGAGCCGGCCCAGGTCGCCGAATGGTTGCCGCAACTCGACGTGCCGGTCGTGATAAAGCCCATCGATGGCGGATCGAGCGTGGACATAGTAATCGCTCGCACTCATGCCCAGCGCGATGAGGCCCTGGAAGCCTTGCTGGACAAGTACGGCCGGGTCATGCTGGAACGCTACGTGAACGGTCGCGAGTTGACGGTCGGCATACTCGGCGACCAGGCTCTGGACGTCCTCGAAATCCTCCCGGACGGCGAGTTTTACGATTACCGGGCCAAGTACGCCGACGATGCGGGCACGACCTACACTTTCGATCATGGTCTGGACGACAAGACCATCGAGACGCTCCAGGCAAACGCCCTGGCGACCCATCGCGTACTGGGCTGCCGCGACATGGCGCGCGTGGACTTCCGTCTGGGCGAAGACGGCGTCGGTTGGATGCTGGAAACCAATACAATCCCGGGCTTCACCAGCCACTCGCTGCTGCCAAAGGCGGCCGAGAGGGCCGGCATCGGGTTCGATGAACTTTGCGACCGAATCGCCAGGATGGCGATGGCGCGGACCGCGTGACGGAGGACGATAGAATCATGAGTAAGTCGCGAAAGAACATTCGAAAGTCCAAACCTCCGCGTCAGCCTTCGCGTTTTGGGCTGTGGTGGAAGAGCATGGATCCCGAAAAGCGCCACAGAGGCTTCATCGTCGCTGGCTGGACGCTGCTGGGCATACTGGCGGTCGTTGGAGTCGTAAGTGGGATGCAGGCGCTGCAGAAACGCGTTGTCGAGAAGCGTTATGCCGGTGCCGAGGGCGCGGCAGTTGTCCGCGTGACGAGCGTGCCGAGTTGGATGCCGACCTCGCTGGCAAAGGACATAACCGACACGATCACTCCATCCGGCGCGAGTCTGGCTGACACCGAACTGGCAGCCAGGGTGTACCAGCTCGCCCAATCCAACCCGATGATCCGCGAGGCCACCCGTGTCGAGGTCTGCCCGAACGTAGATCGTCCCGGCGGCGTGGTCGAGGTGGACCTGGAGTTCCGTCGGCCCTTCGCGCGGGTCCGGGTCGATGCGGATTATATCTACGTCGATGCCGAGGGCGTCTGCCTGCCGATTACGCAAGTGCCCATGTATGTCCTTTCGCTTCAGGACCGCCAGAAAGGCACCGTGCGGCAGATATGCTACCAGGCGCTGGGCGAGATACCCGAGCCCTGGCGGGCCTCGGCCAGGAAAATCCACTACGTTACCATCGACGGTGTGTGGACGACTCCGCCGCCGCCGGGATGGGACTGGCCCGCTAAGGACCTGGATGCCGGGCTGCGGCTGATCGAACTCGTCAGCGCCCGGCCTTACTATTCGCAGATCAGCGTCATCGACGTCCGCAACCACGGCCGTCGCATAACGCGCAACGAACCCGAACTTCGCATGTACGCTCAGATAGGGCGAGGCAGGCCCACGGACATACGCTTCGGGCGATTCCCCTATCCCGGCAGCGATGTCGTCGTAAGCCCGCAGCGTAAGATGTGGTACTTGGACGACTATACCTCCACCCACGGAGGCCGGCTTGCGGGAATTAACACCTACCTGGACCTGCGCTACGACAACCTTCATGTCAGTGTAAATTGATTTGGAAAAGGTGTAGGTAATAGGCATCCCAGATAACTCGTGGGCAACCCGACGCGTAGGAACGGATGAGAAGAAATGGGAACCCACGAAAACTAACAGGGATAAGGCCCACGCAATAATTGCGTGGGCTGTCCGCCCGGACACGAGATCTAACTGGGATTCGTATAACAAGTAGTGGGACGGGGCTTGTTGGGCACACAGGGACCTGCTTTGCCGATGGCTATAGATAATCCTTCCACACCCACCGCGGAATTACCACGCGGCTTGCTGGCAGCCGCATGGCGGGCCGGGGGGCTCGTGTACCTTGGCGTCTGCGTGCTGGCGCTGCTTACTGGGATGTTCCCCAACGCCATCTACCCGCCCCGGGGCGTCAACGCCGCGCCGCTGCCGGCCTTGCAGGCTCTGACGCTGGGCCAGGCGATGTTCATCCTCGTGGGCTGGCCCGTGCTGAGCATCTGGCGAACGCAACATAGGACCATTCGAAAATACGCTGCCGAGTCGATCATCGAGTCTGTCGCGTGGCTTGTTGTCACGGCGCCGCTATACCTCGCCGCCGCCTGGCTCGCTGACGCGACTGCCATCGACGTCGCTCGAAGTGTGCTTGTGTTGCTGACGCTCTGGCCGCTCGCATGGGCTGCCGGAGCGCTGATGCGGGCTGCCCCCTCGCTGCGCCCGGCCGTGCTCATCGCCATGCTCGTCCTGGCCGCAATGCCCGCGGTATGGTACATCTGGCGGGAGTTCCTCGGCATGATGCCCGCCGGGTGGCTCTGGGACCTCGGCCCCGCAACGTACATCTGGCAAACGGCTGCAAGCCGAACCCCCGACATCCTGCCCAGCCCCGCCTGGCCCCCGGCGGCGTGGCTCGCCGTCGCCGCGGCACTCTGGACGCTGGGCGCGCTGATTGGTCAAAAATCCCGATAGTTTGTCAAACCCCGATGTTCAGGAATCGTCAACGAGAGTGCGAATGATACTCACGAATTCGCGAGTCTTTGTCAGACGCTCGGAAACATCCTCAGCGGAAAAAGTTCTTGTTGGCAGGTAGTCGCCTTCCTGGCGATCCTCGAACAGTTTGTGATAGAAGCTTCCCCAAGCCTTATCAAGCCGGCCGGTCTTTATGAATGTACGTCGGAATTCCGAAAGCACGCCGGAGTGCCTCGCGAATTGCTTTCCATGCTCGTGCAGTAGGGCGGTGACCGCGTAGAAGCATGCGTAGTACGTCCTGTTGACGGCGAAAGTCTGATGGTCCGCCCTGAGTTCCAAATCTGCTGAAGCCAGCGCGTCGTCCGCCTTGGCCATCCATAGGGCGGTCAGTTTGGCCTGGTCTTCAGGTTGAGTCATATCTCGCACCCGTCCCGGTCTACTTCATGGCGGATCGGCAAGAGTCGCAACAGGCCGGTTTGCCACTCCTGCTCTGAGGCGACAACGGACGTGAGGGTCAGGTCGCTGGAAAGGCCCGCCTCAAAGACAAGCTCCGATATTTGACTCCGCAAGCCGCGAGTTACCGGGCAGGACGTAAGGACGAGCAGGTCGATGTCCGAATCTGCCTCGGCCGAGCCACGTGCCTTTGAGCCGAACAGTACGACCCGGTCGACCGGCAGGTCATGTTTGAGCCGGGCGGCGACCTTCCGGAGAACTGCGCGTTCGTTTGCGTCGAGATGGATTCGCTCGAGCGTCTTCATGGTTGCCGATCACTGGTGCAATGAACCAAACATTATGATACACGCAACTTGTGGGCCTGACAAGACCGGGCTGGAAAGCTCTATCTGCCATCGGCCTATTCGTCCAGCGTTGCGGCACAGGTTGCGGCACCTGTGACGGCATACGCGAACGCCGGCTGGCCCCGCAGGGGCGGGCTGGGCTAACCACCTTGTCGCGCCGACGGTCCGCTCGCAGTCTTGCTCTGCCTCTCGCAGGTTCCATCACTCCGGATCACCCACTCCATATCACGGGATACTTCGTTGACTCTGACAGCATCGGGGGCTTCATTGGGTGTTCCCTTCTTTGCCTTCAGAATCCTCGGTTGTTCACGGGATTTCCTCCTCCTCGGGCGGGATGTAAGTTTCCCACGTCTTGGCA
>CAZMBZ010000124.1:0-14608 GCA_964564285.1 uncultured Planctomycetaceae bacterium | reverse complement strand
GCGCCGCCACACGCTGCCAGCGGCACGAGAAGACGCTGCGGGCGCGCGGCAACTTCGATTGCCCGCTCGATAGTAGGGCGCTTCTCGTCTGGAAGCTCTATCCCGCCAGTGAACATGCCGTACCGCCGGAAAATCATTCCAAGATGGTAGCGTATCGTCGCCCGCGAATCCAGCGGGCATGGCGACAAGGGGGATGATCGTGATTGTTTCCCTGCGCGATGAAGCGAGCAGCCTTGAACGACGGTTCGCGCGTGGAACTCCCACCAACTACCGACTACTGACTACTGAGGTTCGGGCGGGCGTTGTTGCTTGCGTTTCTTCCTGGTGGCTGAAGGGGCCTTGATGCCTTTGTTCAGGGCGCGATCCAGTTGACGGAAGGCCTGTTTGAGTCGCATCTCGTTTTCGACCAGTGCTATTCGAACGTAGCACTCGCCGTTTTCGCCGAAGGCCCGGCCTGGGGAAAGGACGACTTCCGCTTCTTCGAGCATTCTCAGGGAGAAGTCTATGGAGCCCTGTCCGGCGAGGTGCTCGTCTGAGACTCGTGCCCAGACGAACATGCTGGCCCTGGGTGAATCCACCTCCCAGCCCAGCTTGCGACAGCCGTCGACGACGGTATCGCGCCGAGCCTGGTAGAGCTTGGCCTGTTTTTCGACCGTTTTATCACCCTCTCGCATGGCGATGATTCCTGCCACCTGGATGGGCGTGAAAATCCCGTAGTCGTAGTAGCCCTTGATGGTGGACAGCGCCCGGATCATCTCCGAGTTGCCCACGCAGAAGCCCATCCGCCAGCCGGCCATGTTGTAAGGCTTGGACATCGTGATGAACTCCACGCCAACGTCTGTAGCACCTTTTGCCTGCATGAAACTTGGCGCTTTGTAGTCATCGAAACAGGTTCTGCCATAAGCGAAATCGTGGAAGACCATTATCCCGTCGCGTTTGGCCAGCGCCACCACTCGCTCGAAGAACTCCACGTTATCGACCGTCATGGCGGTGGGATTGTGCGGGTAGTTCAGGATCAGACACTTGGGCCTGGGGTAGAGGTGCTGGGTGACGTACTCCACGCGTTCGAGGAAGGCCGTGTCGTTGCCGAGGGGCACGTTGATGACGTTCGCCCCCGCCAGGGCCACGCCGTAGACGTGGATTGGAAAGTACGGGTCGCCGACGATGGCGGTATCGCCCGGCCCCAGCAGCGCCAGGCACATGTGCGAGAAACCTTCCTTCGAGCCGATGGTCGCGACGATCTCCTTGTCGGGGTCGAGCTTGACGCCGTAGACGCGGTCGTAAAGCCTCGCGACCTCCCGGCGGAGATTATAGATACCGATGGACTTGCTGTACCTGTGCGTGCGTGCGTCGCGGGCGGTCTCGCAGAGCTTATCGACCACGTCCTTGGGCGAGGGGTCTGAGGGGTTGCCCATACCCAGGTCGATTACGTCCACATCCTGTTGGCGCTTGGCCAGTAGCATGGCGTTGAGCCGTCCGAACAAGTACGGCGGCAGACGGCGAATTCGGTCGGAGACGTCTATTTTCCAGTCGTTGCTCACGTCTATAGTCCTTGGTCCGACTGGCTTTTCAGAACCGGGTTTACGTACTGCATCTTTCCGCTGCGGATGAGTATCTGCAGGATGTCCTGCTGCAATGCGACAGCCTTCCTCTTGCTGACTTCCGCAGCCAGTCCAGCCCGAACATCCTGATACTTGACGTTTTTCGGCTCGATGATTCTCAACAGTTTGATGAGGTGAAAGGCCGTGCCAACCTGGATGGGGTCGGATACCTCGCCGACAGTCTTCATCGAAAGCGCCACCTGCCGCAGCACCGGCGGCGTGCCTGTGTCCTTCACGCCGAACGGCGTGAGCAGGCCTGCCTGGTCGGCCGACGGACCGATGGAATACTTGGTAACCAGAGCCGTGTATTCCGTGCCGCTGGCGAGGTCCCGAAGGACCGTCTGGGCGTCTGCCAGCGTGGCAGTCTGTATATGCTGAACCTCGACCTTCCGCTCGTAGCGCTGGTCAAACGCCTCCTTGATTTCAGCCTCGGAGACCTGCACCTGGTTGACCGCCAGCTTGGCCAGCAAGGCGTTGCGTCGCATGGTCATCTTCCACTGGACCAGCGAGACGTTGTTTCGCTTGAGCAACTGCTGCAAGAGCCGCTGGCGCTGGTTGGCGTCGTCGACGGTTCCGAACATGGCATCCATGGTCCGCTGGTGCTCGGCCTCGACTTCGGGGTCGGTGACAACGATGTTTTTGCGCTTCGCTTCCTGGCGGACAAGTTCGTTGGCAACGAGTTGTTGTGCCACTGCCATGCCGTAGCCGCTTACCAGCAGATCGTTTAGCTGGTCCATGTAAAGCGGCTCGCCGTTAACGTACGCCATGACGGCGCGTCCGGGGTCGGCGGGCTTCGGCGGCACGTTTACCACAGGCCTGGGCGCGGCGACCAGGTTTGGTTCTGCCGGGGGCGCAGGCGCCGGTACCGGCGCCACTGGCACCGCTGGTGCGGCGGGCACGGGCTCTACCGGTGGCAGGGCCGTGATGGGCGTCGGCGCTGTCGGCGGGTTGGTCGCCGCGGGGCTCGGCGCTGGGGCGGGCGTTGGCGCGGCCGGGGCGGGTTTCGGCGCCGCTGGCTCGGCCGTGGTCGGCACCGACACTGGCGTGTCGTCACCTGTTCGCGTCGGCCAGCGCCACTTCGAGAAGTCCGTCTGGTTGCATCCGGCCAGCATCGCCGTCATCGTCAGGACAATTATAACTTTTCGCATGTGTGTACCTCTGCTGCACTGCCCGGGCCGAGGCGGCTCAGGCGTCCTTGGTTATAACCCCCAGGCCCGCTCTGTCGGAGGCCTTGCCATCCCATCTGTGCGACTTTATCTGTTCGACGATTTTCTGTGCCAAGCAAACCGCCGCCAGTCCATCGGCGGCCGAGACAACCGGCTTCTCGCCGTCCACAACAGTTCGCCGGAAGGCCTCGGCCTGCTGGCGAAGCGGCTCGATGGAATCATCGACGACCAGTTCCTCGACCTTCAGGAGCTTGGTGTAATCCACGCTCTGGGCGAGTTCGGCGAGATCCTCGGCGTCATGTTCCCGGGCCATCTGGATAAGGTCCAGGTTCTGGCTCTTGTTTATCACCAAGCCGATCTTCTTGCCGTAGTCCACCGACAGGTACGCCTGCTCGGAGAATATCCGCATCTTCCGCTCGGTCTTGATCGCCAAGCGGCTTGCCGTGACGTTCGCGACGCACCCGTTGTCGAATATCAGCCTCACGTTGCAGATGTCCTCAGTCGAGCCGATAACGTTGACGCCGACGGCGTGGAGCATCTCGACTTCGGCGCCGCCGACCATCATAAGCACAAGATCCAGGTCATGGATCATCATGTCCAGCACGACACCGACATCCGCCGAGCGGAAAGTGAACGGGCTGATGCGATGCGCCTCGATGAACTTCGGTCGGATGGCGTATTTCTGCATTGCCAGCACAGCCGGGTTGAATCGCTCGGTGTGCCCTACCTGCACGCTGGTCGATGTTTTCTCAGCCAGGGCAAGCAGTTGTTGTCCGGCTTGGACATCGTCGGTGAACGGTTTTTCGATAAGTACGGGCTTGCCGGCCTGGATGAAGGGCCTGGCTGCCTCGATATGGTGAACGGTCGGCACGGCGATGATTGCCGCATCGACAAGTTCGACCGCCTCGGCGATATCGGTCAGCGCGCGACAGTTTCGCTGCTTGGCGACAGCCTCAGCGGCTGCGGGTTTGGCGTCCACAACGCAGACCAGTTCGGCGGCGTCCATTTCGCTGAGCACTCGGGCGTGGAGCTTACCCATTCGCCCGCATCCTACAACAGCTACTCGAAAGTTCATTGTTTGTTTCTCCGGATGTCGATTCCCGCTTCGGGTGATGGGGGCTGCCTGGACTCGGGTGGGGCCTGGCCGCGATAGAGTTCCCGGCATCGCCCGTAGACTCCCTGGAGCGAGTTGAGGCAGAATTCGCACAGCTTGGCGGCTTCTCCCTCGACACCCATATTTACCAGTTGTTCGATCTTGGTTTGAAGGGCAGCCTCGTTGACGAAGAGTTCCTTCAGCGCGAATCGGAGTTCTCTTTCCTGTTCTTTCGGCAGGTTCGCATTTGCTATTCCCGCCTCGTGTACGCCGCAGACTGTCGGCGGCGACTGCCAGTCGTGGTTGAAGCTTTGAAAATCCGTAAACGGCGGCACATCACGCCTGACCGGGGTATGCGCGCCGACCCTGGCGAACCGCCCCACCGTCACGAAGTGATGCACACCGGAGAGATCCTCGATCCGCGCGCCGGTCTGCACACGGATATGCCCAGCCAGCAGGACGCTGCGCCCGAGGTACACGCGGTCGTCCACGTAGCAATCGTGGGCCACGTGCGAACCGTCCATAAGGAGATTGTCGTCACCAATGCGGGTAAGCGCGCCGCCGGACTCGGTGCCGATATGTGCGGTCACCTCGCGCCCAAGCAGGTTGCGATGGCCGATGTGGAGCATCGTGGGTCCGCCGGCGTATTTGAGGTCCTGCGGGAACGCGCCCAGCACACAGCCTTCCTCGATCACGTTGTTCGAACCGATCCGGGTGTGCCCAACGATCGTCACGCGCCGGTTCACCTTCGTGCCGGAACCTATCGTCACGTCCGGGCCGATTACGCAGTAGATTCCGATCGAAGCGTCAGGCGCAATCCTGGCGGCGGGGTCGATCTCTCGAAGTACCGTCAGGTCAGTCATCTTGGACATCCCCCACACCGGCCTTGGCGAGTGCGGTCTTCAGCGCTCCGGCAAGCTTCTGGACATGCGAGTTGGCACCGGCGTCGGCGGCAAGGCGGTTGAGGGCGTCGCAGTTGACCTCCGAGCCCCTGCCGTTGAACAGTTCGCGGAACGCGGCCTTGAGGGCGTGGATATCTTTGTCGCTGAAGCCACACGCCTTGAGGTTTCGCGTGTTGAGTCCTCGCACGCGAACGGGGAATCCCTGGAGCATGGCGAACGGTGGGGCATCTCCAATCACGCCCGCATAGCCGGCAACGAAGGCATACGCCCCAACGCGGACACCCTCTCCAACGGCGGCGAAACCGCTCATGCGGACATAGTCCTCGATGACAGCCTCGGCACCTATTTTGGTGCAGTTGTCGAAGATTCCATGGTCGCCCAGGTGGGCTCCTGGACCGATCTGACTGGCGATCATGATGAGATTATGGTTGCCGATCAGCGTTGGCTTGTTCGCCCCGGCGTAGATCGTCACATGCTCGCGAACGGCGTTGTCGACACCCATGACGCATTCGCCGTCGTCCTCGTCGGCACCCTGCGGAGCGGCGCCGATCACGGACATTGGGAACACCTCGGTCCTCTCGCCCAGCGTGGTTCGCCCCAGCAGGGTGACGTTGTTGGCGATACGGCAGCCCGAGTTTATACGAACCTTGGGCCCGACATAACAGAATGGACCGATGACGACATCATCAGCTACCTCAGCCGTGGGCTCGACAATCGCGTGCGGGGATATCTCTGCCATTTATGCGTATTCTCTGTTGCCTGTGTCAGATGGGCTCGGAATCGACGAGCATGAACTTGATTTCCGCCTCGGCGGCCACGTCGGGGCCGATCAGCGCCCGGCAGCGGCAATGCCCAGTACGGCTTCTCACGTGAATCCGTACGGCTTCGAGGATTAGTTGGTCTCCTGGGCGGACGGGGCGGCGCATTTTTACACGGTCCATACTGAGCAGGACCGCGATCTTGCCGGTGTGTTCGAGCCTGCGGCTCAGCAGAATGCCCGAAAGTTGCGCCAAGGCCTCGAGGATCATCACGCCGGGCATGATAGGTTGGCCCGGGTAATGACCCTGGAAGTACGGTTCGTTTATGGAGACGTTTTTGATCCCGACGGCCTTGCGATCGCCATCGAGTTCTATGAGCCGATCCACCATCAGGAACGGGTAGCGGTGCGGCAGCAAGCGCATAACCTGGCGGATATCCATCACCGGCTCGCCGGTGGTCGTCGCGATGAGATGCTTTTCGGCAAGGGCCTTGAGCAGTTTGCGAACCATCGCGTGGTTGCTCTCGTGACCGGTGCGGTGGGCGACTATTCGTCCCCGAAGTCGCCGGCCCAGCAGGGCCAGGTCGCCGACGAGGTCGCATATCTTGTGCCTGGCGCACTCGTCGGGAAAGCGGAAGGAGTTTTCGACCGGCCCATCGGGTCCGATGACCAGCACATCGGTGGGCGTAAGATGCTCGCAGATGCCGCGGGCCTGCATCTCAGCCGCCTCGGAGGCCAGGCAGAACGTCCGCGCGGGGGCGATCTGTGTGGCAAAGTCGTCGCTGTCCAGTCGAAACGCAACTACCTGTCGGCCTATCGAAGGCGTCTGCGAGTAGTCCAGATCGTAGACGATGTCCAGGCAATCGACAGGGCCTGGCAGGAGCGCGAGGGTCGCGTCGTTATGGGAGACAGTCATCGGCTCGTCGATAACCATAACCTGCTGGTCGGCGTCCAGTTCCTTTACGCCAGCCTGCTTGAGAGCCTCGGCGAACGGGCCGGCAGAACCGTCGAAACTGGGCGTCTCGGACGCGGATACCTCGATATCGACGTTGTCGATCCCCATGCCCGACACGGCCGAGAGAACGTGCTCGACGGTCTCGATAGATACCGAGCCGTTGAGCAGGCTCGTCCTACGGGCTCGCTTGGCGACGTGTGCTATGTCAGCTGCGATGCGAGCGGGCGCGGGCAGGTCCGTCCGGATGAACGTCACGCCGGAATCCGCCTCGGCGGGCAGGAACTTCAGGCGGCACTGTTGTCCGCTGAAGAGTCCGAGCCCGGTCAGCTCGACCGGCTGGTCAATGGTTTTCTGTTTGGTTGGACTCAAGTGTAGCGAGCCTCGTTTCAAGTTTCCGCACGTGCTTTAAGAAATCCGGTAATTTAGTCGCGGAATGCCACATCCGCAGCGTTTCCCGCACCGGCCTTGCCGGGGTGCCAAGATACTTCCCGCCGGCGGGCAGATCCTGCAACGCAACGCCGCAGGCCCCTATTTGTACTCGGTCACCGATGGTGACCTGGTCCGACGCGCCGGCTTGCCCGCCCAGAACGCAGTATTCCCCGAGCTTTACGCTGCCTGCAACGCCGACCAGGCCTGCCAGGATACTCCCAGGGCCAATCCGACAGTTGTGGGCTACCTGCACGAGATTGTCGATTTTCACGCCTCGGCCGATGCGGGTCGAGCCGAACTTGGCGCGGTCGATACACGAGCACGCGTCAATCTCCACGTCGTCTTCGATAACCACGTTGCCAATGTGCGGAACGCGGTGATGCACGCCGTCGATCGTCTGAAACCCAAAGCCAACGTAGCCGATCACGCTGTTGGGGCCTATTCGCACGCGGTTGCCAAGCACGCTTAGGCTGCGGATAACCGCTCCCTCAGCCAGCGTGCAGTCGTCGCCCACGACGCAGTCGGCCGCGACCACGGCATTGGCGCTAAGGACCGTGCGGTCGCCGATCTTGGCGCCCGGGCCGACCACCGCGCCCGGGCCGATGGCGACGTCCTTGCCCAGCGTGGCGTCGGGGTCTACCGAGGCCGTCTCGTGGATGCCGATTCGGGGGCGGTCTTCAGCCTTGGCGAAGTGGCAGAGCAGTTGGTAAATCGCCTGCTGCACGTTAGCCACGCGGACGGCAGGCAGGGCACCGCAATCGGTCTCGGGCTCGACCAGCGCAGCACCGGCCTTGCTTTCGGCCAAGCCGGAGGCGTGCTTGGCGTCGGCGAACGTAAGGTCCGCCGGCCCGGCCTCGTCGAGCGGGGCGATCATCGCGACGACGAACGAGCCATCGCCATCGACGCTTCCGCCGACGATCTCAGCCACTCCCTGCAATGTCAGTTGCTTAGTACTCATGGTTTTGAAACGCTAATGATAATCGAAACCGAGTCCAAACGCCAATTTACCTCTGTGTCACGACCCGGCGGGCTTCTTGGCCTTGTAGGCCTGGTTCAGGGATCTCAGGATCCCGTCGGTGATGTCCAGGGCCTCGTTGAAGTAGAGCACCTTGCGGTTATATATCTGCTGTAGCATGGCCTTGGTGTCGTCGCTGTTGAGCTGCTCCTGCTCCCGCTGGAGGACCACGGAGATTCCCTGCCGCTTGGCGGCGCTGGCGACGGCGGTGACGATTTCCTTGTACATCTCTTCGGTGAGGCTTCGGTGCTCGCGTAGCGCAAGTTGCTCCTGGAAGCGGAGGTACGCCTCGAGCTCGATGGACTGCCGCTGGACCTCGTTGAGTGTTTTCTCGTACTGCTGCGAACCCTTCTTATAATTCTGGAGCTCCATCTGGAGCGCCTCGACGGCCTTGCCTCGCTTGTTCTTTTCGGCCTCGATAGCCTTGCGGCGTTCGTTGAGTTCGGTGGTCATGTCCTTGGCGCGCTGGTAATTGTTGAACACCAGCACCAAGTCGCAGAAGGCGATCCGCCCCCCGACCGGGGCTGCCGGCTGGGCCACGGCGTTGGTCAGCAGCGCCGCAAGACCAACCAGAGCGAATATGACCAACAGATAGATACGTGATGATTTCATCGTCGCGGCTTCCTTCTGTTTAGTGTCTCACCGTGTCGTTGCCCGTTTTGGCCACCCAGCGGCGCAAGAAACGGACCCGCCTCGCCGGGCGGGTCCGATTATACGATAGCGCTGCCGCGGATTCTACTACTAGAAGGACCAACCCAGCGAGAAGCTGAAGACCTGGGTGTCGTCCATTTCGTCCTCGGCCAGCGGGAAGCCGAAGTCGAAGCTCATCGGCACAGGGCCGAACAATGGCATGGTCCATCTCAGGCCGAATCCCGCCGAAGCCCGATACGTGGTGATCGAGGTGTCTGACTCGACCGTCCCGGTGTCCAGGAAGACCACGCCGCGAAGCTGCTGACCCTGGGTGCCAAAGATCGGGAACGAGTACTCAGCACCGGCATAGAGCATGAACTCGCCGCCGATTGGCTCGTCGGTACCCGCCGACCGCGGGCTTATCCCACGATACCTGAAGCCACGGATCGAGCCGATGCCGCCGCCGTAGTAACGCTCGAAAACCGGCGCATCGCCGAAAATGTTACCCACCGACGCCCGACCTGCAATGATGTGCTTGCGGTCCATGGCATCGACGTAAACCGTCCGATAGATCCGGTAGTCCGCCTGGGCATTGACGAAACTGTAGTCGCCCACGACCTGTTCGACGTTCAGGCGAAGGCGGTCGCCCGCCGACGGATTCCACCTGCTGTCGGTGCGGTCGTGAACCAGCGACACCTTGAAGCCCAACAGGTTGCTGCCGCCCTGGTCGGCGATGACCTCAGGCGGGGCGTCGCTGTCGAGGTCGTCGATCTCCACGTGCTCGCCGCGGACGGCGAGCTCGCCGTACCAGCGGTTCTTGAAGCGATGGCCCAGACTGCCGACCATGCCGAAGCGGCTCTCGTCGTAGCTTTCACGCCCGCGAGTGAACAGAAACGCCTGCAAGCCTGCCGAATATGGCAGGTCGAAGATCGACGGGTTTTCCCATTCGATGTTGAAACGCATCATCTCCGTGCCAGGTTCGGCGACGACTCGCAAGGTCTGGCCGGCGCCTTTGAAAGCCTCGCCCCGGATGAACTGCTTGAAGCTCTTGGGCCAGGCCAGGATGTCGAAGTTCCGCTGTGTCATCGAGACCGTGCCAAGCACGCCGCTGTTGGTGCTGATGCCGGCGCCGATGATGAACTCCGCAGTCCGGCCTTCGGTTACCTGGACCATCACGTCACGAACCCCGGGCTTCTCGCCGACGGGCGTGATGTTGACGTCCTCGAAGAGCCTGCTCTCCAGCAGCCGATGCTTGGATTCATCCAGGGCCACGTTGTTGAAAAGCTGCTCCGGGAAGATTTGCAGCGTACGGCGGATGACGCGGTCCTGCGTCACCGTGTTGCCGCGAACGTCGATCTTGCCCACGCGGTACTGGTCGGACTCGCCGATGGTGAACACGATGTTCAGCAGCGCCGGCTTGCCCAGGTGCTTGGCCCAGGCCGGCGGCTCGGCGGTGGGGTTGAGGAACTGCCGCCTCGTGGACACCCGCGCCTCGATGTAACCCAACTCGCCGTAGGTGTCTTCGAGTTTCTTGACATCCCGGCGGAGCGTAAGCTCGGTGAAGAACTCGCTTTGAGCGAACTTGAGCCTCCTGGCAAGCTCTTCGTCGCTGAAGACCTTGTTGCCCTCGAAGATCACCTTATTGATGCGGTATCGCGGACCTTCCTTGATCAAGAACGTCAGCGTCGCCTTCTCGCGGTCGGAACTGAAATCCAGAAGTCTGCCGACCTCGCAGTCGAGAAAGCCTTCGGAGATGTACTTGTTGCGAATGCCGAGCTCATCCTGAGCGACCTGGTCGGTGTCAAGGTAGCCGTCGACGAAAGGCCAGAGCCGCTGGTTCGAACCGATGGACTGCTTGAGCTTGAAGTCGCCGTAGAACGAGTTGCCCTGGAACTTGATCTTGCGCACCAGGACCTTCGGACCCTCGACAATCTTGTAGACCGCCTCGCGCTTGTCGCTCAGCACCGGCTGATTCACGGTGACCGTGGCGAAGTGGTACCCGCTGGACTTGTACTTGTTGAGAATCGCCATCCGCCCGGATTCGACGTCGAAGGCGCTGAGCGGATCGTTCTGGCCGAACGTCAACTCCTTGGCAAGCACGCTTTCCTTGAAGGACTTATTGCCCTCGAATCGCACCGCCGCGACGAGCGGGCGCTCGGCGATGGTGAACGTCACGACAACGCCCTTGTCGGTGTCGGTCTTGGTCGCCAGCACGCTCTGAAACCGTCCGGTCTCGAGCAAGCGGCGTTCGTCGGCCTTGACGACATCCTCGTTGAACGGCTGGCCTGGGCGGCTCTTGACGTAGATGAGCACCGCGTTGGCGGTCATCTGCTTGTTGCCCTTGACCCGAACCTCCGCCACGCGGGCGGATGGCTTGGCGTCCTGAGCCCAAACCGGCCCCGCCAATGTCAGCCCAGCCGACGCCACCAGCAACAGCGCCCAAAAACTCCGCATTGATGTGCTCACGGCTGCTCCCACATAAATGCACCGGCCGGCGTGCAGAAGCCACGAGCCTTCTGTTCATACCGGCCGTCCGTGCCCTGATCGATCATCTCAAGCCAACATCATGGCAAATCGCATTTCGCGCGTCCGAGCGAGGATCCATCCTGGCCGAACGCACTGCAACCCATGATATCGGTAGAGTCAAGTCCGGAAAATACTTCCGACTCGCGGCAATGTCAAAACCTTTTCCGGACGGTTATTGGATGCCCAGGCCGGACTACTCGCCGCCGGAACGCGCGACGAAGCCCTGGGTGTTCAGCCCGCTGGCCGACGACGTGCCGGCAATCTTGGCAAGGTAGGCGGGGCCCAGCTTCTCGATGTGCCCGGCGACGCCGTCGAAGTAATTCAGGTGGGCCTGCTCTTCGTCGATGATGGTCTCGAAGACTTTCATGCTGATGCTGTCGCCGTTTTCCCGGCAGACCAGCAGGAAATCGTTGTAGGCCGTGACGGCGATTTCTTCCTGCTCGACGTCGAATCCGAAGACGACCTCGACAGCCTGGCCCTTTTCGACCGGCCCGGCAGGATCTGACGTCGGCTCACCGCCGAGTTCCTTGATCCGCTCGGCGAACATCTCCGCGTGGCGCATCTCGTCAACGGCGATCAGCTTGATCTGGGCGGCCATCTCGCCGTAGTCCATATCGTCGACGTTGTAATGCTGGTTCATGTACTGGGTAATCGCCTGAAGCTCCATCCCGCGAGCCTCGTTGAGAACCCCAATAACCTTCGCCTTCCTGTCGTCTTTCGAATTCGCGGCCATGATGTCTCCTTGTAGTTAATGAGCCCATTAACCCTATCGCCGGCCCCGGTCGGGGTCAAAGGTTTCCCCCCGAGCAAAGGGAGGGAGAGGCTGTAACAATCCAAGTGCCGACCAGCCAACGGGCTATCAGCATTCTTGCATGCGCGAGAAACATCCTGCGTTATCTCGACTTCAAGACTTGCATCGTGTTAGTTTACAGCCTGACATGTACGCGTTGCGTGTACCCCAATCAAGGAGTTCACCGTGAGCCGATTGTCGATCGTCTTTACCGCAGCCCTCTTCGCTTTCTTCAACCAGGCCGGGCCGGGCCGGGACTCTGCGCCTCCGACAAGGCGGAAGAGGATTACCAGCACCTGCAGGATACCTGGAAGGCGAAGCAGTACGAGAAAGCCCTCGACCTCGCCGAAACTTTCCTCAAAGATCATCCCGGTAACCGGAGAGTGGC
Source organism: uncultured Planctomycetaceae bacterium (assembly GCA_964564285.1). Taxonomy (GTDB): domain Bacteria; phylum Planctomycetota; class Phycisphaerae; order SM23-33; family SM23-33; genus JAUWQU01. Next base: position 2,356 of record CAZMBZ010000124.1, on the reverse strand, counting down.
ATCGGCACTGTATATGGGCGCCAACGGGGGGACGCAGACCCAGAATTTCAAACGCGCCGTCGCTCTCTATCGAATGATCCTCGAGAAATACCCGGAGTCCCGTGCCATAAGCAATGTTCGGGAGGAACTGGTTCACTGCCTTTCGGGAATGCGCGCGCTGAAAGAGTGCATCGAACAGAGCCGGGAAAACCTCAAGGCCGATCCTGAAAACCCCCAAGCCCATCACTGGCGTTTCCTCATCCCGCAGAGCCAATTCCGCTTTTGGCAATTCAAAGAGTCTGAAAAGGGATTCAAGTACTTCCTCAAGCGCCATCCCGATTCCACCTTCGCCGGTTATGCCCGCAGGTACCTCGCTAAGATCGACCCGCCATGGAAAATGGACGAAAACGGCATCGTGGAATACTCGGGCAAGTACGACAATGACCACCGGCTCAAGACGGAGCTGGCCGCCCTCGCCGACCACGTGAAGGAGGGGCGCAAGATAATCCGCGAGCGCCTCGGCGTGGGAATGGGCGAGGAGACGGGCCTGAACTTCATTTTCCGCGACGCGGGCAACGACAACCGCAAGGGACTCATGGCCGAAACCTTCACCATCAGCCGAAACTACAAGCCCGTGACAGTCATCCTGTTCTACACCGAGCACGTCGTCGCAAATCCGGAGAGCTATCGCAAAACCATCACTCACGAGATGAAGCACGCCGCATTCCGCGCCATTATGGGACAGGCCTATCACGACCTGCCCGAGTGGATCCGCGAGGGCTTGGCCCAATGGGTGGCCGACCAGTTGGAGGGCCGCATCGCCACCACCTTGAATAACAAGGTCTTCTCCGGCAAGGATCCCCTCGACGTGCTGGACGGCGTCGCCGATCCCATCCACAACCTGGGCGACTACCTGGAGGACGTCCTGGCCTTCGAATGGCTGGAAAACCAGAAGAAGGGAAACGTCGCATCCTTCTGCCAAGGTATCGTCAAGGGCAAACCGTGGCGAGAAGTCCTGGCCGCCGCATCCGGACTCGATGCGGCTGAGGCCCTCCGTCAGATGGACCGCCATTGCAGAAACCGGCTGACCAACGCCCTCGGGACGGGCGGACGGGATGCAACTTCGCTCAGGGACACCTTCTATGCCGAGGGGCGCAGGGGCGGCAATTCATTCAAGGTCTGGCTCAAGGAAAAAGGCGTCCCGGGGTTTTCCAAGTGGCTCGACGACAACCCAGGCCACGTTCTCCAGCCCTTCATGTGGTTCTTCAAGGGACGGGGGTTGATCCTGACGGGCAAGCCCGCCGAGGGGCGCAAGTGGATGGCGCGCATCCTCGAGACGGGATCCTCCCGCAGCACCCTGTGCGATGACGCCCTTTTCTGGGAAGGATACGCCTTCCAACTGGAGGGAAATCGGGACGGCGCGGCGCGCAGCTTCGGCATCCTTCTGCGAGACTACTCCTGGTCACGGTCCTCAGCCAAGGTCCGGGGCAAATTCAAACCCGCGGGACCGGAGACGGAAGGCAAATAGCTCGGAGTACCGATCTTGCAGGCCCGGGCACAATGTGTGTCCTGGCCCGTACCGATTGCGGATGGTTCCTGTCATCACCATAGGTCCTCATGTCTTTGACTGCGCGAGTCTCTGCGTGGTTTGCTGGTGGGTCCTACTACTGGATTGGCTTGGCAGTGAAGACCACCCGGCACGTCTTTAATGGATCGAACTCCGCAGGCAGGGCTATCAGAATGAAGTCGTCGGCGATGACCGGTTTCAACTCGGCGCCCTCGATGACCTTGATATCCTTCAACCGGTGATCGAAGAAGGCCACAAATGGCCTGGCCTGCCGCTGCGAACCGTTCGTGTCAATCGATGCGAAACTATTGGCGTCCTTCGGCTTGACCGCGAACGTCCACCGGCCGTCCGCGAAACTGAGCGACTGCTCGAAGACCAACTTGCCCGGAGCCATCCGGGCCTGCCAGGCCGGGTCGCCGTAGAATGCCATCACCTTGCTATCGTATTTCAGCCCCTTGCGGGTCTTGGCATCTCCCGTATTGGACTCCAATGCGTGGACCAGCGATTGCTGATTGGCGAAGAAAGCCTCAGTGAAGGTGTACCGTCCGGGCTGCTCGAGGAAATAGTTCAGGCAGCCCCAGCCGGCGTAGCCAAACCATGTGGGTACCGTGTAGCCGATCATCTGCTTCACGCCGGCGGAGTTCATCCACGCCAGGGCCATGCAGTCCGGGCCGTTGATATGGCCCATCAGGCAGTTGCCCACCGGCATGTAAACCTTAGGGTTGGGTGAGTCGACCGGGTGGCGCTGTTTAAGGGTGTCCAAACCATATAGCCGCCCCTTGGCGCAGCGAAACTGTCCGTTGCGATAGC
>CAZMBZ010000123.1:0-14614 GCA_964564285.1 uncultured Planctomycetaceae bacterium | reverse complement strand
GGGATACGTAACTCTCTGTCAGAACAACCTCGAGAAGATCAGCCAGGCTATGGCGGTCGCCAGTTCGAACGCGGGCGGGCGACTGCCGACCGGCTCCAGTTGGATCGCTGCCGCCAAGACCAACGGCAGCAAGGAAATCCTGGTCTGTCCGAAGGGCTTTTATCGCGGTGGTGGCGGGTCGGTCGAATTGGAGGGCGAGGTCAGGCTCATCCCGGCGCCCGAGTCGACCGTCTTCAACGACCTCGAGGACAACAAGATCATCTGGATGTTCCAGGAGCGCGAGGGTTACGCTCTGCCTTCGTCAGTGAACGTGGATATTTCCCAGCCCGGGCGGTACACCGGTGGTCGAACCACCCCGGGAACTATCCCGGCCGGGACTGTCGTGGACTGCTACTTCCTGCACTTTGACCCAGTTGGCAGCACGAACACGACAACCACTGGCCAGGAAATCACGTTCACTGACGAGATCTTGGGCTACGTTGTCTATACCAACTCACTGAATGCGACGGATCCCGTGTTGGGTAGTCCCGCCACCGTCTATCCTACCGGGCAAGGTGCTCGCGGGTTCGAGGGCGTCGAGGATGTCGAGATAAGCTCCGACGGTAAAAGCTTTATAGTTCATCACTTCCACTCTAGCTTCCCCGGCGAGGAGGTTCGCATTCTTACCCGTCCGGGCGGGCAGGCGAGCTACGGCATTAACCTGAAGGTTGGCCACGCGCGACCCAATCCGAGGCAGATATACATCATCGAGTACGAGCGCGGCCAGGTCAATATCGACTCGCCCAATTGGGAGGCCTATGCGGCGCCGCGGCATTTCGGCAAGAGCAATGCCCTGCTGGTTGATGGTTCGGTCCACCTGCTGAGCCCCGAGCAGTCAGACGAAGAAACGGGTGAATGGCTGCCGTAATCTGTCGCCCGAAAAGCTACAAAGGCCGCATCCGAAACCTCCGATCGCCATTTTCTCCCATGGTTGTGCTTCGGGTGCGCTGTGCGCGGTATAATGCGTCCAGCGGGGCCAGATGGCCCAGGAGATTGTGGCCATGAGAGTTACGTGTGTCCAGTTCGACATAGCCTGGCAGGACAAGCCAGCCAATTTCGCCAAGGTTCGCACGCTGCTGGCCGGGGCGAACGCATGCGAGGCGGGCGGGCTGATTGTCCTGCCAGAAATGTTCTCCACGGGCTTCAGCATGGACGTCCAGTCCGCAGCCGAGGGCCTGCCCGCCCCGGCCGAGGGGTTCCTTGCCGAATTCGCACGCCGGTATGGTTGTTACGCGCTTGGGGGGGTGGTCAATACCGCCTCCGACGGGCGGGGCCTAAACGAGGCGGTGCTTATCGGTCCCGCCGGCCGGCATCTAATGCGATACGCCAAGATGCACCCGTTTTCGTATGCGGGTGAATCCGAACACTTCGCGCCTGGTGAGGCGCCGGTGGTGGCCGAGATTGCGGGAACGAGTTTGTCGCCCTTCATCTGCTACGATCTGAGGTTTCCAGAAGTTTTTCGGGCGGCCTCGCTGGCCGGGGCGGAGGTGCTGGTGGTAATCTCCAACTGGCCCGCGAGCCGCTCCGAGCACTTCCATGCGTTGCTAACGGCTCGGGCGATCGAGAATCAGGCGTGGGTTGTGGGCGTAAACCGTGTGGGAAGCGATCCTAACGTGCGGTATTCCGGTGGCAGTGTTGTTATTGACCCCTTCGGGCGGACAGTGGCAGACGCTGGCGATGGCGAGACGGTTCTCTCAACCGAGATGGACGTGCAGGCCTTGAGGCAGTACCGTCAAGAGTTTCCGGTTCTGGCAGATGCCAGGTGTGGGTGGGTAAGGCGGTTGGATCGGTCATAAGTTTGACGATTCGATGGCGTTAATCGTACTCAATCAGCTTGACCGCAAGGCCCAACTTACGTTAGAATGAAATTTAGTCGATGAGTTTTGTAGCTGTAGCCGAAGGCATCCTTTGTTGGACGCCTCGTGTTGCGCTACGAGTTTTTTTGGATAGCGACGGCCCGAATCGTTAACAAGCAGGCCGTCCGATAAGCGATGTTCAGTGCCAGGCTCACTTTTTTTCCGGGTTTGGCACGGGCGGTGGCGTTGCCCGGCCCTTGGCCGGGAAAACCGAAAGTAAAAAGGACGTCACGGCACGGAACATCGATGATTCGCACCGCTCCAGTTGGGGCGGTCGAGGCCCTCGGGCCATATAGTTCCATGAGCCAACAGCAGTTGTTTAAGAGCGTTGATACACTGATTACGACCCATAGCAAGCCAATTGTAAGAGCTGTAAGAGTATGAAGTTAAATATAATAGCACAACCGGTGAGGGTTTGTTGAGTTCCGCCGGTGTATGCATTGGCATTGCGTGTGGGGTGAAGCAGTCGTTGAGATAGCTCAGGGGCTCATGTGACATGCCTGAGACGCCTCGCGGGGCCAGCCAGCCCTGCCCGGCCTGCTTGTTATGCAAAACGATTCCGTGCCGCGCGCTTGCACTATAGAAAGGAAGCGTGCCATGGAAGTCTGCTCGATACCCGCCTGCTTGGCCTTAACCTTAACGCCCGTGCAGGAGTTGTCCCTTCAGTTCGGGGGGGCCATTATTCTCGTCTGCCTCGGCGCTCTCTTCATGAAGTTCCTCCAGTTGGCCAGGCGAGATCGAACCAAGAAGGAGATCGAGGCACAGGTCAATCAGGCCAAGGCGGAGTCGGCAAAGATCATCGCTCAGGCCCAGGCCGACGCCAAAACCGAGTTCATCAGGCATCGCGAGGAATTTGACTCCGAAACCAAGAGCGCGCGGCAGGACCTCAAGGCAGAGGAAAAACGCATCGCCAAACGCGAAGACCTCATAGATCAGAAACTTGAAACGCTAAACACCAAGGAACGCACGCTTGAGGCAGCCCAAAAGGGAATCATCGAGAAGGAACATGCCCTCGCCGCCAAGGATAAGCAGCTCAACGACGTGATAGGCCGGCAGAAAAGCCAACTTCTCAAGGTCGCCGGCCTGAGCATGGAAGAAGCTCGATCAATTCTCATGCAGGAAGTCGAGCGAGACATGGAGAAGGAGACAGCCGAGCTTATCGCCAGCAAGCTCGAACAGGCCAAGGAAACCGCCGACGAGCAGGGGCGCGAGATCATTGTCACCGCCATCCAGCGCTACGCGTCGGATCACACTTGCGAATCCACCGTTTCCACTGTGGATATCCCCTCGGACGACATGAAGGGCCGGGTTATTGGTCGTGAAGGCAGGAACATTCGAGCGTTTGAAAAGGCTACGGGCGTTGATGTTATCGTCGATGACACGCCGGGCGTGGTGGTTGTCTCGGCCTTCGATCCGATCCGCCGCGAGACGGCCCGGCGGTCGCTGGAAAAGTTGATCCAGGACGGACGAATCCACCCGACGCGGATAGAAGAAGTTGTCGCCGCCACCGAGAAGGACATCGCTCGGCAGATTACCGAGAAGGGCAAGCAGGCGACCGTGGATGCCAATATTCGCGGCCTGCACAACAAACTGACCGAACTGCTGGGGCGACTTCAGTTTCGGACAAGCTACGGCCAGAACGTCTTACAGCATTCGATGGAAGTGGCTTATCTGTCCCAGGTGATCGCTGATGAACTTGGCCTTAACGGCATAATTGCCCGCCGGGCTGGGCTTTTGCACGACATTGGCAAGGCCGTCGACCACGAGGTCGAGGGCGGGCACCCGGCCATTGGCGCCGATCTCTGCAAGCGGTACGGCGAGAAGCCGGAGATCATCGAGGCCGTCGGAGGCCATCACGGCGACGGCGAGGTGACGAGCATCTACACTCCCATTGTCATGGCCGCCGACGCGATAAGCGCAAGTCGTCCCGGTGCCCGCCGCGAGTCGCTGGAGCGATACGTTCAGCGCTTGCAGAAGCTCGAGGAAATTGCCTCCGATTTCGAGGGCGTCAAGCAGGCATACGCCATCCAGGCCGGGCGAGAGGTGCGAGTGATTGTCGACGCCGATAACATCGACGACAAGGTCTCAGCCAAGATAGCCCGCGACGTTGCCCGGCGAGTCGAGGACGAAATGGAATACCCCGGCGAGGTCCGGGTTACGGTAGTCCGAGAGGTCCGCTGCGTGGAATATGCCCGCTGATGCGGTAACCGTTAGCTGGTAAAGGCAAACTATGTCCCCGAGGCCAGTTCACTTCAGCGAGCAGGATTTCACGGCGCAGGTCATCGGTCGTCAATAGCCTGCAACCGGGGCAATCCGGTTGCCTACGGGCGTGCTGGGCTTCCAGGCTACTGACTACCAGTCCGTTCCAGGTGCAGCGTCCATGCGTGCTGGTTGTGAGTCTTGGCGCCCTTGAAGCGGGCGGTGACGAGGTCGGCGATGTTGACGGACCGGACGAGTTCAAAGCCCTCGGCCTGGAATAGCCCGACGATCTTCTCCAGCGACAGTCTGTTCCAGTGATAATCCTCACGCATGCGGACGAGGTGCTCGGGCTCATTGTGCATTTGGAAGAAGTGCGCCAGGACGCTTCGGCCGGTGACGCGGCAGACCTCGGCTACGGCTTGGGCCATGGCCTCGATGGAAAGATGCTCGAAGAGGTCGTGGACGATGCATATCTCGAAGGCCTTCTGGTCTGCCTCGATGGCCAGCACGTTGCCCGCCCGGAAATCGACGTCCGGGAACATCTCCAGTGCGTTTTCGATGTTCTTCTCGCACAGGTCGAATCCGGTGTAGTCGATGTGCCGCCCAATGCCGAACGCGTCGAGATAGCGGTAGTCGTTTGCTGATCCGCAGGCCGGTTCGATGACGGTGGGTTGCCCCGCCGGGGCGACGGAGGCGTTGGCGAGCACCTGGCGAAACAAGTTCAGGAATGTCGAAGCCGCATAGTCCGGCAGGGGAGGCTCATCCTCGTGGGCGGGCGGGGGCAAGACCAGCACGTCGCTGATATAGTCGGGCACCTCGATTCCATCGACCTCGGCAGGCAGGGACGAAAAGACGTCGCGGACCCAGCTTGGAATCTGGATTCCGTCGGGTTGCTCATCCGCCTCACCCAGCAGGGCGCAGAGGATTTCGTCGTGTCTGGTGACCAGGGCGGCGTCCTTGCGGATGCCCAGAAGCCAGTTGGCCGCGATGGCGAATCTGAGTTCGTGCTCCTTGAGCAGCCCGAAATGCTCGGGCAGCACGCGTTCAAGGAGAAAATGCCTCGTCAGTACGCTCTGGACGTTTATTCGCGGGTCCTCGACGTCGCGTACCAGGTAGTCTCGCAGGATATCGCGGTCGTGCTTGCCCCACGATTTGGTCAGGTCGGCTGTCTCTCGCTCAAAGCGTTCTTCCACGTCGGACTCCTTGGTCTATGAACTTCAACAGGCGGTAGAGCGTTTCGATTCGCGGGACCGCGCATTTGGCGTCGATTGCGGCGCGCAGGGCCGCGCCGAAGATAGCTTCAATTTCCATCGGCCTGCCCTCACGGTAGTCCAGAAGCATACTCGGCTTGTATGGGGCCATCCTGGCCGTGTCGTCAAGCTGGCTTCGTATGAAGGGGTCCTCGATTTCTCGCCCGGCCGCGGCGATGGCGGCGGCGGCGACCTCCCGCATCAGGCCCTCGGCTATGGTTCGCGAATGCTCGTCGGCCATGATGCGATCGGTCGTGGTGTCCAGCAGCACGCTCAGGCCGTTGAAGGGCACGTTCCAGATGAGCTTCTTCCACCGGGCCAGGACAAGGTCCTCGGCGTACTGTATGCGGACGCCGGCGGATTCGAGGTCCCCGCCTATTTCCCGCATTCGTTCGGTGATTCCACGCGGCCTGCTCTGGGCGTCGTACTCCGCCAGGGAGATGTACCCGTAGTCGAGATGCCGAATGTGCCCGGGGCCGACCTTGCTGGCGCACAGAAAACACAGTCCGCCCATGACGCGATCGGGTCCGACGATTTCGGCCACTTGCTCTTCGATGCCCAGCCCGTTCTGGAGAACCAGCACCACGCCGTCATCGGCGATTACGGGAGGCAGCAACTTGCCCAGCAGGTCGTTGGAGGTGGTCTTAAGTGCCACGGCGACGACGTCGCATGGGGGCATGTCCTCGGCCCGGCCGTAGGCATGCACGTTCGGCAAGACGAAGTCGCCACCGACGCTGTCTACACGCAGCCCATGCTTGCGGACATGCTCGTAGTCGCTATGCAGCAGAAAATGCACGTCGCAGCCAGCCCTGGCGAGCCGGCCTCCGTAGAACCCGCCGAGGGCTCCAGTGCCGATGATTGCGTAACGTCTGCCCAATGCCGACCTCCTGACGATCTATGCCAAATGCCCAATTCCGAATGCCCAGTGTTCAATGTTCAATGTCAAATGTCCAATGCGGATTGCGGAATCCATCAATTTGGACATTGAGGATTTGGCATGGAGGTTTGTGTCAGCCTCGCGGGTGGAATTGCTTGTGGATGCTTTTTAGGCGATCGGCATCGACGTGTGTGTATATCTGCGTGGTGGATATGTCGGCATGGCCCAGCATTTCCTGCACGCTTCGCAGGTTGGCGCCGTGTGCGAGCAGGTGCGTCGCGAAGGCGTGGCGCAGCGTGTGCGGGGAAACCTTGCCGCGGATTGCGGCCCGGCGGACGTACTTGCGAACGGTACGGTACACGTCCTCGCGGGCCAGCGGTCTGCCCGTCCGCGAAAGGAACATTCGCGACGCGGTCTCGGCAGCCAGCGCGGCCCGGCCTGACCGGATGTACTTTCGCACGGTATCCATTGCAGCCTGGGCGACCGGGACTATCCGCTCCTTGTTGCCCTTGCCCATCACGCGGACGATTCCGATGTTGAAGTTGAGGTCACGCACGCCAAGCCCGGCCAGTTCGCTGGCCCGCATTCCTGTCGCGTAGAGGAGCGTCAGGATAGCCCGGTCTCGCAGGGCGTGGGTGTCCTGCTCGTCGTTGGGGGCGGCGAGGATTCGCTTGACGTGCTCGTCGCCCAGTACGGAAGGGAGCCGGTGCCACTTTTTCGGCGGTACGACGACGGCGGAGACATCCCGCGTCAAGGCGCGGTTGAGTACGAGGTATCGGCAGAACATTCTCACTGCCGCCAGTGCCCGGCCTGTGGAACTGGCGGACAGTCCGTCGCTGTTGCACCGACGGAGGAAATGCTCGACGTCACCGGTGGTCAGTTTCGCCAGGTCGCTTGCAGCGTCGCCGAGGCTGTCAATGAATCGGCAGAGGTCCCGCCGGTAGGCAAGGCGCGTGTTTTGAGCGAGTCCACACTCGGCCTGGAGGTAGTCGAGGAAAGCACGCAGTTGCTTACGCGACTCAAGAGGCAACGAGGAGGCCGACGGCAGCGGTTGTTTCTTTGTACTGGCAGGCATCATCGAGCAACTCCGCGAGTATCTGGCGGTAGATCGGGCATTGCTCGTACTGATCTGCACAATGGGCGAAAGCACCGGAAATATTCGCCAATGTCAGATGTGTCGCGCAACGGGCGTCTGATTTTTCAAGCATCGGGCACACGGTATCATCTCCTGCCGCGGCGAGGTGAAAGTCGATCTTGCCGCCGGAGTTTTATATCGTCCCGGTGCCGCCTTTTGCTTGAGGGATTCGGGCTGATGTTCTGAAAAGAAGGTCAGTAGGATTAGGTAATAGGTAGTAGGTAATAGGGTGGCAGGGCCGCAGGGGCGGACGCGTCGGGTATTGTCTTTCCGTGTTCCAGGGGGAACGGAGGTCAATGTTGGTCTACTTCATCTTCTTGTCGTCGGGAAAGCGATACTCTATCCATTTGACGAAGGCCTTGGCCAGGCCGGAGGCCTTTTCCTTTACGCCGGAGCTGGTGGTGGCTTTGGTTCGGCCGACGCAGTTGGCGACGCCGAGGACCTGCCCACTGGCCTTGTCCACCAGTTCGGTTCGGCAGATGACCTCTTCGAGCGGCCCAAGCACATAGCCGACCGTGCTGGCGCTTTCATAGTGGACGACCGTACCGCGGATAACCAGCGTTTTACCGGCGGAGTTCTGGGGCAGATGGGCGCTGCTGACTTCCTTGGAAAAGGCCGAATGGAGGTGAGATGTCAGGTCGGCGGGCATCTTCCCTCCTATGCCGTCGGTGATGGATCCCAACTCGAAGTTGGTATAGTCGCCAAGGGTTTTGGTTGTCTTGTCGGCCGCCAACGGCTGAATCGGCATGAACGTTCCCTTGCCGCCCATGACGGCACCGGTGGCTTCGCGGATGATCGTGCCCGTGCAGCCCGTGGCGGTCAGTGCGGCTCCGAGCATGACAATCAGACGGATCTTGTTGGTTCGCATGGTCAGTCCTTTCGACTTGTGTTGGTGAGCTCTCGGCAAACGTACATAACTCCCATTGCCTGCCGCTCCGACGAATTATAACGAGCCGTTGCTGAAGGTTCAACGGATTCGGTAGAGCCTGTAGAATCTGCCCCATTGGCCAGATTCGACGGGCTGCAAGGCCCCCGGTTCAATCGGCGCTGACGAGGAGTGAAGCAGCAGATACCATTCGCTCACGGCTTCCAGGTCGGGTTCTGCGCCTATAAGATCGTCCACGAAGCCGGTCACCGCGTCGGGGTCGGTAGTGCCCGCCGATGGATGAAGGATCTCATCCTGTCGCCGGTAGCGGTCCAGCCACTGCTCCAGCCGCGACGGGGCGAGATAATACAGGTATCGCGGGTCGTTATCCCCGGCGACGATGGAGCGGCGAGAGAGAACTCGGAACTCGTCGCGGTCGGTGATGTACATCGATCCGGGTCGCCCTGCCGCCCAGTCGCCGATGGCTCGCAACTCGCGGTGGCGGTTGCGTTTTTCGTTGTGTCGCAGAACGTATGCCGGCTTGTCGGCCTCGCTGAGCAGTGAGGCGCCCAAGTCGGCGAGTTCCCATCGCGCGACACGAAGATTGGCTGATGGGATCATCCACGCTCCCAGAAGGGCCACAAGGACCCATCGCAGGGCCGCGCGGTGGCCTCGCAGCAGGCGGAAGAGGTTTGTGATGGCCTGGGCAAGCAGGGCGTACAGCGGTAGCATGAGAAGGTTGGAGGCCTGGACAAAGTCGATTACCGGCGGGGCGGTCCTCAGCCAGTCGCCGACCTGCTGGCTCAGGCCGTGCAGGCCCATCGCCACGACCACGCTGCCGATGACCAGGCCTACCCACAGCCATACGTTCTGAGTTATGTATCGCTCGATCTTCGCGAGTACCGCTATTGCGGGCAGGCCCAGCACAAGCACCCCGGCCAGGACGCGCCAGTCCAGCATGCCCTTGAGCAACTCCGGGTAAAACACCGCTAGGTCGCCGATGCGCAGGGCCTCGAATACGGTTTCTGCCGAGGGCGCTGCCAAGCTGGCGGTCATTCTCGCACGCAAGCCGAAGTAATACCAGATGTAAGGCAGCGCCGCTACCGTTGCCGCCACACCCGCCGCAAGGGCCACGGGCAGGCAGCGGGGCGTAAATCTGTTCCGGATGACGTAGGCGATCAATAGCACCAGCGTCATGTTCATTGCGGTTACGAGGTGGAAGTTGCCTAGCAGGCCCACCACGAAAAAGATCAGTATCACCCGCCATTTGGAAAGACGCCGCCCGTCAGGTTCGGGCCGGGTGTAGCGGGCAAAGGCCAATATCACCAGCGGCCAGAGAGCCAGGCACAGGCCTGCCGGTGTTACGCACGACAGCGTGCCGGCTCCCCAGAATGCCCCGCTGAACGTCTCGATCATTCGCACGCTGAGAACGGCTGTGAATACCGAGACCGACCAACTCCGCGTTTGCCAGAATAGCAACGCATACATGCCGCATAGCAGCAGAAGCGTCTGCACGCCGGTCGCCACGCGAAACGGCAGCATCAGGTCCTGGTAGTCCGTGGGAACCAGCACCAGCTCCAGCATGCTCTGGTAGGCCGGCGTGTTGAATAGCCACAGCTTGCTCTTGCCGAAGACCGGGTCGTGAGCGAATGCCGATGAGTCATGGCGCTTGACTGCCGTGGCGGCGATGTTCACCTGCGAACTGCCCAGGTTGGTGTCGTACAGGGCGAGGTATCCCGCCAGGGCCGCGGCCGCGGTCAGGATCATTACCGCCAACAGGTGTCGATTCTGTGGTATGGGTCTCATACGAGCATTTTCCCGGAAGCCAAAGCATGATAATATACTGACGGTGCCCCCGCGAGCAAGGAGCCAATCCAACCGTGAACGAACCGGACCCCACAACCAAGCCGCCCCAGCAGACGCAAACGTCGGATGCGTTTGTCCGCGACGTCGAGGCGTTTGTCGACCGGCGACAACTCATATCGGCCGGGCAGGCAATTGTCGTGGCCGTCAGCGGTGGGTGCGATAGCATGGCGTTGCTGGCGGTGTTGCGTCAGCTTGCCGCCCGCCCGGACCGGCGGTGGCAGCTTTCCGTGGCCCATCTCAACCACCGTCTGCGTTGCGACGCTGATGCTGACGCCGCCTTCGTTGGCGATCTCGCCGAGCGGTGGGATCTGCCCTGCGTTGTCGAGGCAATCGACGTGGCCGCGGTAGCATCCGAGAGGGCGATGAGCGTCGAAACCGCCGCCCGGGCCGTCCGGTACGAGTTTCTCACCAAGACCGCCAAGCGTGTGGACGCCGCCGCTGTTGCCACGGGCCATCACGCCGATGACAACGTCGAGACGATTCTCCAGCGGATCGTTCGCGGCACACATTTACGGGGCTTGCGCGGCATCCCAGCCGAGCGAGACCTGGCGGGCGCTCCTGGCATCCGAATTATCCGCCCGCTACTGGGGGTCCGGCGCGAGCAGATCGAGCAGTTTTGCCTGAGTCGGGGCCTTGCCTGGCGGACTGACTCCACCAACGCCGATACTGTCTACCGCCGCAATTTTATTCGTCACGAACTGCTGCCGCTCATGCGAGACCGGATGAACCCGCGAGTCGACGACGCGCTGCTTCGCCTGGCTGGGGCCGTCGGTGATGCTGAAGACCATCTCGCCGAGACGGGCAGGCAATTGCTGGATGGCGCCCGCCGCGATGACAAAGACCCATATCGACTCGTGCTGGACGCCGCCCGCCTGGCCGACGCGCCCACCGTGCAGCGCTGTTACGCTTTACGGGCTGGGTTGGAGGCCCTCGATGCCCCGCTGGGCGACCTGACCGCCGGGCAACTGGCCGACCTCGCCGCGCTGCCGGCAGAGCAGCCCCCCTCGGCCATCACGCTGCCGGGAAACATCCTGGCCCGTCGAGAGGCTGACGAACTGATACTTCAGCCTGCGCCCGGTCCCGTCGAGACTCCGAGTTGGCATATTCGACTTTTCGCCGGCACTGTCGTAACACTGCCAGACGGGCGGATTGTCCGCTGCGAGGAGATCCCCTTCGATCCGGCCGGGTTCGTCGAACACTGCGCAAAACCGCCAGGCCGCGTGCAATGGCTGGATGCCGACTACGTACGGGGGGCGATGACGCTTCGCCCGAGGCGTGACGGCGATGCGTTCGTGCCGCTGGGCGCTCCGGGTCGGCAGACCGTCAGCAACTTTCTGACTAACTCCAAACTCTCCATAGCTCGCCGGCGGGAGGTCTTCGTCGTGGCCGACCAGCAGGGAGTCATTTACGTCGCGCCGCTTCGCATAGCCGACCACACCCGCATTCGCGAGTCCACCAAGCGCGTGCTTCGTATCGAGGTCCTGCCCGCGAGCGAGAAAGGCCCCAGGCCATAGGCCGGGGCCGCCATCGGTTGCCCCGAACATGTTATGGCTTGTCGCGGCCTGAGCACCCGATAGAATCAGCGACGAGGCGCGTGAGGCCTGGAGTGCGGATCTGCGCGTTAAAAGTTTGCGCAGGTGTCAGCCGCTACACATCGCAGATGGAGAAGCGAAGATGAAACGGTTCGGACTTGATTGGGTGACCGTTGTTGGGATGCTCCTGGGGACCATGCTAACCACGGCAGGCGTGTCGGCCGCAGATTGGCCCACGTATCGCGGCGACAACCAGCGAACCGGTGGAACGGATGTGTCGCCCGCTTTTCCGCTGGAGTTGCAGTGGGTGTTCCGTTCGGACGTCGCGCCGCATCCGGCCTGGCCGGTCCCGGCCGAGGAACTGCCGCGTGCCCACAGCGACAACGCCTTCCACGTTGCCATTGCCCAAGGTATGGCCTACTTTGGATCGTCAGTCGATGACAAGGTCTTTGCCATCGAACTGTCCAGCGGTAAGGTTCGCTGGACATTTGCTACTGAAGGGCCGGTTCGTTTCGCGCCATCGGTTGCCGGCGGGAAAGTTTATTTTGGCTCCGACGACGGTTACGTCTACTGCCTTGACGCCGGCACGGGCAAGCTCACCTGGCGGTGTCTGGTGGGTCCGGACGCGAGCAAGGTCATCGGCAATGGGCGAATGATTTCCACCTGGCCGGTGCGAACGAGCGTGTTGGTCGACGACGGCAAGGTTTTCGCTACGGCTGGGGTGTTCCCGTTGGAGGGGGTCTACATCTGCTGCTTGGGCGCCGCCGACGGCAAGGTGATATGGTGCAACGACGAAATCGGCGGGCGGTCGCACGAACTCGCCTTCGGCGGCATCTCGCCGCAGGGCTACTTGCTTGCCTCCAAGACGGCCCTTTACGTTCCGTCCGGCCGGGCCATGCCGGCGGCTTTTGACCGTGAGACCGGGCGTATGCTCTTTTACGCCAAGGTTCCCGGCAAGCGAGGCGGCACGTGGGCCATGCTAGATGGCGACCGTCTGCTGGCGGGCGTAGACAGCAGCGGCAGTCCGTTCAAGACCGCCTACAATGCCAAGACGGGCAAGTCCGGCGGCAAGGCGTTCCTCTGGGGCGGCAACGGTATCGACATGGCCTTGACTGCCGGGGCCGCACAGGCGGTTACGCCCAAGGGTGTGGAGATTATCGATCGGCGCAAGTGGGACGACGCCGGACGACGCATCGCTGAGGCTGAGGCAAAGCTCGCCCGGGTCGAAGCCATCACCGCAGCCACCAAGGCAGGCTGGAACTTCCCCGACAGCATCCCGCTTCCAGATGTGTACCTTGGGGACCTGACGCCGACCAACAAGCCGGCCGAATGGGGAAATATGGTCCGCGACAAGTCCGTAAAGGGCAATCCGTTGCGGATCGGCGGGCTGAAGTATGACAGGGGCCTGGGCGTTCGCAGTACATCGGAACTGGCCTATCCCATCAAGGCGGGCTATCGGTTATTTGTCGCCACCGTTGGCGTCGACGACGAAGTCGGCCAGCGCGGCTCGGTGGTCTTCAAGGTCTTCATCGATGACCGGGAGGCGCACAAGACCGCAGTAATAACCGGCAAGAACGCACACTGGAATATTTGCGTGCCCATTCCCGCCGGCAGCAGGGAAGTGCGGCTTCTAGCTGATCCGGGTGACGGCAGCGTTAGGAATGACAATGCCGACTGGGCCAGCGCGGGCTTTGTCATCCGACAGACCAAGCCAGTTGAAGCCTTGGTGCTGACCGCCGATGAGAAGCTTCGGAATATCGAGGCCCTAAAGCCCCAGGCCATTCTAGCGAAGAAAGCTATTTTCAACGCCCGATCCGAGCGCGTGGCAAGGCGTATGGTGTTGCCAGGGCGGGTAAGCATCATTCGCGCCGGCTCGACGATTTTCGTCGGCGGCGATGGCGACGTGACGGCGATCGATGCCGGTACGCTCAAGAAAACATGGTCTACCAAGGTTATGGGGCGGGCTGTGGGGCTTGCCGTCAGCGGGGGACGTCTGGTGGTCAGTACCGACGCTGGCGGTGTCTACTGCTTCGCTGCCCGGCGGATTGCCCAACCCAGGCGGATCATCCCAGGGGGCGTTTCGAAATCGGTGGCCACTTCGGAGGACATCGCTGCGGCGGCGGGGAAAGTTGTTGCCGCAACGGGCATCACCAAGGGCTGGTGCTTGGTTCGAGACTGCGTCTCGGGGCATTTGGCTATCGAACTTGCCCGGAAAACCGAGTTGAAGATTCTCATACTGCAACCCGATCCAAAGAAACTTGTCGTCGTACGGCAGGCGGTTGAAGCGGCCGGGCTGTTGGGCGCCCGTATTGCCGTCGAGCCTTGGGGCGTCGATGATCTCCCGGACTACTTTGCCAATCTGATTGTCTCGGAAGGCGACTGCCTTGCCGGCAAGTCAGGGAAACTGCCTCAAAACTGTGAGCGTATTCTTCGGCCCGAAGGCGGAGTGGCAGTGTCGTTCGATCGCGGTTCGGACGGTATGGCCGTTAGGAAACACGTCCGGGGCAAAGTCGCTGGCGGCGGCAGCTGGCGAGGGCTGTACGCCAACCCGCAAAACACCGCGTGCTCGGGCGACACGCTCGTACACGGGCCGCTGGGCCTTCTGTGGTACGGCGATCCGGGTCCGCTGGGTATGGTAGAACGCCATGGCCGTGCCATGAGCCCGCTGGCGCTGAACGGGCGGATGTTTATCCAGGGCGGCGAAAACCTGATGGCTTGCGATGTATACAACGGTACGGTGCTATGGAAGCGCGACCTGCCCGGCGCGGTCCGCGTTCGTGTGGACGTCGATGGCGGCAACGCGGTGGTTGGTGAGGCCGGACTGTTCGTCGCGGCGTTCGACGCCTGCCATCGCCTGGATGTGGCAACCGGCAAGACCATCAGGACCTACGAATTGCCGCCGACCGATGGCGACAGCAAACGGCGATGGGGATACCTCGTCGTCGTCGGTGATGTGGTGCTCGGCACGGCCGCCAAACCGTTGCAGCAGCAATAC
>CAZMBZ010000122.1:0-14615 GCA_964564285.1 uncultured Planctomycetaceae bacterium | reverse complement strand
CCGATTCCGGCACCGGCCGCGGCGGCGATGTTCGCCGGGTCGCTGTCGATCAGAAGGCACTCGTCCGGGGCGTCGCTAAGCAGGCCGAGGGCCATTCGGAATGTGCCGGGGTCTGCCTTTGTCTGCTTAAAATCGTAGGAGAAGAACGCTCGGTCGAAGAGTTCCATAAGCGATGGGTGCTGTCGGCGGATGTGATCGGCCCACTCGCGGGCTTGGTCGGCCAGGAGGATCAGACGGTATCGGCCCGTCAAGGTCCGCAGCACCTCGGCCGTGCCGGGCACCTCGTCGAGAAACTGCTCGCGGATGGCCGCGCGAAGGTGTTCGGCATCCGCGGGCCAGCCCGCACGGTCCAGGAGGCGGTGGCAGAACTCATCGGCTGTCATGGCACCGATGTACAGGTCGTGGAGGTCGTCGGCCACGAGTCGCTCGAGTATCACGTCGCCGGCCGCACGTGTGGCAAGGGGCTGTGGGTTCTGGATTCCCCGCAGACCGGGAACGAGCACGTCAGACAGGCCGCAGATGATGGTACTAATCATAATGCTTTTAACCTGCCGACGGGTCGCACCGGACCACTAATTCTGGATGAATACATCCAGTTTATGTTTTTCTCTCATCGCGTGGTTTGCTTGTCCTTACGGTTTTCCACAACCGCTTGTATGGGCTGAAGATTGGTCTTGGCCCATTCGGCAAGTTTCAGCAGTTGCCCGGCCTTTTCGGGGTGTTCGGCGGCGATGTTTTCCTGTTCGCCCGGGTCGTTTTCGAGGTCGAACAATTCCTTTTCAGCGAGCATGAGCTTCCATTGGTCCTTTCGCACGGCCTTCAGGGCGCCCCTGTGGAAGTAGAACCACCGATCACGGGCGCTTTTTACGGTCTGGCCGGTCAGCAGGGCACTCTGGTCCAGCCCGTCGATGCCGTTATTGAGCCGGCCGGGGGGGGGGGGATCCGGCCCGGCCCCCACGCGGCGAACGGTACGCGGACGCCGCCTTCCCAGCAGGTAGCCTTTGAACCTCGATGCGGTCCGATTTGGCGGCGTTTCGCTTCGATTTACAATGCTTTTCTCATAGGTTGCTCACGCGTTGATCTTGTCGATAGCTGCCCTGACCAGGCGGATGTGTTCCGGCGTCGTGCCGCAGCATCCGCCGATGAAGTTGGCCCCGGCAGAGATGATGGCAGGGACGTAACGGGCAAACTCCTCGGGTCCCATCGGGAAGACCGTTTTCCCGCCCGGGCCAAGTTCTGGCAGGCCCGCGTTGGCCTTGATCCAGATCGGCAGATCCGTCGCCGCCCGAAGAAGTTCGGCGATCCGGACGTAGTTATCCGGCCCGATGCCGCAGTTGGCGCCGAGGCCTGCCACGCCCGTTCGGGCAGCCATGCTTGCGAGTTCCCCCGGCTGGGTACCCATGGTGGTCGCGGTCTTGTCGGGCCCGGAATCGAACGTCATCGAGCAGATCACCGGCAGCGAGCAGCCCTTGGCGATTCCCTCGACGGCGAGTTCGAGTTCCGCCAGTTCATTGAAGGTTTCCATCACGATCGCATCAGCGCCGGCGGTCTCCGCGGCGCGGGCGATTTCCTCGTAGGCGGCGACGATTTCCTCGTTGGGCACCTCTTCCATCATCACGATCTTGCCGGTCGGGCCCATCGACGTGAAGACCTTCACGCGGTCGCTGGCGGCCTTTCGGCTGATTGCGACGCCGGCCTCGGTAAGTTCCGCCGCTCGCTCGGCCGCACCGTGCCGGGCCAGGACGAAACGGTTGGCGCCGAAGGTGTTGGTCAGGATAACGTCGCTGCCGGCCTGGACGTAGCTTGCCGCGACGGCCTGGACTCCGGCGGGGTTATCGGTGTTCCAGAGTTCCGGGGCCGCGCCTGGGGCCAGCCCGTCAAGCTGCATCTGCGTTCCCCACGCTCCGTCGGTAACGCGTGCCATTGCCGCAAAAGATTTGATGTCAAGAGTCATCGGAGAGTTCCTTTCCGCTTGGTGAGTCCATGATTAACCGGCGTCCATTTATAGCCGAGACGCTGCGGGTTTTGTCGTCGGGGCGGTTGTGGGGGCGGTTGTCGGACCCGCGATTCGGGCCAGTTTGTCCCGCAGTTCGGTTTGCGTTGGGTCCAGTTTCAGGCTCTTTCGCCACGCGGCGATTGCGTTGGCCAGCAGTTCGGGCTTATTGGTCGTGCGGTGAAGTTCCAGCAGCAGTTCGCCGCGACGGTACTGAACCAGCGCATCCTGCGGGGCCAGGTCTTCGGCGCGGTGTATCGCCACCATAGCCCGACCGTAGCTGCCGGCCTGCCTGGCGGCAGTGGCGAGGTTCATCCACGAGGAGACCTCGTCGGGTTTCAGCTTGGCAGCCTCGGCGAAGCAGTCCATCGCCTCGGTGGGTTTGGCGAGGTCCATGTACACCTCCGCCAGCAGCCGGTGCGCCGAGGCCATTTTGGGAGCAAGTTCGATAACCTTCAGCCACGTTCGTCGGGCGTCCTGAAGCTTGCCCTGAGCGTGGTACAGCATTGCCAGGTTGTACTGAGCCTCTACGAATCGCTCATCCTTTTCCACTATGATGCGATATTCCTTCTGAGCCCGGCCGAAGTCCCGAACGCGAGTGAGCGCCAAGGCCAAATTGAACCTTGCTGTCTGGTCATTCGGGTCCATGCCGAGGATGGAATCGTAGATCGGCACGGCCTCGGAAAACCGCCGGGCCGCGACGAGCGTAACCGACAGTCCCCGCAGGCTTGCGACGCGGGTGGGGTCGAGCTCGACGGCGCGGTACATCATTTTGATGGCCGTGTTGGGATCGTCGCGAGCCAAGGCTCGGTCCCCGGCGGCGATGAAGTAGTTGGGGTCGCTTTCAGGCGCCAAAGCGGGGGCCATCGCCGCTGGGGCAGTCGCCGGCATGGTCGCAGGCATGGTTGCCGGTGCCGTGGCCGGGCGCGGCGTTGGCCTGGTCGTGGTGGTCGGCCTGGTCGCGGGCGCAGTCGTCGGCCGTGACTGGGGCGCGGGCGCTGTCACCGGTTGCGTAACAGCCGGGGCAAAGCGGACCGGAACGATGTCCTCGATGACAGGCGCAACCACGATCTCTTCGATCACCGGCCGGGATGTCGGGCGATTCGCGTCGCTCTCGCCAGCGCGATCCGAACAACCCGCCGCTAGCATCACAGCCAGTGCCGCCAGCACAATATGTATTCGATGCACGATCATAGTTCGCATTGTACACACAGCTCCGAGCGATGCACGTGGGGAAAAGGTTTGCCTTGCACCCGAGGCGCCAGGCCAATTGCCGGTTCGGCCCGCACCGGCCAGCAGGCGGGGTGACGCATGGCAGTTGCCGAACTTCCCCTTAACATACATGGACATTTCACAGGGCCTTTTGGGTAACAATGAACCCAGGGCAGCGATTGTTTCTTGTCCGCCCGAAAGCCAGACCTCGCATTCAGACGCTGTGCATGTCCGAGATTTCCGCAAACGCCCACTCGCGCCCGCCTGCGCTGGGGTCGTGGGCTGACGCGTCAAAAGTTTGGTTTGACCTGTGTAACTATGGCGTGCCGGGCGTTTCTGGCCTGTTGATTCCCGGAATCAGACAGTTGTCATATGTGGCTTAACTCTTGATTTTATAGCAACATGACATGGTTTCTCGGCGACTGGGTGAGAATATTATCGGTCTTTAGAGATTTTTTATTGACAGGTTGGCGGAAGGGGAGTGAGAATGCCTTTTATATAATGTAAAAGGTATTGTGTTCGGTAAGGCTGGCACGTCTCGTAGAGGAAGAACCGTCAGGGTCAAGGACAGTACAGACCCTGTTCCGGGTTCGAGTAAAGCTGCCTGGAGATGTTGATTGGACAGATCGATGGATAGCGCTAGCTCGAAAACTGGCGGCTTATCGTCGCGGGATGACTTGGTGCTGCGCGCAGGCCGTCGCCCGAGGCCGCCGAAGTTGTATCGCATCGGCGAGGTGGTGACCTATTGCGGGCTGAGCCGGCAGACTGTTCACAACTACACGATCATGGGCCTGCTGCACGAGGCCCAGTGGACTGAGGGCGGGCACCGGCTCTACGACGAATCGGTGTTCTCGCGGTTGGACCTGATCGTCGAACTTAAGGCGCAGGGCCGGCACTTGGCGGCCATTCGCGAGTATTGCGACCGGTTGGATGAGAAAGCAGCGCAGGCCGACGGAGGCCTCGACCAAAGCAAGAACGGACTTATCGCAGAGCAAGGATCAGGTAAGACTTAGACATTGTGACTTAGGCTTCAGCGGTCATGGAGGACCGTCAGTATGGGCCTCATAGGTGAATGGGCAGCACGATGCATGGCTCGCCTCAGGGCGTTGAGTCCGCGCGCCATGACTCTGGCCGGCGGACTCTGCCTTGTCGTGTTGGCGGGGGTGGTCTGGCTGGTCGCCGAGCTTGCGCCGGCCCAACCGGTGTATAAACCCCTCACCGCCGGGCCCATGGATGCGACGGATCTGGCCTTGGCGGTTTCGCTGGCTGAGAACTGCGGCATTTCCTGTTGCGTCGAGAACTCCCGCCTGCTGGTGGACCCCAAGCACATGGATCGGCTGGTGGCGGTGCTTGAGCGTGAAGGCTCACCCGTCCAGGCAGGTGGCGGCGAGGCTGAGACGTTCGAGCAACTTGCCTCCAAAAGCGATATCTGGAGCACGCAGGCCCAGAGCGACAAGCGATGGCAGGCAGCAAAGATGGCCAAGTTGGGCTCGCTTATTTCTCAATGGCCCCGCGTTCGCCGCGCGACGGTGATTATCGAGCCCGGCAGCGGGTCTCGTCTAGGCCGACCCGCCGCCAGGCCGACCTCGGCCGTTCACATCACACTGGCCCAAGACGCGCGCGTGGATGCCAGCCTGGTTGCCGCCATCGGTGACCTTGTCTCCGGTAGCGTCATTGGAATGGATCCTGCGGATGTCCGCATCGTGGACGGCACGGGTAGAAGCTACCGCCTTGGCGATGATATACTGGCCGTGATCGAGGGACCCGCCGAGCAACTCCATCGGGCCGAGGCCTATTACGCCGGCCGGGTTCGCGATGCCATTGCCTACATCCCCAACGTGGTGGTTAGCGTCTCGGTTGTCGGAGACGATGGCGTGGGGCGGTGCGTTGGTGCGTCGGTGTCGGTGCCTCGAAGCTACCTGGCGTCTTCGATGGTGGCCGTTGACGGCAACTCCGCAGAGCCAACCGACGCTCAACTCGATTCATTTGCCGCCGACCGGCTTGCCCGAGTGCGGCGGGCCGTGATGCGAGCGGTAGGTCTGGAACCCGGCACTGACGTCGAATCGGCCGGGGCGGTCAAGGTGGACTGGTACTACGACGCGGCGCCCGCGACGGTAGCGGCCGTGACGTCCCCATCTCTACCACGCGAGTCCATTCAGTATTCACACGCCGAGGCTTTGGCGGCGGCAGGCTGTTGGTCGCTGGCTTTGCTGGGTCTTTGGTGTGGCGTTCTGGCTTATGGGCGTGGCCGGATGCTTCGGCGGCTCGCGCAGCAGTCGCCCGTCGACCAGGCCGACGCGTTGGGCGAATCCACGGCGACACGCGATTTGGGCGATCCTCTGACGAGGCTTCGCGAGGCCGGGAGCGATCAGCTCCGCACGATGCTCGCAGCCGAGCACCCGCAGACACAGGCCCTGATCCTGGCGCAGGTATCGCCGGAGGTCGCGGCTGAGGTCCTGGCGGATTTCGGTGCGGAGCGTCAGGTTGACGTATCGCGTCGAATCGCGGCGTTGGGTCGCGTCGAACCGGCGGTGGTGGGCGAGGCCTTGCGCGGTCTCATCGAGCAATGGACCGACTCTCCCGATCAGGTTTCTGGCCTTGACGGGAATCAGACTCAGGCCGTCTCGGGCTCCAATGACGGTGGGGTGGGCAAGATGGCTCGCATTCTCAACCATGCCGGCGGCGCGACGGAAAAGGCGGTGCTTGACGGTCTGACCGGCATGGCTCCGGCGTTGGCGGAGTCGATCCGCAAGCGGATGTTCGTATTCGATGACGTAGCCCTGCTGCCGCGGACGGTTTTGCGAAGCGCTCTGGAATCGCTCGCCAGCGACGAGTTGGCGATTGCCCTTCGCACGGCTTCGGCGGCGGTTACGGACAAGATGCTTTCGTCGCTTCCACGCGTTGCGGCGGGCAAGGTGCGAGATGAGATGGCCCGCATCGGACCGGTGCGACTCAGTGATGTCGAGGCGGCGCAGGAGCGTGTCGTCGCGGCGGTTCGCAGGCTCGAGGACGGGCTTTACACGTCTTCCTCGGCACGTAACGGCAGCGAGATGCTGGCCTGAGGTAATAGAACATGGCACGAATCATAAAAGCCAACGCGATCGGCCAGACCCAGGCCCCCTTGAGGGGCTCAAGTTTCGCTTCGTGTGACGCGGCGACGGCGGAGGTGGCTGTCCGAGGTCTGGACGACCTGGCGACCGAGGCGCGGACGGTGATACTCGATGCGCGCCGGCAGGCGGCGAAGATCCTGGCTGAGGCCCGAGCGCAGGCCGAGGCGTCGTGCGACGCCGCCGCAGCCAAGGGTTACGCCGAGGGCTTGGCTCGCGGACAAAACGACGGCTACGAGGAAGGCTGTCGCAAGGCCCAGGCCGACACTCGGCAGGAACTGGCTGCTGCCTCGACCGAAGTGATTGATCAACTGCGAGCTATCGTCGTCGAGTTGACCGACGCCCGCGCGGAGATACTCCATGCCGGGCGACAGGAGTTGCTGGAGTTCGCGCTGCTCTTGGCGGCGAAGATCGTAGGCCGGGTTGCGGTTCGGGATATCTCCGCGGCCACCGAGAACGTCCGCAAGGTTCTCGAACTGACCGACCACGCCCGCGAGCTTCGAGTGAAGGTGAACCCGGGCCAGTTAAAGGCCTTGGCAGAAAATATTCCAGAGTTGATCGAGTCGCTGAACCATACAGGCCGGGTCACGTTGGTGGGCGACAACAAAATCTCGCCGGGCGGAGCGAAAGTTCACACCGCCGAAGGCGAGATCGATGCGACCATCAAAACGCAACTGGACAATGTAGTCGAGGCTTTGCTGGGTTCGCATGCCGGCGATGACAATTGCGGCCGATACGTCTCAGTCGGCGGCGACGAGACAACAGAAAGTGAGTTGATCGCGAAGGAAGACACAACGCGATACGCCGTGAAATGAGTTTACTTGCCCCATACAGACAGATTCTCCAGCATGTCCGTCCGGTGACGGTGGCGGGGCGGGTGCGCTCTGTTGCCGGGCTGACCGTGAGTGTGTCTGACTTCTCGGCGCCGATCGGCGCCGGTTGCAGGATATGCCGCGGATCGAGTGCTCTGGAGGCCCGTGTGATCGGTTTCTCGGGCGCCGAAACGCTGGTCATGCCGATGGGCGGGGTGACCGGGATCTGCCGCGGCGACCGCGTCGTTTGCTCTGCCGACGAACAAGCCATCGGCGTAGGCCCAGCCATGCTTGGGCGAGTTGTCAACGGTTTCGCCAGGCCCATCGATGGCAAGGGGGAGATTCGCACCGAACGCCGCATGCCGATCTGGCCCGAGCCGATGGGTCCCATGCAACGCCGGCGGATTACCGAGCCTCTGGGCACCGGCGTGCGGGTGATCGACGCCATGTTCACCGTCGGGCGAGGCCAGCGGATAGGAATACTCTCCGGCAGCGGAGTAGGCAAAAGCGTATTGCTTGGCATGATCGCCCGCCACACCGAGGCCGACGTTATCGTCATCGCGATGATCGGCGAGCGAGGTCGGGAGGTGCGGGATTTCATCGAGAAGGATCTCGGGCCAGATGGCCTGGCCCGGGCAGTCGTGGTTGTCTCCACCGGTGACGAGCCACCGTTGCTCCGCGTGCAGGGCGGGGCAGTGGCGACGGCCATCGCGGAGTACTTCCGCGATCAGGGCAAGGATGTGCTTCTGCTGACGGATTCGCTTACCCGTCTGGCGATGGCACAGCGGCAGATAGGCCTGGCTGCCGGCGAGCCGCCCGCAACCAAGGGCTATCCGCCGAGCGTGTTCAACCTGCTGCCGCAGCTTCTCGAACGTTCAGGCCGGGTCGGGAGCGGCTCGATAACAGGCTTCTACACCGTGCTGGTCGAGGGTGACGACCTGGCCGACCCCGTCGGCGACGCGGCCCGCGCTGTTACGGATGGGCACCTCTGCCTGTCGCGATCGCTTGCCAATCGCGGGCAGTTCCCCGCCGTAGACGTGCTCCAGAGCGTCAGCCGAGTAATGGTCGATGTCGCCGACGCCGAGCACCAGGAGGCCGCGAGAAAGGTGCTTAGCCTGCTGGCCCTGCACGACGAAGTCGAGGACATGGTCAACATCGGTGCGTACCGCATGGGTACAAGCATCGAGCACGACCTGGCCATACGCATGGCCCCGGCCGTGAGGGAACTTTTCGCTCAGCGGATCGACCAGTCGGCCACATTTGACCAGGCTCGTATGGGCCTGCTGGACCTCCATGCCCGCCTCCGCGCGACGCGGCAGGAATTGGCCCAGGCCGCCAGAATGGCGCCGGTTCAGGCACAAGGTAAAGGTGGCCGCCGATGAGCGATGAGCGAAAGCTAAGGCGTGTCGAGATACTGCTGGCGATCAGTCGCAACGCCAAGCAGGTCGCACAACAGGCGTTCGATGATGCCCGAGGCCAAGCCGATGAGCTTAAGTTGCGGCTGGCGAAATTGGAACGCGCGATGATCGCTCAGCACCAGGCCGCAAGGCAGCGTCTCGTCGAGGCCGGACAGGCCAACTTCGCCGGGAGCTACCGTGATGGAGTATCGACTTTGCGTCGGCAAATATCGCTGCTGGTGGCAAGGCAGAAGATCGCTGACACGGAACTTGAGGATAAACGAGCGGACCTGGTTTCCGCGATGACCCGGTACAAGGCGGCAAAGATCGTTCGTGACAAGCTTCTGGCCTGCAAGGCCGAACATGCCGCACGCCTGGAGACGCGGCAACTTGATGAGGCCTACGCTGCCACGGCGTCGCTGCCAGCGAGCGCGTGGTCCCAGGGCGATTGCGGACTTGAGAGGCATCGAATATGAAACGCCGGATTCGAGTGGAACTTGGGCATGCCTGGCTGCCTGCTGAGGAAGCGGCGAGGTTCGCGCCCGGCAGCGAGATTGTGCTGAGTGAGCCGGCGGATTGCGATGCGGACATCGTTGCCGACGGCAGGCGAATCGCTCGCGGCGAGTTGGTAGTGACGGATGGATGCTATTGCGTTCGGGTCGGTGAGGTGATGCGCTGCGGTCTGGCAGGAGCGAATTGCGGATTGCCACCTTCCGGTCCCGAGGCAGGTAACTCGGATCGAGGTCAGTGAGAACGAAATGAACGGACGACGCTGGAGCCATAGGACAGCAGTGTCCACAGCAGCGCTATTCATGCTGGCGCTGTCGTGGGCCGTCCCCTGCGCCGGCGGTCCGACGAGCGATAGGTCGGCGATGGCGACGACGACGAAGGCGGAGGCGCCTTCGGGCGATCCATCCAGCCGAGCGGTGACCAGACGCAATGGCGGCGATGAATCCCGGCGCGTTGGACGTGGGTCCGACAACGATAAGTCCGATGGCTGGCTGCGAACGCTGGGAGCCCTCGCGGTAGTGGCGGCGCTTATCTTTGCGGCGCGGTGGTTTCTCCGTCGCTGGGGAGCTGCCGGCACGACGAGCCTTACCGGGCCTATGGAAGTAATTGCAAAAGCGTCGGTTGCGCCGCATCAGCAGTTGCTGTTGGTGCGGTTGGGGAAGCGGCTGGTGCTGATTGGCACTGGCAGTGGGGCGATGAGCACGCTGGCTGAGGTGACGGACCCGGCTGAGGTGAATGAGTTGATGCAGGCGGTCAAGTCCGCGAAGGATGGAACCTTCGCGGGCCTTCTGAAGCGATATGCAAAGGGCGGCGCGTCGGCGAAAGACACGCCGGTCGTCCAGAGCGAGGCGGACAAGGAATGATCGCGCGAGCAGCGACAACATGGGTGGTTCTGGCCGTCGCGGCCGGGATTGCTTCGGCTGCCCCGGCTGGCCGGGATGCTCCCGCTGCGCAAGCGCCTGCCACCACGGCTCCGCGAACCGCCCCAGCCACGCCGGCCGACCTGGTGCGCCTGCTGCCGGAAACCGAAACTCCCCAAGGTCTGGTCGATACGGTCAAGTGGGTCGTGCTGGTGACGATCCTTTCGCTGGCGCCGGCGATACTGGTGATGATCACCAGTTTCACCCGGATCATTGTCGTACTGAGCCTGCTTCGCCAAGCCATCGCCGCGCAGAACGTGCCGCCCAACCAGGTGCTTTTCGGGTTGGCGCTGCTGATGACCGTCACCGTAATGGCGCCGGTCTGGCAGAGCGTTTACAGCGATTCCGTCTCGCCATACCTTGCGGGCGATATCGATCGTGGCCAGGCCGTCGAGGTCGGCGAGAAGCACGTGCGCAAGTTCATGATTCGCCAGATCGAGGCCGGCGGCAACACCGACGATGTCTTCCTCTTCCTGCCTAAAACCGATGCTGCAACCGTCGAACAATTGACATGGGGCGAGGTGCCTACCATCTCGCTCGTGCCGGCTTTCGTCGTCAGCGAATTGAAGATCGCGTTCTACATGGGATTTCGAATCTTCCTGCCGTTCGTCATCGTTGACATTCTTGTCGGAGCCGTGCTGGTCTCGATGGGAATGCTCATGCTGCCGCCGGTACTGGTTTCGCTCCCGTTCAAGCTGCTGCTGTTTGTCCTGGCCGACGGATGGCGACTTGTGGTCGGCACACTGATGGGAAGCTTTGGCTAAGGAAAGGTCCGCGTGATGGGAACCTACGATGCGCTCGATTTTGCCAGACGGGCAGTAATGCTGGTCTTGGTGGCCGGCGCGCCTGTGCTGGTTACAGCGCTGGTTGTTGGGCTCATTGTCAGCGTTCTCCAGGCTGTGACGCAGGTGCAGGACCAGACCCTGACGTTCGTGCCTAAGATAATCGCCGTGCTCGTGGCGCTGGCGATTGTAGGGCCTTGGATGATGGAAAAACTCGTCGAGTTCGGACAGGAGATGTTCGCATCACTGCCCTAGCAGTCCGTTTAGAAATGAATCTCGTCGCGAGAGCGAGCCGGGATTTCGAGCATCAAGGAAGAAAACGCAGGCAATGCCTTAGTATTGCCGAGGCTTTTTGACGCAGACGCGCAGGAATCCAGGCCGCCCGCAGCAGAGATAGCTTTCTAAACGGGCTGCCAGACACCATGCAATAGAAGGAGTCGCCGCGAGGATGACTGACCTCGCAGACATTGCGGTTTGGGCACCGACGCTTGGACTGGTGACGCTGCGCATTGCCGGCATGCTGCTTTTCGCGCCGGTTTTTGGCCACTCGGCCGTACCCGTGAAATTGCGCCTGGCGATGTCCGCGGCGATGGGTCTGGCGGCGGTCGCTCGAATTGCGGTGCCGCTTGCGATTCCCGCCAACCTGTTTGACTTGCTTGCGGCGGGCGCGTGCGAGTTTGGTATTGGTGCTGCTGTTGGCTACCTCGCGGGGCTTATCTTCGCCGGCGTGGAACTCGGTGCGTTTCACGTCAGCAACCAGATGGGTCTCAGCCTTGCCGACGTGATCGACTCGACCAATCCAGATGCCCCTTCCGCGATACGCGGGCTGTTCGTGCTGCTGGCGACGGTGATATTCCTCGGCGTCGGCGGGCACAGGGCGCTGGTCGGCGGGCTTTTGGCGAGTTTCGAGACGGTCCCTCCGATGGGCTTCGTCGAGCCGGGTTCTCTGCTCGAGCCGGTGATTGCGATGCTTGGGGCAGCCTTCGTGCTGGCGCTGAAGCTGGCGGCGCCCGTGTTGATCGCCATGCTGCTGGCGACGGTGGCGATCGGCCTGGTGCAGCGGACACTGCCCACTTTCGGGCTGCTGAGCGTTGGCCTGCCGCTCAGGCCGCTGATAGGCCTGATTGTACTTACGGCCTCGTTGGCAGCGATGGGGCCTCTGACGGAGGCTGCTGCGATGTATCTGCAAAAGAACATAATCGCCCTTACGGGGGCTTCGGGATAGATATGGCCCAAGATTCGACAGACCAGACCGGCGATCGCACCTTTGAGCCGACGCCCATGCGGCTTGCGGATGCCCGCAAGCGCGGACAGGTTCCGCGCAGCGCGGACCTTACCGCTGCGGCGGCGGGCCTTGCGGCGCTGCTGGTCCTGGTGTTGGTCGCCCCTGGGTTGCTGGATGAAATGACATCCATGACAAAGACAATGCTCGATGGGCGAGGCATGGAATTGAATCCCGCTCGCGATGATATAGGTCAGGTGATTAGCAGCGCCGCAGGCGGGGCAATCGCTCGCACGGCCGGGCTGATGGCAGCGATTGCCGGGTTCATCGCGGTCGTCGCTTTCGCGCAGGTCGGACCCATTTTCGCACGTGAACGAATCGAGGCCGATTGGGGCCGGGTTTCCATCGCGGCCGGATGGCAGAGGCTTCTGTCGTCTCGAACGGTCGTGCGTGGCGTGTTTGCGATTGCGAAGGTCGTCGCCGTGGCGGCGGTGGCGTGGTGGACGGCTGGGCCTATGCTGGAGCAAATACTGGCGGCGCCGCGCCTGGGGACGTCGTTGCTGGTCGGCAAGGCGGGCAGTATGGCGGTTACTGTGATGCTGCGGGCGGGTCTGTGTCTGCTGGTGCTGGGTTTGGTGGAGTACGTCTACCAGCGATGGCAGCACAAGCGAGACCTTCGTATGACCCGCCACGAGTGGCTCGAAGACATGAAACGTGCCGACGGCGGCGGGGCAAAGCGGATGCGCCGGCGACAACTGACGAGACAGGTGGCTGTTCGTCGAGTGGGTGAAGTGACGGGGGCGTCGGGCAGTGTGAGGACTAAGACAAACCAGAGGCCTCGATCAGGCGAGGACGATGACAATGGCTGAGAGACCGGCGACAATCGATCGCGTGGCCCAGGCGGTCAGCAGGCATCGCGGGATGCTGCTGCCGCTCTGTGTCGCTGCGCTGATTTTCGTCGTACTCGTGCCGCTCCCCCCGGGCGTGATGGACCTGCTGCTGGCGGCCAACATTATGCTATCGGCCATCGTGCTGCTGACAGCGATCTACATTCGCACTCCGCTGGAGTTCAGCGTCCTGCCATCGGTGCTTCTTGGTGCGACGCTTTTCAGACTGGTGCTCAACATCGCATCCACCCGGCTGATCCTTACGGCCGGGGCAGGTGGCAGGTCGATCGTCGAGGCCCAGACGGCCCCGGGGCAGGTTATATGGTCGTTCAGCGAGTTTGTCGCTCGTGGTTCGCTGCCTGTCGGCGTGGTGTTGCTTGCGATACTTATCATCATCCAGTTTGTGGTGGTCACCAAGGGCGCCGCTCGCATCAGCGAGGTCGCGGCGAGGTTTGTGCTCGACGCCATGCCCGGCAAGCAGATGGCGATCGACGCCGACCTCGCCAGCGGAGCTATCACCCAGGCCGAGGCCAGGCAGCGACGAGAGCGGATCGCCAATGAGGCGGAACTGTATGGCGCAATGGACGGGGCGAGCAAGTTTATTCGCGGCGATGCCGTCGCGGCCATGCTCATCACGGGGATCAACATTCTCGGAGGGCTCTATGTCGGGATGATGCAGTACGGCTGGAACCTGTCGCAGTCGGCGAGCCTTTTCACCAGGCTTACAATTGGCGATGGGCTGGTCACGCAGATTCCCGCTTTCCTGGTTTCCGTGGCGGCTGCGCTTGTGGTCACGCGGCGCTCATCGCGGACAAATCTGGGCGAGGAGGTGCTCAGCCAACTCGGGAGCCGTCCGGTGGTGCTTATGATCACGGCGGCGTTCCTCGGGGCGCTTTCGCTGACCAGTCTGCCCAAGGGTCCGTTGCTGACACTAGGCGTGGGGTGCATTGGCTTGGCGGCGCTGCTCACACGTCGCAACCGGGCTGACGTCCAGGCGGACACTGCCTCCGATTCCGGGGGCGCCACCAGCGGTGCCGAAACGATGAACCAGAACGTCGAGCAACTGCTTGCGGTCGATCCGGTGCGGATCGAGCTTGGTTACGCGCTCGTTAGACTTGTGGATGCCGAACATGGCGGCGACCTGCTGGAACGCATCGCCGTGTTGCGCCGGCAGTTGGCCATGGAACTGGGGCTGGTCGTGCCGCCGATACGCATTCGCGATAACCTCGGCCTCGATGCCCGTGGCTACGTCATCAAGATTCGCGGCGCGAAGGTCGCTGGCACGCGATTGTATCCGAACCAACTACTCGCAGTCGCTGGCGAGTTCGTGACGGGCAAGATTCTTGGCCGGGAAGTGGAAGAGCCGGCTTTCGGCACGCCCGCGGTCTGGATAAGCCCCTCCCAGCGCGATCAGGCCGAGCGGCTGAACTACACCGTTATCGACCCTGCCGCCATTGTGGTTACGCACCTGGCTGAGGTCATCCGCCGACACGCGCAGGTGTTGCTGTCGCGTCAGCGGGTGGTGGAGTTGTTGGACGGGCTCAGGAAGTCCGCGGGCGATCTGGTGGCTGAGGTTACTGACAAGCTGAATGTGGGGCAGATACAAAAGGTTCTCCAGGCGTTGGTGCGGGAGCGCGTGTCTATTCGCGACCTCGAGACGATCCTCGAGGCCCTGTGCGAGTCCGCCGAGATCGCCGACGACCCCGACGGGCTCGTCGAGCAAGTCCGCCAGCATATCGCCCGCACAATAAGCCAGCAGTACTGCGACGCCGA
>CAZMBZ010000121.1:0-14784 GCA_964564285.1 uncultured Planctomycetaceae bacterium | reverse complement strand
TGGAGAATCGCACCACGCGGGCCGACCTGGTCAGGCTCGCCAAGGTGCTGGTCGAGACGTTCATCGCCTCAAGCGTCTGGCCCGGCGCTCGATGACCACGGCGTGCTGGCAGTACCGTTGCACCGGACTCAAGCAGCGACTCTTCGAGGAGTTCTCCTACGCCGCCGGGACTTGGGGACCGCCAGCGCCGCATAATCGCCAAGGCCGAGTATTCCGACCAGGGCGAGAACCCGCGCTTTGTGGTCACCAGCCTGCCCGGCCAACGGCTTCCCACTGCGGGATCTCTACAAAACAGTCCTTGGCAATCTTCGAGAATGGAGGTGCCTGCCTATTCGATCCCCGTGAGCACCTGACAACCCGGTGTTGCTCGTGGGGGTAAGGGCGTGGTTTGCACTGGCCGAGCCGATCGCCCTCAAATCCAAGACTTTGACGCAACTTGGCGCCATGCCACCATCATCTGACATCTGTGTGAAATATGCGGGCTAGTCCAGCAAATCCATCGTCACGAGTTGGGCTTCCTGCTTAACCGTCAGCAGTCCCCTCAGATCCTTCCGGGCCTTGCGAAGGTCTTCCTTCCCCTTGGCGCGGGCGGCGCGATAGGCCTTCAAAGCCGTGGCGATCTCTGTCGGATTGGACGCCTTGTTCTCAAGGGTCTCCTGAAGAATTCGAGCCTTCTTCTGAATGTCCGACTGCTGGTTTCCACTGCCGCCAAACCGCATCCCGCGAAACCCGACAACGTCGGCACGGAGAAGCGCCGACAAA
The DNA here is from genome assembly GCA_964564285.1 of uncultured Planctomycetaceae bacterium. Classification (GTDB taxonomy): domain Bacteria; phylum Planctomycetota; class Phycisphaerae; order SM23-33; family SM23-33; genus JAUWQU01. Next base: position 14,022 of record CAZMBZ010000121.1, on the reverse strand, counting down.
GTCCTGACCTTATCGATCTTTGGACCCAGAATCTTCCACTCCTCATCCGAGGCACCTAGAATCCCCTTCAAACGATCCTGGCCCCGCGACTGCATCTGCTTGCGGATATCCGAGAAGATCTTCCCTATCTGCTCAGGGTCCGGTTCCACGCCATCACGAAGGTCGTTCATGACCTTCCTCGCCCGATCGACTTGGTTAGCGTCCAGGTTTATACCCCGTTCCTTCAGCCTTTCGGCGATCCTGTCAATGTCGTCCCCGGCCGGCCTGGTTGTCTGCGCCGACGCACTGACGAACCACCCAACCGCCAAAACGAGAACAGCCGCCAAACACACGTATCTGCATGCCGCCATGGTAACGATCCTTTCGACAAGGGCGCCGGCCCCGCCAGGCCGGCACATCCCGGATAAGCCCGCGCCCAGAACGCCCTGGGCATCAGGCGCAAGTATCTCTTCATCTCCGAACCGTCAACGACTTCACTGGTGGACGGTATTCTATTTATATACGCGCCAAGGTCCGAAAAGGTTACAGTCGGTTCACATATAATTAATAGCGTCGTTCTTTGAATTGACTTCCTCCCCGAATCGCCTACTTCCCAAGGGCTTTGGCCATTTCTTCGCCGAGGACCAGAATCCCTTCCGTGCCGAACACTACCACACGGTGCGGCAGGTGACTTGTCTTGATGAACTTGATATTCTTATCGGCCTGGGCCAATGCTTCGAGGTCCTTTTCGATTGGCAGGAATGTATTCTTTCCAGCCCAATTGGGCGGGATCACCGGTTGCTCGGTGATGAACCACTTGAGCTTCGGAGCCGACAAATCCTTCCGCGTGCCGTCGATCAGTTTCTTCAGATTCGTCGCGTAAGTCTTTGCCTGTTGATGCAACGCCCGATCGTTCTCTCCGCAGTGCCAGAAGACCCCAGCCAGTTCGCTATCATACCCGGCAGCTTTGAGATCTGCCTGGGCTGTCCGGATTCCCTTTATGAAGCTCCTGTAGAGATCGCGGTGCGGAATGTCCATACCCTCCGGCAGCCAGTCGATGGACTGCGCGCCGCTGTGGGTGAACTTGTAGATCGCCAGTGTCTGGCCCTTCTTGAGAGTCCTCTTCACGGCCCGGCCAAAGCTCAGCTCTGGACCGAAGTTGCCCAGGTAGCCAGTTGGCCCAAGCGGTTCCCAGTTAAGCGATTTCCTCACCCCGCCTCCCAGTGAGTATTGATAAAGAACATCCTTCTGGTCCCGATCCTGCGTCTTGAACCTGCTGAAGTTCGAGATTTGAGATACGTAAGCTTCTTCACCTTCCATGTTGCGCTGACCACCAAGGATGAAGAGCTTGACGGTCTTACCTTTGGGTAAGTCGCCCGCGGCGAATCTCCTGTCTCTAGTTGGCAGCGGCTGACCAATGGCATTGAGATAATGATCTACATAAGCCTCGCCATGCTGGAGCTGGCCGAGAGTGCCAAAGTGATAGTGCAGGCCGGCACCTCGCCCGATCTTGAAGCCCAGGTGAGATGTGGGAACAAAATAGACGTCGGGGTCGGACTTAACGACGGCCATTTGCTGGACGCAGATCTTGGCTACGCGATGGCGATTGTCCATCCCCCATACGCCCTTGTTACTGATCTCGCCGACGAAGAACTTGAGCCTGGGCGTCTTGAGATCCTTGCGAACGCTTGCGATGAAGTTCCGCAGGTTCTTCTCGTAAGTCACAATGCCCTCGGCATTGAACATGTCATTCTCGCCCTGATGCCACATCATGGCCTCGATGCGATACTTGATGCCCTTGTCGCTCAGGTCCTTAAGTCGGGCGGCCACTTGGCTCATCAACCGCGAGTAGAGTTTCCTGCCGCTGTCAGGTCCGGCAGGATTCCAGTCATTAACCAGCGTCGTTCCGCCCCATGCGTCCTTGATGATGGCGATCGGGTACTTGGCGTGCTTCTTCAACTTGCGGGCGAAAGTCATCTCAGGGCCGAAAACATGGTCCACCGGCTTCATCGCGACCCAGCCATCCGAGCTCTTGTCAGGCCCGAGGTTGTAGGAGAATCTGATATCCTTCTGCTGCTCGGCGGCGCCGGTAAACGGCGGATGGTTATCCACCAGAGAATCCTTGGAATCCGAGCCAACCATATTCGACTGGCCGGCGAAAATGAAAACGCGAACCTCGTCATCGGCGGCCAGCAATGATTCATGAGCGAACTGCACCGTAAGAAAACTGATCACCATAAGGCAGTACAGCCATCTACGATTGGCCATGTCAGTCCTTTCCATGATATGGGAGATTACGCTGCGCCTGATGCCCGAAAAGCAATCGAGGCCAGCATGGATGATTCTACCGGGCGGGTGAGCATCCGCAAGCTCCTTCAAAAGGCAGCCGGCAAGGCCGAAAACCCGCCGCGCTCGTCGGGGTCGCCGACGTGCCCTGCCCAGCGGGGGCCGCGCAGCAAAAAAGGCGCGAGCCCAATGATTTTGGCAGTCTTCGCAGCCCCGGTTTGATTTGGTCGCTGCCACCATGGCAGCGGGAGGTTACTTGCCTCAGCCATAGCTCGTGCCGCGGGCGGAGAACTTGATCGTTCCGGGCGGCAGTCCGCGGGCTTCTTCGATGGCGTTTGCGACGTCGGACCAGACAGCCACGCCCTTGTAGGCGATTGCCTTGTCCGGATCGATGTACACGACAGTCGGCACGGACTGGATGTTCCAGCGTTTCTTGGTGGCATCCGTGGCGTCGTAGATCACCGGCGCGCCAAGAAGCTTGGTGCCGAAGTATTTTTTGACAACGTCCGAGCTGCCGTCAATGTTGACCACGATGCTGTTTATCTGAGCCGCAGTCAACGTGGGCGCCACCTTGGGCATGTCGCCCAGCGCCTGGCCCGAGAACGGGCATGTCGTATCGATGAAAACCGCGACCATGCCTTCGGGTCCCATCACCTCATCAAGGGAGATTTCCTGCCCGTCGAGCCCAGGCAGCTTCGTTGCCGCCAGAAGCTTCACCCCTTCGAGCGTCACGACGCCGAACAATGGCGCCGCCGGCCCCATGTCGCCCGGCGCTTCCTGCATCTTGACGATCCAGTCGGCGAAATCCTCGTGGTCAGGCCAGCTCCCGCGATACCGCACCCGCCCGAACTTGTCGACCAGGATGAAGGACGGAACGCTCGTGGACTCGAAGGCCTTGGCCAATTCGGTGGATGGGTCGCGGTGAACGGGAAACTTGAGGGCTTGTTTCTTGTAATAGGCGTCCACCGCACCGGTGGTGCCGGACTCCTCCACCCGGACAAAAGCCAGGCCGGGAGCGATGTCGAGTTTCTGGAGCATGGCCATCCCGTCGAGGCCCTGGCCGCTAAGCTTGCAATCGACCGTGCCGAACTCGATCAGCGAGACGCGGCCCGTGAGGTCGTACTTCTTGAGAAACTCCTCCCGCAGCGCCGCGGCGGCAGGCCCGGCCGGGGTAGCGGCGGGCTGGGTGGCCGGCGGAGTGGCCGGCTTGCGACTGCAACCGGTCAGCAACAGCAGCCAAACCAGAACCGTCGCGAGAGGAGAGATTGTACGAACGAAGCTAAGGCCATGAACCATGTGGTCGCCCTGCAATCTATCTTGGCCGACGGCGGGTGACTCGCAAGCCACCAAATCGCGCGAACCTCCCGTAAACCGTGCTGGGAGAAACCTCGTCAGCGTCCCCAAGTATTGTACCATCGCCAACCAGTTCAACCAAAGCAAATCCGCCCCATCACGCCAAGGCCGACGCCAGCACAAAGCCCGGCGAAACGTACAGGGAATCGCAGTTGCGGCCAGTGCTCAGGCTTGAAGCACTGAGCACCACGTTGGCGGAAAAAGATTATCACCACACGCGGCCCGCACGCTGGACATCGGAATCATCCCGCCAATGGCGAGATCGTAACATGCGGTGTCACCAAATTCTTGCCGCTCAGTTACTTCGCCTCGGCAACCGCGGCTGCTACGAGGTTGCCTGTCTCGGTGGTCGAAAAGCCCATTCGCCCTGCCGCCTGGGACTCCATCTTCGGTGTGGTGGCGATAACGGCAGCCTCCACGCGGTTGCCAGCCTCGACGAGCCTGACGTCGCCCTTGTTGTTGCCGGTCTCGCGGAGCATCATCCCAAGCGAAGCAATCGCGGCGATGGGATTGATCACGTTCTTGCCCGTGTACTTCGGTGCCGAGCCGCCCATGGGCTCGAACATGCTCACGCCAGCGGGGTTGATGTTTCCCCCGGCCGCGACGCCGAGCCCGCCCTGAATGATGGCTGCAATGTCGGTGATGATGTCGCCAAAGAGGTTGTCGGTGACGATCACGTCGTAGTACTCGGGGTTCTTGACGAACCACATGCAGCACGCGTCGACGTGGTTGTAGTCCTTTTTGATGTCGGGATATTCCTGCCCAATCTCCATGAATGCCCGATACCAAGTCCCGCCGGCGAAAGTAAGCACGTTGGTCTTGTGTACCAGCGTGAGCATCTTCTTGGAATTGTTACGGCGGCGGCAGACCTCGAAGGCATAGCGAATCGCCCGCTCGGCCCCGAATCGCGTCGTGCAGTTAACCTGGGTGGAGACCTCCGACGCCATGCCCTTGTACTGCACGCCGCCCATGCCGGTGTAGATGCCCTCGGTGTTTTCGCGAACGACCACGAAGTCGATATCCTCGGGCTTCTTGTCCTTCAGCGGCGTGTAAACACCGGGGTACAGCTTCACCGGGCGAAGGTTGATGTACTGGTCCAACTCGAACCGAAGCCGCAAAAGCACGCCCTTTTCCATGATGCCCGGGGCGACTTTCGGATGCCCGACGGCACCGAGATACATCGCATCGTAGGTACGCAGTTCGGCAATCTCATGGTCCTGAATAACCGGGATTGACGGCTCTTCGGGGTTGCCCCCCGCATTGAGATATCGCTCACCGCTGAAGTCGAAATCCTTGGTCGTGTACTCGAAGCCCACCCTATCGCTGACAGCCTTGAGAACCTTAAGCCCCTCAGCCACGACCTCCGGCCCGGTCCCGTCGCCACCAATAACCGCTATTCGCATCGGTCTATCCTTCTATCTAGCATTATCGCCATTGACAAATCATCAAACTCAGCCCGCCAACGCAGCACGCCGACAGACAAGTGCAGGATTTTACCACCTCCGTCCAAGCAGGGCAAGGACACAACCGCGATCGATCGCAGCAAGGGTCGGGCCTTGAAGTTCGACACTATCCGCAGAAAACCAGATGCGTTAGAATGCCTCGACGCGTTGAGTGTGGATCGAGAGCCAACGATAAAGGGTGCGAGATGAAACATTTTCTGGCGTTTGCGATTGTGATGGGGGCCGCGGCGACAACCATGCCGATTCGACAAGCTCACGGCGAGCAGGCTGGACAACTCGACAAGGCCTCGGCTGCCCGGGCCGGCAAGTTGCTGGGCGAATCTGGCATTCGTGGCGGGCTGGTCGTACACATCGGCTGTGGGTCCACGGCAAACTCGCAAGCCGGCGAACTCACCGCCGCACTGCGGGCGAGCGAAGCATACGTCGTCCACGGGCTCGATCCTGACCAGGCCGTCGTCGATAAGGCACGCGAGTTCGTCCGCTCAGCCAGCCTCTACGGGCCGACGTCTATCGAGCATCTCGTCGGCGGGAAACTGCCCTACGCGGACAATCTGATCAACCTGGTCGTCGCCGACGAGCTAGGCAAGGTGCCGATGGCTGAGGTGATGCGCGTGCTTTGCCCAAATGGCGTCGCGATGATCGGCCCCAAGCGGACCGTCAAGCCCCGCCCGGGGACAATCGACGAATGGACGCACTTCCTCCACGACGCGGGCAACAACGCGGTCGCTCACGATACCCAGGTCGGCCCGCCTCGCCGCCTGCAATGGCAGGCCGGGCCACTCTGGCTGAGAAGCCACGAGACGCCCTCGGGCATCGAGGCGATGGTCGTCGGTGGCGGGCGCACGTTCTACCTGCTCGACGAGGGGCTTATCGGAATCACCGACCAGCGACTCCCCGAACGGTGGGCGATCATCTGCCGCGACGCCTTCAACGGCAAGCAACTCTGGCGTCGAGCCGTCGAGCCGTGGGGCTGGCCCGCATGGGCGCCGCAGCTCGCCGACAAGGACTGGACCACCATAAGAGCCATGCGAGGTGCCGTACCCAACGAAAACCAGCGCAGAATCGCCGTCGAAGGCGACAGGCTCTTCACGACGCTCAGCCACGATGCGCCTCTGTCGATCCTCGACGCCGCGACCGGCAAGACCATCGCCACAATCGCCGAGACGGCCCACGCAAGGCAGATCGCCGTGTCCGACGGCGTGGCTGTCGTCTACTCGGCCAGGACCGACCAATCCGGCGCCGCCAAACGCAGGGGCAAGCCAGCCTCCGGGACCAAGCCAGCCGGCAAGCTGACGGCCGTCATGGGCGAAACAGGCAAGGTCATGTGGCAGAAAAGCATCGCGAAACTTAATGGCGTCTCGCTAGCCGTCGATGGCGGACGGGTGGTGTTCCAGGTCGGAAAGTCCCTGGAATGCCTGGACCTCAAGACCGGCACGGAGCTTTGGAAGGTCCAGCCCAAAGGCGGAAGCGCACGCACGTTGGTTGCATGTGAAGGGGTCATCGTACTCCGCATCCGGAGAGATCTGGAGGTCCGCGAGGGCGCGACCGGCAAGTTGATATGGCAAAGGCAGGGCATTGCGGCGATATGGGGCGAGGATCTGTTCGTCATCGATGGCGCGGTCTGGCCGGGCATGCGGGCCGTCAAGGACCCCAACTCGACCGGCCGGGCCGAGAACGCCCAGGCCGTCGGATACGACCTCAAAACCGGCGAGCCGACCAAACCAATCTTAGCGCCGAACCTGCTAAGCCCCGAACACCACCACCGTTGCTACCGCAACAAGGCTACCGATCGATACCTCATCGCCTCCATGGAAGGTGCCGAGTTCCTCGACCTCAAGGGAACCAATCACCGCCAGAACAACTTCGTCCGAGGTGCCTGCAGAATGGGACTGGTCCCCTGCAACGGAATGCTCTACGCCCCTGCGGATCAGTGCTTCTGCCAGCCCGGCGGAAAACTGCTCGGCATGCTGGCCCTGCGCTCAGACCAGACCGACGAGCCCAATCCCCTGCCCGATAGCCAGCGATTGCTCAAAGGCCCAGCCTTCGGGAAGATTCCCGCCAACCATGCCGAAGCATCGCCCGAAGACTGGCCAACCTTCCGCCACGATGCCGCCAGACACGGCGCCACGACCGCCAAGGTGCAACCCAGACTCGGTGAAAGTTGGCGAGTAAAACTTGGCCCCGGACTGACCGCCCCGGTTGTCGTCGCAGGGCGGGTTTACGCAGCCGTGAGCGACTCCCACACCGTCTGCGCACTGGACCTCGCCACGGGCAAGCGGGCATGGTCCTTCACCGCCGGCGGGCGGATCGACTCCGCCCCGACCGTGTACAAGGGCACTGTCCTGTTCGGCAGCGCCGACGGATACGTCTACTGCCTGCGCGCCGACGATGGAGCCCTGGCGTGGCAATTCCAAGCCGCGCCGGTGGACAAACGCATCGCGTGCTTCGGACAGGTCGAGTCCATCTGGCCCGTCCATGGCAGCGTTCTGGTTCGCGAGGGCGTCGCGTACGTCACGGCCGGGCGATCGACGTACCTCGACGGCGGGATTCGCCTGTACGGACTGGACCCCGCCACGGGCGCAATCCTCCACCGTACAACGCTTTCCGGCCCGCTGCCCGACGGCAAGGATGTCAAGCGCGACATGGCGTTCTTCGTTCGCGGCGCCAACTCCGACGTGCTGGTCAGCGAAGGTGATGTCATATACATGCGGCAGAAACGCCTGACACCGTCGCTCGAGCAGGAGCATCCGAAGGTGCTCTCGACCAAGGGCGAATCCGACGTGGGTCTGCACATGTTCTCCACGGCCGGGCTTCTGGACGGGTCTTGGTACAATCGCACCTTCTGGATGTACTCGAAACGCTGGCCTGGTTTCCAACTCGCCAACCAGGCCCCCAAGAGCGGGCAGTTGCTCTGCGTTGACGACAAGGCAACCTACGGCGTGAAGGTCTTTTACCGCCGAAACGTTCACTCGACGATGTTCTTCCCGGGCAGGGAAGGCTACCTGATCTTCGCCGACCGCAATGATAACGAGCCGCAGATCGTCGGTGAGCCGGGCTCGAAAAAGCCGCTCGCCTGGCTGCCGCAGTCGGACTACGACCGCGCCTCACGCGGACCCAAAAGAGTAATCCGAACGCTCGACAGCCAGGCGTTCGGCCTGGACAAGATGATCGGCTACACCCGCGCTGAACCGCCCCTGTGGGCGAAGTGGTTTCCCATCCGCGCCCGCGCGATGGTCAAGACGGACGATACGCTCTTCATCGCCGGTCCGCCCGATGTACTGGACGCTGATGACCCATACGCCGCCTTCGAAGGTAGAAAAGGCGCCAGGCTGGTCGCCATCTCGGCCGGCAACGGCAAGCAACTCGCCAGCCATGACTTGGACATTCCACCGGTCTTTGACGGCATGATCGCGGTCTCGGGCAGGCTGCTGATCGCCCTGACCGACGGCAGCCTGGTCTGTCTGACAGCCCAGGCGAAGTGAACCGTCGCGCACAGAGTTCGCGCTGAAGGCATTCCCACCTCGACAGATCGCCGTGAAAAAACCCTTAGTTTGAGAAAGAATAGACTTGACAAAACCGGGGGGGGTGGTACAACGCTTGCTAGTATGTCGTACGTCTTTACCAAGTCTTTACCAAGTCTTTGCCAAGTCGTAACCAAGTAAGTCGTAACGAGTCGTGAGGGACAGGCGGTGCGGTCGTTTCAGGATTGAAGATTTCGCCCCATGTCTTTATTATTTAAGAACTTACGAGTGCCCTTCGTTTGAGAGCGCGGCATGTTCGCCGCAAGCGATGGACGGAGTTTGGTTGGATCGTACTTGTTTCTCGACAGTGGCGCCGGCATTTGCGCGGGCGTCGCAAGTGCGAGGGAAACGGTTTCAGGAGCCTGGAAAAAGGAGAGAGCATGATCAGGAGAAACAAAGCAAGGACCGTATTGGCCCTCGCCGCCGTGGCGATGGCAAGCCTCCTCCTAACCGCCGGCTCGGCCAACGCCGAACTGCTCGTCTACGAGCCGTTCGACTACCTCGATGGCCCCATCAACGGCCAAGGCGGGGCTCTGGGCACCGCCGGCACGTGGAGCACTAACGACACCGGCGAACCCCAAGGATGGTGGTGCCATCCAGAGGGCGTCTTAACCGGGCAGTTTGACGATATCGGCGGAGGGCTTAACCAGTTCGACGGAACCGTGGCCAACCTGCCCACCGCCGGCGGTTTTGCCGGCCCCGCTGGTCCGGAGGATCAAACGACGCCGGGCATCTACGGAACTAGGGACCCCACCGGCTCCCTGGATGCAAGCATCGATCTCGATCCCAGCGTGACCGCGACATTCCAGTCCGGAACCACAACCTGGTTCAGCTACGTCGGCGCCCATGCCGACAACCGCAACCAGGGGTCACCGACTTTCATGATCGGCACCGACCCAACCACCATTGGCGCCCGCGGCCTCACGATGCAGAACGAGGGCAACGGGATCGGCGGGGTCGGCGGCCCGCCGCGAGACAACCTGACCGACGTATACCCGCACTACTTCCAAGACGGCACACACCACCAGACCCCGGGCGGATACCAGGGCGGATGGCCCCCGGGTGACCACAACGGAATTGTGCTCGAATTTGCCAGCGGTAACTACAGTGACGGCGTCTTGACCGATGCCGACGTCATGAGCTGGACGGTGAGTGATGCCAACGGATTTGGTGCGCCGAACATCGTTGTCGGCAAGATCGAGTGGGACGCCGACACTGGCGGGTACGACATCATCACGGTCGTTAAATTCCTGGAGACGCAGGAAATCAACGAAGAGGCCTTTGATGCCCTCGTCGCGGCAAAACCACACCTTTCGAGCGCGAACTGGCCGGACGCGGTCACCCCGGCCGACCCGAACAACCCGTCCAACAAGCCGGACCTCGACCAGAGCGAGTTCGACACCCTTAATTTCTCCAGCGTCAAGTTCTTTGTCGACGAGCTCCGCATTGCCACGACCTTCGAAGAGGTAGTGGGCAGAGGGTCGGTGGCGCTCGATGGCGACGCCGACGGCGATGGAGATGTCGACGCGGCCGACTACATCATGGTCAAGACACACTTCGGCGGAGCGCCCGCAGCCGGCACCGAAGGATCCGGTGGCGACTTCAATGAAACTGGCACCGTGGATTGGGAAGATCTGCAAGCCCTGATGACCGCTTACAACGCGGGCACCGAAACCGACACGATTCCCGAGCCCGCGACCCTCTTTATCATGCTGGCCGCGGGCCTTCCTGCTTTGTTGAAGCGGAGGCGACACGTCAGGTCGTAGCTTAAGCGACTTGTCACGACGTAGAGCAGCGAAGACGGAAGACCGAAGCCGGAACTGAAGTCCCGACCTGCCTGCCGGTAGGCAGGACTGGCCTCGGGGTTGACATCCGAGTTTGATTGAGATTCCCGACCGGCCCGGCGGGCAGTTTGCCCGGACCGGGCACGGATTATGAAAAAAGGGCAAGCCCGTAAGGTTCCCCAATGGGATGCCCGCGCAGTGCGTATGTAGTCAAGGTCAACCTGCTCCGGGAGATGCCTCTCCTCTCAGCAAGACCAACGCGACAGGCGTTCTCCGCGGCTCCCTTGGGAAGCCTTTGACGGTTTGCCCTTCGTTTGCGCAAAGCCGATACCCGCAATGGAGTCCCACCGGGGTGCGAAGCCAGAAGTGGCAAGTTGGTTCACACCGGCCACAATCGCGGCATTGAGAGACAGTTTTGTCTCTCACGAGCATAAGCACAAAATCCCTCGATAATTTGCTGGACAAATCTGAAAAGTGAGGGATAATAAGATAATGGGATAAGCTAGTGGGTTATTCCACACACATGTCGTTTTCAGTAAGTGTTGTTTCGAGTTTTTCTGTTTCGTTATTTGTTACTTGCGCTTTAGTTGTGGGCCTTTCGCAGCCCATGCCGTAGCGCGTTTTCTGGTTGCGCTACGACTCTCCTTTCGAGCACGGGCCGCGACGGGTTCCATTAACTCAGTGTGCTGGTTGCGCCTGCAGCGTGTCCGCGGTTGTTGTGTGTCCGCGCAAAGAGAGAGGATTTCTCGAGGTAATCAGCAAGTCATATTTCGTGCATCCCATTTCAGAGGAGCAGAGTAATGAGAAACGGAAGGATTTTGGCAGCCGTCGCAATTCTGGCGGCCATGGTGGTATCTGGACTGGCCCCGACGGCTTGGGCCCGTGACGCGCAGACCTACACGTATGCAAGTATTCCCGCGCCAATTATCAATTGGAGCAAACCGGACAGTGCTGCGGTAGATTTCGATTGGAGTGATACCAACAATTGGGTTGACGGTAATGTTCCCGGCATCGTCGGCGGTGCCGCCGATACGTCAGCACAGTTTCCGCAGTGGGTGATCAGCAACGACGTTAATGTCAAGGTCAACGAAGCTGTGGATACGGGAACGGGGGACATATACATCCGTCTCCAATCAAGTGGCGGTACGGACATGTACCTTAACGGGACGGGCTCCCTTAAGTGCAGTACGTACTGGGTCCGGCAGGGCTATGACTACGTGATTTGTCAAGTCCCCCTCGAAGCCACTACGATGGTGAAGTTGGAATGGCGATGGGGGTACGGCAGGTTCGAGAATACCGTGAAGACGCCCATTGTCAGGGTCGGCGACGGCGACTTCACCTTTGCCACCCACACCGGCAACGACCAGATGGACGCCGTGCAGATGTGGAAAGACCAGGACAGCTCCATTCCGCAGATGTACCAGTACAACGCAATCGATCCGTATACCACTGGCACGCCCCTGTCCATTCTCATCGATGACGGCGGCGTTTATGGCGGCTATGTCGATGGCGCTTTCGGAACGCTTACCGGTAATTCCGCCAGTTTGATCCAAGGCAGCACCATGATCGTCGGCGCGGCCCAAACGAACTTCCCCAGCGTCGAAGTCGAAGGTGGATCGGTTCTTGCCGGCGACATGACCGGTTTGACATCAGCTGATTTCGGCCTCGCCGGCGACGGCAAGAAGGTGACCTTTGCGGCGAACGTCATTTACGCGCCGGCTCCCGGAAGCGCCGAGCCGACACGCGCAGCCATGGGCGGGGCGATTCTCGTCAAGGGAATCTATGACACCTCCGCCACCGGCACGACAACGGTTGGCGACGATGGTTCCACGTCCCTCTACAAGGCCGCCGGTTTCGGGGCATTCGGCACCTCCACGGCGATTAACACCACGGTGGCTGTCCTGCCAGGCATCGGTAACCTTCCCATTTCCGTCACTGGGCGCAACGCCGACCTTGGTGCCGGGACTATCCTTGAATCAGTCACCACTAAGGCGGTCGACTTCACCGTCCCGAACGGTGCCGCCAACGTCAACATGGTAGGCGCCATCAACAATGGTGATCTCACCGGCGCCAAGGCTACTACCTTCAACTGTATCGGTACCGGTAACCTACAACACGACACGATTCTCCGATTCCTCGACGCCGGTGGCGAAATCGCCGCTGGCCAGACCTTTAACGTCCAGAATGGCCTCGTTTATCTCGATACGGGCGCCAACACGACATTCCTCAAGGGCACCCTCGAGGTTGACGCCGGCGCCGCACTTCTCAACACCAACACCGCCGCGCTGTCCGCATCGGACGGCACGATTCACTTCAAGGATCGCAGCATGCTCTTCCTGGATAAAAACGGCATGGAGGGCATGTTTGAGAACGTCAACGTTGCCGAAAGCGGCACACCCTTCATTGTGGTTGCGACTAACGGTAATGGACCGTATACCTACACGATCGACGATGGTACTCAGATGGGCGATCTGGTGAAGGCCTCCAATATCTGGGTCAGCGCCACCTATACCTCGGCACCGACCACTTTCGCCGGCGATGGCGTATTGCTTGGCGACGGCAAGTGGATGCAAAGTGTTAACGGCTACACCAGGAGCCCAACCGTAGCAGGAATTGTGCGGGCCGACCCCGGGACGACGATCGGATTCGCTTCCATGGGTGTTGACAGAAACGGAATTCTTAGCATCAGTGCCGACATTGAGGCGACCGGCGCGACGGTCCTCTTCAACACCACCGATACGCTGGAGACCTCTGTATACTGGGCCACCAATACCTCAGGCAACCACCACACCAACAACCGCGACATTGATTCGATCGTCCCGAATCAGCCGATTGTTGTCTCCGGCGAGGTCACGGCCGAGACGATCAAGGCCCAAAATGGTCAGGTAACTTTCCAGCAGGATCTCAGTGTCCCCAATCTTGACATCGCCGGCGGCGCCACAGTGACTATGGCGAGCGGCAAGACGGCAACCGTTACGAGCACGCTCAGCGGCACGGGCAAGTGGTCGGGTGGCCTGACCGTCGCTGCCGGCGCGAGGGTCGCTCCGGGCGCAAGCGTTGGCATCCTCAACGATGGCGGCGGCGCTTTGACCTTCGACGACGGGGCGATCTACCAGTGGCAGGTCGCCAACCCCGCCGGCGATCCCGGGACGGAATGGGACCTGGTCAAGGCCAGCGCCATCACGTTCCAGGGCGATTTGGTCATGGACGTCGATGACAGCCTGCTGACTATCGGTAGCATTGACGGGACCAAGTCGTTCATCGTGGCGACCGCCGGCTCGATGGGCGTCCTTGAGTCGTACTCCTTCCTGGGCACCTGGAGCGGAACGCTGACGGTCGATGGCGGCAACCTTATCCTCACCGAGCTTTCCGGTGCCCTGCCCGGCGACGCCGACGGCGATGGCGATGTCGACGCGGCCGACTACATCATGGTCAAGACGCACTTCGGCGGAGCGCCCGCAGCCGGCACCGAAGGATCCGGTGGCGACTTCAATGAAACTGGCACCGTAGATTGGGACGACCTGCAGATCCTGCTTACCGCTTACAGCGCGGGCACCGGAGCCGACACGATTCCCGAGCCGGCGACCCTCTTTATCATGCTGGCCGCAGGCCTTCCTGCTTTGTTGAAGCGCCGCC
>CAZMBZ010000120.1:0-14954 GCA_964564285.1 uncultured Planctomycetaceae bacterium | reverse complement strand
GCAGAAACCAAAGACCTTGCTTGAAGCGGTGCGGGCCTCCCTAGCGCACGCCGCGCGGTACAACCCCGGCGACGTAGTTGTGCCGGCGGCGGTGCTGTGGGCCGACGCTGATGGCCAGTGGCAGCCGGTGGTTGAGCAACTGCGCGGGCTGATGCCGGAGCTTCTGACGCTTGGCGAGTACGACACGGAGACGCGGACCGGGCCGGCGATATGGCTGCGGTGCGTTATCGAGCCGGCGGTGCGGGCAGATATGGCAAAAGAGTTCCCCGACCTCGCCTGGCCTACGGATAAGGTGCCGGTGATCTACATGCCGGGCGTGAGCCGGCAGACGCTTCGGGCGGTGGAGGAATGCCCCGCCGCGCTCAAGCCGCTGATCGAGCTCCAGTATCGCGGTTCGGTCTGGACCCAGAAGAACGGCAAGGACTGGACGGTACGCGCATTCCTGGTAAGCGACGAAGGCGGGTTGGGGCTGGATGTGGCCGAGGATCGCCTGACGTTGCAGTCGATGGTCGGCGCGCTGTCGCAACTGGCGGTAACGCCTATCTCGCGCCTGCGTGGCCGGCGGCTGGAGGCCGAGGACTTTGACAAGCTGATGATCGGTGACACACCCCGCGATCTGCTGCTGTGGCTGGGCGACCCGGGAGAGACGCGCGGCGAGTGGGACGACGCGAAGTGGTCGGCGTTCTGCAACCGCTGCCGCGAGGAATACGGCTTCGACCCGGAGGCCGACGGCGAGATCGTCGGCGGGGAGAAGCTCGGGCAACGCAAGGACGCCTGGTATGGCGTCTGGGAGCGGTTCGCTGAGTCACCGGCGCTGTATCCGGGCGTGCCAGACCTGCTGCGCCGGGCGAAACCGAAGGGAGTGTTGACATTCGACAAGGACGCCTGGCCGGACGAAGCGGAGTCGATGGAGAACGCGCTGCGGGCGGCGATGGCCGAGGTCGGCTCGATGAAGCCGGTCGAAGCGCGGCAACGCCTGGAAGAGTTGGAAAACGAGCATGGCGTGCGCCGCGGCTGGGTGTGGGCGAACCTGGGTATGTGTCCGCTGGCCGACGCGATGGCCCACCTGGCGGTGCTGGCCAGACAGACGGTGACGGCGCTGGGTGGCGACTCGGCCGACGCGATGGCCAGGCTCTACGCCGAAGGCGGGTATCTGGCCGACGACGCAGTGCTGCGGGGGCTGGCGTGCGTCAAGACCGCCGAAGACGCCGCGGCCGTCCAGGCGGCGGTGCGGTGCGCCTACCTGCCGTGGCTGGAGGACAGCGCGAGGCACTTCCAGCAGTGCGTGGAAACCAAGGCGCTGCCGGCGGCGACCGCGCAGGAAACCATTGCAGCCGAAGCGGGCGAGTGCATCCTGTTTGCCGACGGGCTGCGGTTCGATATCGGCCAGAGGTTCGCCGCGCTGGCGGCTGAGCGACAGATGGAAGCGTCGGCTTCGTGGCGATGGGCTGCGTTGCCGACTGTGACGGCGACGGCCAAGCCGGCTGCGTCGCCGATCGCGAAGAAGCTGCGCGGCGGACATCTGGGCGCGGACTTCTGCCCGGAGATTGCCGAGACCGGCGAAGGACTGAACACGGACCGCTTTCGCAAGCAGCTTGCAGCGGCGGGATACCAGGTGCTCGACGCATCCGAAACAGGCGAGCCGCAGGCGAAGAACGCCCGCGCGTGGACGGAGTACGGCGAGTTCGACAAGCTCGGCCACAGCGTTCATGTGAAGCTGGCGGCACAAATCGAAAACCAGTTGGAATTGCTTCTGGAGCGGGTGCAAGGGCTGCTCGAAGCTGGCTGGAAGCGGGTCCGCGTGGTGACCGACCACGGTTGGCTGCTGGTGCCTGGCGGGCTGCCGAAAGTGCAACTGCCGAAGTACCTGGCCGAGAGCCGCTGGTCGCGGTGTGCGTCCATCAAGGACGGTTCGCACGTGGCCGTGCCCGTCGCCGGCTGGTCGTGGAATACGCAGGAGCGGTTCGCCTACGCGCCGGGGGTTCATTGCTTCGTGGCGGGCCGCGAGTATGCCCACGGCGGCGCGAGCTTGCAGGAGTGCATGACGCCGGTGCTGACATTCGCTTCGACGGGCGCGCAGGCCGGCGTGGTTGTCGCTGTGAGCAAAGTCCAATGGATTGGCCTGCGGTGCCGTGTGACGGTGGAGCCGGTGGCAGAGGGTTTACAGGCAGACCTGCGGATCAAGCCCAACGTTCCCAGTTCAAGTATTACGGGTTCCAAGCCCGTGGGCGGAGACGGCAAGGCCGCCCTGTTAGTCGCAGACGAGACCAACGAAGGAAAGATGGCCTGCCTGGTCATCGTCGATGCGGCCGGCCGCGTGATAGCCAAAGAAGCCACCATCATTGGAGGTGACGAATAACATGGAACTCGACCACCTGGACCAACTCGCGGCGTCGGCTTTCGACGGCTACCTCGTCCGCAAAGACCTGGTGCGAAAGTACAGCCGGCAGTACCCGGTTCCAACGTACGTCGTGGAGTTTCTGCTCGGGCGGTACTGCGCGACGGTGGATGAACAGGAAATCGAAGAGGGCTTGCAGATCGTCGAGCGGCAGTTGCAGGACCGCACAGTTCGCACCAGTGACCAGGAGCTTTTCAAGGCCAACGCGCGGAAGAAGGGCGCGGTCAAGCTCATCGACATTGTGAAGGCCCGGCTCGACTCGAAGACCGACTCCTTCCTGGTCGAACTGCCGAGTTTGGGGATCAAGGACGTGCGGATCGCCGACACTCTCGCGCACGAGCACGAGCGGATGCTCACGGACGGCTTTTATGCCGAGGTCACACTGGGCTACGACGCGGCCATCGCGGAGGAAGAGCACGGCCGACCGTTCGCCATTGAGAGCTTGCGGGCTATCCAGCTTTCCAAGTCGGATGTGCTGGGCACGCTGAGAAAGGGACGCAGTCAGTTCACAACGGCTGAGTGGAAGGACTTCCTGCTGCGTTCGGTGGGCTTCGAGCCAGCGGCGATGTCGGATCGCGCGAAGATAGTTACGTTGCTGCGAATGGTCCCGTTCGTCGAGCGGAACTACAACCTGGTCGAACTCGGCCCGCGCGGTACGGGCAAGAGTCACCTGTACCAGCAGATTTCGCCGTATTCGCACCTTATATCCGGGGGCAAGGCGACGGTTGCGAAGATGTTCGTGAACATGTCCAGCGGACAGCGCGGCCTGGTCTGCCTGTACGATGTGGTGTGCTTCGATGAGGTCGCGGGGATTTCGTTCGACCAGAAGGACGGCGTGAACATCCTGAAAGGCTACATGGCCGCCGGCGAGTTCTCGCGTGGCAAGGATAGCATTCGCGCGTCAGGCGGCATCGTGATGGTGGGCAACTTCGACGTGGACGTGGAGCAGCAGCAGCGGATCGGCCACCTGCTTAGCCCGCTGCCGCCGGAAATGCGGAACGACACGGCCTTCATGGACCGCATCCACGCCTACGCGCCGGGCTGGGACTTCCCCAAGCTCAAGGCGAGCGACCACCTGACAGACCACTTCGGCCTTGTGACGGACTTCCTGTCCGAGTGCTGGACAAAGCTGCGCGAGGGCACGCGGATATCGGCGCTCCAAGGCCGAGCGCACTGGGGCGGGGCGCTCAGCGGCCGAGATATCGAAGCGGTGAGCAAAACCGTCAGCGGCCTGCTCAAACTGCTGTTCCCCGACCCGGAAATGCCGATCCCAGACGAGGAACTGGAGGCGGTCGTGCGTATTGCCCTCGAATCGCGCCGGCGCGTGAAGGAGCAGCAGAAGCGGTGCCTGCGGACGGAGTTCCGCAACACACACTTCAGCTATTTTATCGGTGTGGACGGCGTGGAGCAGTTTGTCTCAACACCGGAGTTACACAGTGATGATGCAATTGAAGCTGATCCGCTGCCGCCCGGACAAGTGTGGGCGATTAGCCCCGGCGGGCCGGAGGCCGACCCGTCGCTGTACCGCATCGAAGCAACATGCGGACCGGGCAACAGTGTGAAGATCCTCAATGCGCCGGTGCCGCCGGCGTTCCGAGAGAGTGTGCGCTACGGCGAGCAGAATCTCTATTCGCAGGCGAGGGGACTGGTGGGCGACCGCGACCCGCGCAGCCACGAGTTCTCCGTTCAGTTGCGGGCTATGGATACGAACCGGTCCGGCCACGGCCTGGGCCTGCCCGTGCTGCTCGCCCTGTGCGGGTCGTTGATGGAGAGAAGCACGAAGGGCGGCTTGATCGTCGTCGGCTCGCTCAACCTGGGCGGCTCGGTGGAAATGATTCCCAACCCCGTGGCCGTTGCCGAGTTGGCCGTGGAGAAGGGAGCGGCCCAAATTCTCATGCCGATTTCGGCGCGCAGGCTGCTATTGGACCTGCCGGATGAGATGGCGACGAAGGTGAACATCGTGTTTTACTCCGATCCGGCAGACGCTTTCGTCAAAGCAATCCTGGAGTAAAGGCCGGCGTGTGGCGGCTGTAGGATGTGTTGGTCATGGATGATAGATCGGCAACAGATCGAGAGCGAGGCAAGGCGGTGCTTGAAGCCACAAAGGAAGCCTACGCCGCCGGGTGCGTCTTGATCGTTCACTACGAGTGCGGAATGATCGGAGAGGGCGAGGTAGTCCCGGTACATGCAATCGCGGTGAAAGACCCAGTGGCGAACAGGACAGAGACATTCCTTGCCCGCAGTGATGAGGCCGAAGCGTTGGCCAGTTTCGCCATGTTCGCCAAATCGCATGAGGACTGGTGCTGGCTGCACTGGAACATGCGGAATGCCGCCTACGGCTTCGAGCATATCCAAAAACGTCTTAGCCGGGTTTGCGAAGGCGAAAGCTTCATCATTCCCGAGAACCGGTCCGACCTTGGGTTTGTCTATTGGCAGGTCTATGGCGACATGCCGCACGGCGAGAGGGGCAAGCTGCACGGCCTGTGTGATGCGAACGCTGTCACAACCGCCAACGCTCTGGCGGGGATCGATATTCAGTGCAAGGTGAAGGCTGGCCACTGGGCGGCCGTGGAAGCCTCAGCGGTTCGGAAGGTGGATATGATACAGGCAACCTGGAGCCGGATGCTCGACGGGTCTCTCCGCCCCGTGGAAAGCGAATCAGGGCCGCCCTCAACTGATGAAGTGCGTTGCGACCCCATGTCGAAGACGAAGATTGCTCGTAGACTTCTGAACAACCCCGTAGCCAGACTGCGCGAAGCTGAGGGGGTTATGGCTCGGTACGGCCTGCGCTGCGAAGGGGGCGGAAAGTGGACCATCGTCGTCTCGGGGAGGATGGATGCGCGAACCCGCAAGCGGGTGCTCGCGCCGCTGAAGTAGTAGCTCGGACAGAGAAGGTAGCAAAAATCTCCCTCTGTTTGCTGACCATATCGAACCATTTTCGACCATAGTGAACCAGACCCGCCACCGCCCTCTTGAGACGGTAGTTGTCACTCCTTGTAATGCCCAGCAGGCCCGGCCGCACGGACGCGGTTATTACCGGGCGAGATGATTTCTGAATGCGGCTATGCCGCGAAGGAGTTGACTATGGGTGTCAATAAATTGGCAGAGAAAACCGTTTTTGATGAAGGGGTGAGTGCAGGAAGAGAGCCGGCCCTCCTGGTCGGGCCGGAGGCGGCAGGACAAATGCTGGGGTGTTCACCGCGGCACATCCGCAGAATTTGCGACGCTGGCCAGATGCCACCGCCTGTCAAGCTGGGCAGCAAGTTGATCCGCTGGTCTCGGGCCGAGATCGAAAACTGGATTGCCGACGGATGCAGGCCAGTACGATGAAGAAAGGAGCTGCAAAATGGTTACCACAATAGAACGACCAGTCCCAGCGGGTGCAACCGCTGGGAGCACTGGCCAAAACGCAATCGCCTCTGATGGAGCTTCCGAGAACATATTCCGACGCTTCGGTATTCGTCAAGTAGAAAATGCTGGCGGCGGCGAATTGCCCGCATCCACCGCGCCACCTGAACCACCGGCCCCGTCGGATGACGATGGCCGGCCAGTGGTGGAAATCCCGCCTGAGCTGGGCGAAGGTATGCTGTTGTACGACCTCGCCACGGCGTTCTGTCGTCGGGTCATTGTCCGCTACGACCAACTGCAATCCGTTGTTGAGCAGATCGAGGCATGCTATCAGCATTCAACAAAGGGCGCCTTTTGGTTTCCGCCTATGATTTTCAGGAGTAAGGACGATCTTGGCGTGGAGGTCCTGCCCCAGACTTCACCTGAGCCCTACGGTCCGTTTCGGACGTGCAGGGGCTACAGCTTCTCCACGTTGGACGCCGTACGTCGCTGGCCCGAGTATCTACAGTGGCTCAAGCAAGCGGGGATTAAGACTTTGCCTGACGTTCTGCCCGAACCCTTTCGCCAGTTTCAAGCAACCACGACGCTCGTTTATAACGGCATTCTACGGTTTCCTAGCCCGGCAGAGGCCGATTACGTTCGGGAGCGATACGTCCAGACCGCCAAGGACGTGCTGGCCATGTTCAGCCCGGAGGTCTTGGCCTTTTGGACCACCGGCCACAGCCTCAACGACGACCGGAACCTGTGCAATCGCCTAGCTGATCCCCGCAGCTTGGTGGCGGAGGCCAAAACGCGGGCCGAATTGCAGGAGGCCATTCGCCGGCATTTGGAAATCTTCCGCGAAGCCCACAGCCAGCGGGGCGACCCGAAAACTCTGGTCTGGTTTGGCGATGGGAGTCTCGATAATTCTGACTCCGCGTACGCTCGCGACTGGAGCCGTCGCGAAGACGAGGCGGAAGCCCTCTGGGCGCAGCACGTCGAACGGATTCGTGAACTGGACGCCGCAGAGGAAAATGCTATGCGAGAAAGCATCGACGAGATGAAGGCAGAACGGCATCAGGAAAAAGACGAGCAGGCGGAGCCGCGGGAAGCTGGCCAGCCGGACGATCCGGCAGCGGACTCTGTTCGCGAGGTAGGCGAGCAGATACAGAAGGCCGTCGAACCGATTTTAGCCGGAGTTGATGGTGCCGAACGGCTCGATGCAGTCCGCACACTGGCCAACTGCTTGCGAAATGCCGTTGACGGCGAACGGGCAAGTCTTCGCCAGTGGCAGCCATTCCCGCTTGATGCCCTGCCCCGGCGTGTGGCGGATTTCATCCGATTGGCGGCCGAGTCACACAGCGTGGATGTTTCGTTCGTCGCCCTGCCTGTTCTGGCTGTCGCGGGCGCGGCGTTGGGCAACGCCTTCCGACTGAAGCTCAAAGACGATTTTGAGGTGCCGCCGGTGGTTTGGTGCATCCTGGTCGCGCTGACGGGTTCCAATAAGTCCGGTCCGCTTGCACTGGCGACTGGGCCGATGTGGCAGGCCCCGCCGATGCCGGCCGCGGCCGACTCGCTCTTGGCCGGCTCGCAGGAGCAGTTCGTCATCGACGACGCAACGAGTGAAGCGGTTATTTCCAGGCTGGGTGAGTGCCATCGCGGGCTGCTGCTGGCCGCCGATGAGCTCGCAGGCTGGCTCAAGAGTTTCGATGCCTACCGAAAAGGCTCGGGGGGGGATGAGCAGAAATGGATTCGCTTCTGGAACGCGAAGCGCTACCGCGTTGATCGTAAGACGGCGGGTGAGCGGACGATGGTTCAGGCGGCGGCCGTGAGTATCGCCGGGGCGATTCAGCCCGAACTTCTCGGCAAGGCGGTGGATCCCGAAAAGCTGGCCAGCGGGTTCTTCGCACGGGCGTTGGTCGCCAAGCCTCCTGAACGGAAACGACGGTGGTCACGGGTTGGGGTCGGCCAAGAGCATGTCGCATTCTGGCAAGGGCTGGTGGACCGCCTGCGAACGATGCCCTTTGCCGCCATCGACCCCAACACGGGCCAGTATTGTCCGAACATCGTAAAGCTGTCGCCTGAGGCCATGGTGACCTGGGAACGCTGGTATGGTGAAGTCGCCGACCGCCAGTTCGGCTCGGCCGGGGCGGAGCGGGCAATCACGGCCAAGGCCGACATGCAGGCTGCACGGCTCGCCCTTATCCTCTTCGGCATCGCATGTGCCTCGGGCGAATGCGACTGGCGGTCGCCCATGCCAGAGTCCATTATGGCTGCGGGTGTCCGCCTTGCGGCGTGGTTTCTCGATGAGACGATCCGCGTCTTCGAGGCGACGTGTGGTAGCGCTCAGGATAAACGACGAACATCGCTCCTGGACCACGTCGCCCGACTTGGGGACAAGGTGTCTGCCCGCGATCTCCAACGCAGCAACTCCAGAGCCTACCCGACCGCCGAAGCCGCCAGAGATGCCTTGCAGGACCTTGCCAACGCCGGCCATGGTGTCTTTGACGATAAGGTGTTCGTGGCCAGGCGACACGGCAAATCTCCACCGTGATGGTGTCGGACTGTCGGGCATGTCGGGCTGTCGGGCGCGTCATGCACCCTTACGAGAGCAGGGAAGTGCATGACAGGTGCATGACAACCACCCTATGGGGTGTAGAAGTGCATGACAAGTGCATGACATATTTGCTTTCTATGTCGTGCATGACAGCCCGACAGCCCGACAAATTGCGCCTTCGAGGCCGGGGGGTACTCTCCCCCCTCTGGCCGGCCTACGCGCGTGCGATGCAGAAAAGAAAATCGCTTACTTGACAACATATCACTTGACACAGTATCATCTATTGCATAAGATGCTTCATATGGACGATTCAAAGCCAACATTGAGCGACGATCTGCGGCGGGCGATTGAACAGTCTTCCCTGTCGCGATACCGCATCTCCAAAGAAACGGGGATTGACCAAGCGTGTTTGAGTCGTTTCAAGGCCGGGAAGGTTGGCCTTACGACCAAGAACTGGGACGCCATCGGTCGGCTGCTTGGTTTGAGAATCGTCCGCGACGAAGAGACGGATAAGGAGTCATAACGTGGCCAGTATTTATCGACGAACAACCAAGCGCCTGCTGCCGGAGAAGGCCGAGATTATCACGAGGCGACGGCGACGGCGAGGGCGACCTGCTGACGGCAAAGCCGCGACCAAGACGTTGAAGGTCGCACAGTGGACTGACGG
The DNA here is from genome assembly GCA_964564285.1 of uncultured Planctomycetaceae bacterium. Classification (GTDB taxonomy): domain Bacteria; phylum Planctomycetota; class Phycisphaerae; order SM23-33; family SM23-33; genus JAUWQU01. The sequence goes on along the minus strand of CAZMBZ010000120.1, from coordinate 6,005 downwards.
CCGAGGGCGGAAGCACGAAGCCGAACTCGCCCCCGATGGCCGGCATGTCCTGATCGAAGTGCCCACGTGGTACGCTCGCTACCGCGACGCCGACGGCGTGGAGCAGCGCCGGTCTACCGGCTGTCGTGACGAGCAAGCAGCCCGGCAGACGCTGGCCGGCTGGCTGGCGGAGGCCGACAAGATTCGCTCCGGGGCCCTGACACGAGAGGAGGCCGACACGGCGAGGCATTCGGGCACGCGACTGGCCGAGCACTTCACGGACTACTTGGACTTCCTGAAGGCCAAGACCGTACGCGGCCGGAAGGTGTCCGCGGCCCATCGGTACAACGTCGAGAAGCAGCTTGCCCGCGTGGCGAAGGAATGCGGCTTCCCGCGGATCGGAGATATCATCCGTGCGAAGATGGTGCGGTGGATGAACTCGCAGGCCGAGCAAGACACGATGGCGGCGAGGACCGTGAACACGCACCGGGCCGCCCTGGTGGCCTTCTGCCGATGGGCGGTTCGAGAGAACCGCCTGCAACGGAATCCCCTTGCTGGCCTGCCCAAGGCCGATGAGTCCGAGAAGGCCCGCGAGAGACGCGCCCTGTCAGCCGACGAACTGGCCAGTCTGCTGGAAGCTGCGAGAACTCGGCCGCTACGAGACGCCCTCACGATCCGGCGGGGCAAGCGGAAGGGCGAGCTGGCCGCGAAGGTGAGCGACTCAGAGCGTGAGCGACTGATCCGTCTCGGGCGGCAGCGAGTCCTGATCTACCGCACGATGGTCTACACGGGGCTGAGGAAGGGCGAGCTGGCCAGCCTGACGGTTGACGCCCTGCACCTGGAGGCGGAGAATCCGCACATCGCGCTGGCCGCGAAGAACGCCAAGAGTGGCCGGGGTGCCAGCCTCCCCTTGCGAAGCGACCTGGCCGACGCCTTGGGCAACCACCTGGCGGATATGCTCGACCTGTACCGCCGGCGAACGCTGGCCGATGGACGGCACGAGATACCGCAGGCCCTGCCCGGCACGATGACACTGTTCGACCGTATGCCCACGATCCGCACGTTCGACCTGGACCTTGGGGCGGCGGGCATCGCCAAGACGGACGCCGAAGGCCGAACGGTGGACGTTCACTGCTTGAGGCATACCTTTGCCACGATGCTCTCGCAGGCGGGCGTTGCCCCGCGACGAGCTCAGGAGCTAATGAGACACAGCGACATCCGCCTGACGATGAGCACGTACACGCACCTGGAGCTTGCCGACACGGCCGGTGCGGTCGAGGCCCTGCCGGAGATCGTCCCCGCCGCGGCCCTTTCCGTCCGGACCGGCACGGGTGATTGCTCGGAGCCTGATGGAATGTGTGCCGAACCGTGTGCCGTCCCACAGGAAATCTGTGACGTTTCCAGTCCCTCCCAGGCCACTTACCGAGATAGGGCATGGTCGAGCAGGCATAAGAAAACCCCTGCAAAAACAGCTTCTTGCAGGGGTTTTCGCGAAGCGGGCGAAGGGAGTCGAACCCTCAACAACCAGCTTGGAAGGCTGGAACTCTAGCCATTGAGTTACGCCCGCGATGTTCGAGTAGTATACTACCATGGAAAGTTGGGGCTTGGCAAGGCGTGGTTTGTGACTTTGCTGGCGAAGATGATTTGGCGTGTGCTGTCGGGGGGGGCATAGCATGCTTTTGCTGGCGATGGTGCTTTGGTTTGGCTGGGGAGGGGGAGAGAATTCACAATGATGAATCTCAGGTCCTTTGTGCTTTTGGCGGAGGCTCCGGTGGTGCCGGCGGGAGAAGTCGGCGTCAAAGTTCCAGTCGACTGGCGGAAACCGGTTGGCGAAAGGCTTGCATGTGCAATACTCGCCGGTAATAATATGCGCGAATATCGGCATGTTGACCGTTGGCTGGGAACCGCTCTATACATATAAGGAGCCCGTGGGATGATTAACGCACTGGCGAAGAAAGTTTTTGTTTTGTTATTGGCTTGCGGTTTTTTGGCCGGCTGCAATCTGCGTCCGGCGCCGCCTAAGACCGCCAACAACAAATTGCCCAGGACGCTGACGGTGATGGCGGGCAACACCGCCGAGGTCACCGCCGCCACGTCGGCTGAGTCGGCCAGGGTCAATTACCGATATCGCTTGACGGTTCTGCAAAGCTACTACGTTCGGACCGGCAATATGGACAAGGCTCGCTGGGTCGAGCGCGAGCTGAAGAACCTCGACAACGCCCAGACTTTCAAGTGGTCCGGCATTCCGGAGATCACCCAGCCGACGGGCGAGTCGCTGTCGGACGCCGACGAGCACCTGCTGGTCGAGTACGTTCTGGGTGCGCGGACCGGGTATCTCAATTCCATGCGAAACCTGCTGGCGTTCTATCGCGACAAGGCCGGCGATTCGTACAAGGCCCAGCGCGTCTCGAACGTGCTGGACCGCTTCGACCCGGTTATGACCTACAAGTATTTCCTCGAAGCCGAAATGCCCGCCGCGACGCTCAGGCCGGTGCAGGTTGTCCCTGAGGCCGAGAAGATGTACAAGCAGGCGCTGAAGCTCCACAGGGATGGCAAGGGGCTGCTGGGGCCTCTTACGACCAACTACGAAAAGCAGCGAGAGGCGCTGATGCTGTTCCTGAACCTGGTCAACAGGTATCCGCAGAGCACCAAGATCGCCTTGGCTGGGTTCTACATCGGCGAGATCTACAAGGAATACTTCAACGAGAACATTCGGGCAGTAGCGTGGTACAAGCGGGCAGTCGAGTGGGATGCCAACCTGACCAAGCCGGCACGGTTCCAGGCCGCGGTGGTCGAGGATCTGAGGCTCTACAACAAGGCCAATGCGATCGAACTTTACCGTCAGGTCATCAAGCACGAGCAGTTTAACGCTACCAATGTGCAGTGGGCCCACAACCGAATCCGAGAACTGACGGGCAGCTGATCCGCCCGTCGGACGTCGATGCAGGATGACACGCTATGATTCCCTGCCGACTTGGCCGCCGGGGCAGTTCCCCCGGAGAGGCCAGGCGGTGTTTCCCCGTGCATTTTCGCAGCATCGCGGGTCCAAGCCACGTTATACTATACGGACTTGAAGCAAAGCTGCTTACTTGCCGAAGAACGTTAGGCGGGCTCGTCGGAGCCTGCCAATGACAACCAGATGGGGGGAGCGGAGGTAAGACCATGTCCGTGTCGAGACACGCAGTAATCGCCGGACTTGTCTCAGCCGTGATATTCAGTGCCATCGCCGTAGCATCATCTGCCGAGTGGAAGAACCCGAAGGTCCTTCCGCCACGTGCCAAGCCGCAGCGTCGTTCGGCCGCGGAGGGGATTCCGCCTCTGCCTCTTCCGGCGACTCCTCTTCGTCGTTCCGAGCGCAAGCGTCAACCGGCGGCTCCGGCGCTTGTGGGGATGATCAACTTCTCGAATGCCGGCTTCGTGGTCGTTAACGGCAAGCGTCAGCGAGCCAGGGCGTTTCCCACCACTCAGATCGACATTGAGCGGTTGATGAAGTACGCCAACGCGAAGCTTAAGATACGCTACCGGTTCGTACCGACGTCGCTGGGCAAGTTTTCGTGGGATCCGGCCGAGCTTCCCCTGCTGTACATCACCGGCTGGACTGCGATGCCCAAACTGTCTGAAGAGATGCTCGGCAAGCTCCGCCGCTATCTTTACGACGGTGGGACGCTGGTTCTTCACGCCCAGTGCGGGCGGCCTGAGTTTGTCCGAACCGCGCGGGGTGAGATTCAGCGTCTGTTTCCGGATCGCAAACTGCTGCCTATCGATACGGACTCTCCTTTGTTCCACGCGTACTTCGACATCGGGCGGATGCGTGTGCGAAAGGACTCCGAGCCGTTCAAGTCCATGCCGCCGTACATCGAGGCAATATACATGGGCTGCCGTCCGGCGATCATCTTCTCGCCCATCGACCTCAACTGTGGTTGGGATGTCGCAGCCAACCCGATTGAGGGCGGAATACTCTACCACCAGGACGACGCGGTCCGGCTTGGCGTGAATGTCATCACCACTGTGCTGGCCAACTTCCAGTACGCTCGCGCCTGGGGAACCCGCAAGATATTCCACCAGCAGGCCGAGAAGACCCGCGACCAACTCGTAATCGCGCAGATTATCCACGGCGGCGACTGGGATCCAACCCCACACGCGCTGCCGAACCTGATGAAGTACATTCAACGGAACACTACGCTCAACGTGCAGTTCAAACGCGAGGCGGTGGACCCATCCGCGGTGGATGTGTTCAAGCACCCTGTGCTCTACCTGACCGGGCTGCGGGATTTCAAGTTCACTGACGCCCAGGTTTTACGGCTGGGGGCGTACCTCAAAGCGGGCGGGGTGCTGGTCGCCGACGCCGCGGCCGGACGGAAAGCCTTCGATGTGGCCTTCCGGCGCGAGATCAAACGCGTGCTGCCTCAGGCTGAACTCAAGCCCATCGAGCCGGGGAAGTCGCCTCTGTTCCAGATGCCTTTCAAGATCCAGACGGTTACCTACGAAGCTCTGGTCAAGGCCAGGAATCCAGACCTCAACGTCCCGGCCATGGAAGGCATTTCCATTGACGGGCAACTTGGCGTTATCTACTCGCCGCTTAGTCTGGCAAACGGCTGGGAGCAACTGAAGTTCGCGTACAATCGCGGGTATGCCTCGGACGACTCGCTGAGAATCGGCGTCAATATTTTTGCATACGCGCTGACGCACTGATTCGTTCGCGAACTGTTCCATCGCGAAATCATGGGGCCGGCGGTATGTCTGCGCCGAGCCGTTTCTGGCGGCGATTGGGGCTTTTCCCGCAGTCAAGAAGACGTTATGCTTGCCGACCGTGGATATTCTGGTTGGTCGCTTCGGGGCCGGATTTGGTGGAGTAGAGATGATACGTATCGTCATGGTCTTGTTGGCGGCGGGGCTTGTCGCGGGTGGCTGCGCGGTTCCTCAGGCCCAGGACACGCCCGTAAGTCAGTGGCGCGAGATTGATCCGGTCAGCGGGCGGGCGTACTGGATCTACGTACCCAGCAACTACACTCACACCCGGTCCTGGCCCGTGATAGTCACCTGTCACGGCACGCCTCCTTATGACGTGGCCGAGCACCACATTCGGGAGTGGAAGATGCTCGGCGAGCGGAACGGGTGCATCATCCTGTCGCCGGAGTTGATCGCCACGGATGGGATCATCGGCGACGGTCCCATCAACGGCATGCTCGGCGACGAGCGGTTCATCCTGAGCATGCTGAGTCTGATCGGGTATCGCTTTACCATTGACCGGTCGAATATCATGATCACCGGTTTTTCCGGCGGGGGCTTCCCGATGTATTGGGTGGGCCTGCGTAATCCGGACGTATTTTCCTGCGTTGTCGCGCGGAGTTGCAACTTCAGCGAGCACAACATCGATGGTTGGTACCCGCCAGAGGCCGTGGCGCTTAGCATACTGATCTATGTCGGCGAGCGGGACCCCGGCGCGATCACCAGCCAATCCGACAACGCCATCCGCTACCTGCGTTCCAAGGGATTCAAGGTCGAGACGAAGGTCATCCCCAACATCGGTCACGAGCGCCGCCCGGAAAATGCGATGGAATTCTTCCGCCGCCACATGCGCCAGCCAACGGCGGTGCGATAGCACGTGGGGGTGGGGGGGCAGACATGCCCCGGGTGAAGCCAGAATAGCGCGGCAAATGTCCCACTACCGGCGTAGTATTAATCCGAACGCCCTCGTACCGCGTTGGGTGGGGTGGGCGCCACCTGTCTGCGAGACCCAGGAAGAACGACATGGTAAACTTTGCCTTGGTGTTTATCACAACTGTGGTGCTAGGCGCCAGCCCGATTCCGGTCGGCCCGGTCAATACTCCGCCTTCGGGGCAGACCCAGCCCGGATCATGGACTCAGTGGCGGGGGCCATCAAGAGATGGAATGGTGGCTGGGTCTTCCTGGCCGGAGTCGTTGGATGCGCGGCGTCTTACTCTCCAGTGGCGGGCTGACATCGCCGAGGGCTACTCGGGGCCTATCGTCAGTTCAGACCGCGTATTTACCGTCGAGACAAAGAG
>CAZMBZ010000119.1:0-14980 GCA_964564285.1 uncultured Planctomycetaceae bacterium | reverse complement strand
TTTTTGCGCTCAAGACGAGAAAAGCGTCTGGTGGTACGCTTGATTAAGGGCTAGGCACGACGATCTTCAAGAACACCGTACTATCCTTGCCCTGAAGGATTGCGATATTACGAACCGCGTTGATTCCGGGCAGCTTCAGCCGTATTGCGGACTCGATCTCTTTCAGGTCCTTGTCCTCCAAGGGCCTACTGGGCTCTGATACAGGCCGAAGCCACGAGTTATTACGAATCATATCCCATCGCAACATCACAACGGCTGCAACGAGGACAACTCCGACCACACCAAGTACAACGGGTCTGCTGGGTCGCATGTTGTGTGCCTTCTAAGAACGCTAACGTGACCGATTTCTGGCTGGTGGCATGGTTCCAAAATCCTTGGAAGTGGTGTCACCGGCCTACTCTTACCTACCTGCCGCCGCGGCCATGCTTGCTCGGTAGTCGCCTGCTCCTATGCGTTTGAGATAGGCATCGACGGCGGCGTTGTAGGCGACAACCTGGCCCTGGAGTTTGGAGATTCGGACAGCGACTCCGGCCCAGTGGGCGTAGCTCTTCATACGCGAGCGAAGTGCCTCGACCTTTTCGCCCAGGCGAGCCGCACGCCAGAGTTTCTCTTTGGCGGCGGTGACAGCCTTGGCGTCGCCGGCCTTTCGCGGGTCGGGGCTGTTCAAACGGTCCGGCCAGAGTCGCGGGGCTCCCAGAGACTTCAGGAGCGAGTCGCCCACGGTCCCGGAATGCGGCTTGACGTCGCCTTTTGGGAAAAGGATTCCAGCGATCTGTTTCGCGGCCGGGGCTGCGGCCGCCACACGCTCGACGGCGGCCAATCGCTCGCCGTGCTTGTCTAGTTCGGTTTTCTCCGATCCCGACAGGGACTGGTTGTTCTTGCCGAGGGTTTCCCGCTTGGCCTCGAGCTGCTTCTTCCGCTTCTCCATGGCCTGGATGACCGCGGTCGTATCGGCGTAGCGAGGTTGGATTTTCGTTAGGGGCTTGGTGGTGCGGGCGACGGCTGCGAAACGAGCTGCCTCCTTCTCGGCCAGGACCTGAAGTTCCACCAGTTGGTCGAACCACGGCTCGTGGAATCGCTGCGTGGACGCATGGGCCAGTCCAAGGCCATAGATCGCCACAGCTCGGACCCCTTCGGGTCCGGCGAGGTCAGCTACGTCGGCTTGGGCTCGCGCCATGGCGTTGCCGCCTGGCGGTTCGGGAATAACAGCACGGAACGTGCCGCGAATGCGCTGGGCCACCTCGCGGGCCATCTCCAGGGTGGCGTCGCGGCGATTTGCCCATGGCTCGCCGGTCTTGAAGCTGCTCCACGCCACCTCGACGAGGTTTCGGTCTTCCTGGAACACCACGACGTCCTTGGTCTGCATGGCCTTGTCGTAAGGCTCTTTGACGCCCTTCATAGTGAACGAAGCGGAGGCCCCGCCAAGTCGTGCGTCGCGGAGATTGACCACTCGGGCGTCGGCCTTGAGGGATTTGAGTCTGGCGTCGAAGGCAGCCTTGGCCAGCGGGGGCGCATCCTTGATCTGCACAACCACGCGAAGTATGTGCAGCGGCGTCGGCGGGCCGCCCTGAACGAACGGCGCGTAGAAGTACGTTCGGTTGACCGATCGCGCCTTGCCGGTGCTCCGGTCGGTGACCTTGCCCTTGGATGTCCGCCACGGCCCTTGGTAGCCTGGGAAGTACTTTATCTCGGGGAAGAAGGACTCGACATCCTTCGGCCCGTCGTCCACCGGCGTGAAGGTCAGTTCGTAGTCGATGCGGCGGTCGCTGGCCGGGTCGGCGGGCCCCTTGTCGCCCCAGAGCCCCACGGCGAGCACCTCCAGCCGAGCCATCTCGCCGGCCTTGTCCAAGGTCATCACGACCGATTGCGAAGGCGCCCCGTCGTCCAATGTGCCCACATGCTTGGACCCGGAAGGCAGCGGCGCCCGCGGGCCTGGCTTGCCCGTGGTGTAGAACAAGAAGGTCTTTGCGGGGAAGACCGAATTGACGGCCGGAACCTGACGAATCTCGCATACGACCTTGGTCCAGGTCTCGCCGGGTTTCTTCAAAATGCGAAAGCCCTGGCACCGCATCCCCAGCGGTCGGATCCAGAGCGATCGCTTCACAGGTATCGGATCGCTGGCGAGCTGGAACGTCTGGGCCTTGGTCTTCGCGAGGATCAACTGGTTTCGATCCAGCCGGCTGTTGAACGGCGGGGTTGCGTCCTCAATCAGAATGTTGTTGGCGAAGTTAAGCCATGCGTCATCGAACACCACCATGGAAGGATCTTGGCGCGCGACGCCGATTTTCGTGCAGGCCTCCTTAATGGCGGAGAGGGCGTTTCGGCTTCGGCCTTGCCGCTTGCAGGCCTCGAGCACTTCGCGAAGGAAACCCGTGCCGTATCGGGCGACCATGTGGTCGATGAACACCGCGCCGCCATAGCCGATGTCCTTGGTGCGCAGACTGCCCAGCCCTCCGGTAAGGAATGCCTGCGACCAGCCGTAGACCGTGTCTTTGGAGTCCGGGACCCATTTCGGGGTGGACTCGAATTGGTACCACGTGCTCATGGCTTCGTTCAGCCAGCCGAACGGATAGCTGTACTCCTCCAGTTTGAACGCCTTGTTCTTAAGCCAGCCGGTCGGATTGTACACCTTCTTGGCGGTCTTGTGCCCGGGAACGTAGGTATCCAGAAAGGCCTCGAGCTGCTGGTTGGCCTTGCGTGTGCCGGGAATCCAGACATCCAGAAACGTATTGATGTTCTGGTACTTGAACTGGAATTCGTGGAACAGTTCGTGGGCTGCGGAGGCGCGAAGCTCTTCCATGGAGAAGTTCGGAATCTCGCTCGGCAGGTTCAGAACGATGTACGACCCGCCGGTCGTGGTGAGCTGGTGCCCACCGTAGATAACGCTGCCGTCCTTGTCCGTAATCGGCAGGAAATAGACATCCAGACGGTTGTCCTTATTGTGGCCGGCCCGCAGGCCGTAGCTCTCCAACTGGGTGTATGCGTTCTCCAGAGCGTGACCCGCCACGGCTGCCACTGTATCCGAGAGCTTCGGCGGAACGTGGATGCGGAAGTGATCGGTTAGGACCTCGTGTGGCAGGTGCTCGTCCGTGTTGGTGACGATCATCCAGGCGGAGGCGTGACTGACGCCAGCTTCGACGGTGCGCGTGGCGGGGTCGTATTTCGCCGAGTGCGTATACCATTGGCCAGTGACGGTTCCTTGACTGGTCGCCAGCGAGACGCTGTAGCAGGCCAGGGAAAGTCGCTTCGAGTCGGCCTCGCTCAGGTTCGCGCCCTCGGGAAGTCGCATGCGGATGCGTTGCGGCGGCGCGGCACCGACTTCGGGCTCGATGGAAACCACCGAACCGACGGCTTTAGCACCGGCGGGGAGTTCAGCATTGGCATCGAGCGTCTTGACGGAAATGCGATCCGGCTCGGCCGCGGCGATCTCCACGCCCGACACGGACGTCTGGCTCCAGGCGGCGGGAGGCGGACACACCTCGGCTGGGGCGGGCGCGACTTTCGCAGGTCCGGGCTTCGTTGTCGGCGGTGGCTTCTTGCCGCCGTCGCATCCGGCAATCGGCGCCAAGGCCACCAAGGCCAGGAGAATTCGAGGGAAAAACCACGATACGATGGCTCGACCGGTCATATGCAATCCTTCCATGGTTGGTTCGCTTGTAAGCTAACTGGCCGAAAATGACAATAGGCGGGCGCATTCACATCGTCAATGCGCCGACAGAATTAAAATGGATGGGCCTGTGGCATGGCCCCGAAACCAATACTACCGGATGGGGCGTTTTCGGCATATCCCGGTGCCCATACCGCAAGCAGGACCGCAATGACGACGTTTTGCATGCGCCGCTCCCGATAGCCGGCCATGAAAACCGTGTTGACAACCAGCTGTCACGAATGGTTTCGTTTGCCGATCTGCTGCCCGGCATCGTGCCATAGAGTTTCACCCAAGGCGAGACCTTTCTCCGCGGCAACGGTCGACCTGGGAAACATCAGGACCATCACAAGAGCGGCCCCGACCCTCCAGGCAGCGGTGGGGGGGATTCTGCTGGCTGGGTCTGATGTTCGGGTGCGGGGGATAGTTTGCGTGCGAGGCGTTCGACGTCGTCGATGACCATGTAGAGTGACGGCACGATCACCAGTGTGATAAGCGTGGCGAAGACTATGCCGAAGCCCAGCGACAGCGCCATTGGGATGAGGAACTTCGCCTGGCGCGACGTCTCGAATATCATTGGCGCCAACCCGCCGAAGGTCGTCAACGTGGTCAGGATGACCGGGCGGAAACGCTGGATGCCGGCCGAGACGATCGAATCGTGGTAGGACATGCCGTCCTCTCGCCTTCGGCGATTGGCGAAGTCCACGAGTACGAGGGAGTCGTTGACAACCACCCCGGCCAGGGCGACGATGCCGAACACGCTGATGATGGACAGGTCGTAACCCATTATCAGGTGCCCGACGAATGCGCCCACGACACCGAAGGGGATGCTGGTCATGACGATCAGCGGCTGGGTGTAGCTGCGGAACGGAATGGCCAGCATTGCGTAAATAACGAGCATCGCTATCGCCGAGGTAACAACCAGGCTGCTCATGCTCTCGGTCATATCCGCCTGATGGCCCTCGAAGCTGTAGCTGAGGCCGGGGTACTTCGCCACCAGATCGGGCAGAACGGCTACCTTGATGTCTCCGAGTATTTCGCCGGCCTTGCTGCGTGGCGTCACGTCGGCGGAGACCTCGACGACGCGGCGACCGTTGCGGCGGTCGATGGCGGTGTATGCCCGTCCGCGCTTGTATATAGCGACTTCCCGAAGGGGCACAAACGTGCCGGCGGGCGTTCGGATCAGCAAATCGTTGACCGTCTGCTCAGTGGATCGGTCCTTCTCCGGCAGGCGAACCATTATCTTGATTTCATTGCGGCCTCGCTGTTGTCGGACCGCCTCGGCGCCGTAGAACGAGTTTCGCACCTGCCGTGCGATGTCCGCAGCCGTAACGCCAAGACTCTTGCCCTCGTCGGTGACGGTAAAGTCGAGTTGGGGTTTTCCGGGCTGGAAGCCGTCATCGACATCCTTGAGTCTCGGATATGTCGCCATGACCTTTGCGAGGTCTTTACTGGCTCGTTCCAGCACGCCCATGTCGCGATGGCTCAACTGGACGTCCATAGCCCGGCCATGGCTTCCAGGCCCGCCGGAGTCGGCTGCGAATTTGAGATACTCTATACCCGAGACCTCCCCGACGACCTCTCGCCATCGATCGGTGAATTCCTCGGTGCCCATGATTTTGTCGCGGATTTCCGGGTCGGCCAATTCGATCCGCATCTTTCCGGTGTGCCCACCGCCGCCCTGTCCTACATCGGCGATGATCTGCTCAACGAGTTCGGGATGCCCGCTCTCATCGATCACCTTCTGGGCGCCATCGAGAAGTTTTTTGAGGATATTCTCGGTCTTCTCGACGGGCGATCCGTAGGGTAGGACAACTTCGGCTTCGGAGCGGTCGGACTCGACGGTGGGGAAGAGGCCGAACCCCATTCGTCCGCTGAAGGCGTACGAAAGCGTGACGATCAAAACGCCCAGGGCCATCGAAACCGTAAGGATGCGATGATGCAGCGTCCATTCGAGGAACGGCCCGTAACGGTTCTTAACCCAGTTGCGAAAGCCATGACTGAATCGCTGCTGTCTTTCGTGCAGCCACGCGGCGATGCCTACGCGTCGTCGTCGGCCTCGACTGTGAGCCAGATGGGCCGGCAGGACGAAAAGGCTTTCTCCCAGAGAAATGAGGAACACGATGCAGACGACGACAGGGATCATTCGGAAAATCTTGCCCATGAAGCCGGGGATGAAGTAGATGGGCAGAAAGGCCACGCAGTTGGTCAAGACGCTGAAGGTAACCGGCATGGCGACCTCTCGGGCGCCCCGAACCGCGGCCTGGATAAACGACAGCCCTTCCTGCCGGCCGTGATAGACGTTCTCGCCGACGACTATGGCGTCATCGACGACGATTCCCAGGGCGATGATGTACGCGAAAAGGGAGACCATGTTGAGCGTCACATCCGTCGTCGGCAGCAGCAGGAACGAGCCGAGGAAGGAAATGGGAATGCCCATCATCACCCAGAACGCCAGTCGTGCCTCCAGGAACAGCCCCAGAACAATGAAGACCAGGACCAGCCCCATCGCACCGTTCTTGAGCAGCAGGCCGACGCGGTCTCGATAGTATTCCGACCTGTCGCTGTTGATGGCGACCTGGATGCCAGGGGGCAGGTCAGCCTTGATGGCCTCCAGCTCGCTACGGACGGCATCGGCGACTTGAATGGGGGTTTGGTCGCCAACGCGGAAGACCTCGATGGCAACGGCCCGTTTACCGTTGAAACGCATGGAACGGTCCGTGTCCTCGAAGCTGTCGTCGATGGTGGCGATGTCGCCCAGCAGAACTTGGCTACCTGCGGCGGTCGTGATGATCGGCAGTTGGGCGAACTCCGGGCCGTAGTCGCGGCGTTCCATTACGCGGACGAGAATCTCTCCGCTGCTGGTCTTCAGGCCTCCGCCGGGCCTCTCCAGCGAGGCGCTGCGCAGGCGCTGGGCGACGTCTTCCAGCGTCAGCCCGTAGCGACGCAGGGAGTCCTGGGATATCTCGATGCCGATCTCGAGAGGAGCGATTCCCGCCACCTCTACCTGAGTGATGTTGGGGTTCTGGAGAAGATGGTCTCGCGCCTGCTCAGCCAGTTCGTGCAGGACCGTATCCTTGACGTCGCCGCACAGGACCAGGTTGAGCACGGGCCGGCTGCGAGAGGCGATCCCGACTTCGGGTTCCTCGGTGTCGTCTGGGAACGTTCGAATACGGTCAACCTCGCTTTGGACGTCGTCGGCAAGTTTCTGGATGTCGGCACCAAGAAGCGCCTCGATGGTGATCGTGCCCCGGCCCTCGTTGGCGACCGACGTTACCTCGTCCACGCCGTCGAGGCCCTGGACGCCTTCCTCCACGGACAGAATGACGCCTCGCTCGACTTCCTCCGGGCTTGCCCCGGGATAGGAGACCGAAACGGTAACCATGTCCAACGCGATGTCGGGGAAAACCTCCTGCTTGATGTGCCGCAGGGCGAGGAAGCCGCCCACCAGGCACATCAGCATGATGAGGTTGGCTGCGACGGAGTGCCCCGCCATCCACGCGACCGGGCCTCGCTTGTCTTGTTGTTCCTTGAGGTCGGTCACGGTTGTGCCTCCCGCGGGCCGGTTGCTTGCCCGGCCTCGGTACGCTGTGCTGGCTTGTCTTTGACCGACTTGGCCGTTCGCAAGGGCATGCCCGTTACCGGGGCGCTCAGGTCGCTGACGATCAGGCGGTCGCCGGCAGCAATCCCATCCGATACTAATACCTGCTCACTGCCGGTCCAGGCGATCTTGACCTCGCGTATATCGAGTTTGTCGCCGGAATCCATTACCCATACGTGGTTGCCTTCCCGCACAGCAGTCCGCTCGACGGGCACGACGTTCGAGAGCTTCTGGCCGACGATTTCGACGTTTACGTAACTGCCCAGGATCAACTGCTTGCGGGTCTGTGGGGAGGCCTTGAGGTCCAGCGGGTCCGCGACGGTCACCAGCAATCTCGCCATTCGGCCTTGGGGTTCGATCTCGCTCATCAACCGCGTGACTACGCCCATTCGGTATGTTTCAGGACCCCAGGCGCCAGAGTGGTACACCCGCACCTGCGAGCCGGTTGTACTGTTGAAATCGGGTATCTGTATTCGCTTGAGTTCATCTGCGGGGATTGACAACTCAAGCCAGTATTCATCGGTGCCCACCAGGGATGCCAGTGACAATCCGATGGCCACCTGCGTACCGAGATTCACGTTTCTGGTGCGGACCATCACGTTGAAGGGCGAGCGAACTTCCGTTCGCTTCAAGTCTAGTTGTGCCTGCTCCAAGGCGACTTTGCTTGCCGCTTCGGAGGCCTTTGCGGCGTCTCGAAGGGCCTTGCTCGCTTGCGTGGCGGCCTCGGCTGAGTCGCAGTTTGCCTGGGCCTCTTTAAGCTGAGGCTTTCGCAGCACGAGCGCCTCATCCTCGGGTTTTATCGTTTCGCCAAGCAGTTTGTATTCACCCAGCGCCGCGGATTGCTGACCCATTTCCAGGGCAAGGGCGGACTGGGCCTTGGTCAGGGCTGCCTGCTGTTGGGCGATTGCGCTTACGGCCTGGTCCACAGTCGCCGAAGCTTTGTCTACCTGGGCTTGCTGGAGGCGAACCGCCAGGTCAAAGTCGTTCGGGTCGATCTTGACCATGAGGTCGCCGGCATGGAATTGGCCGCCGGGCATGAACCTGGGGCTTACTCGAATGATCTCGCCGCGAACGCGCGAGCCCAATTCGATGCTCCTGGTCGGCACGACCGTTCCCATGGCTCGTATGACCACTTGCTCTTGTCGGGGCTGCACCTGCTGGACCTCGACGAGAATCGCCTTGGTCTCTTTTGGCTGGCGATTTGCCTTGGGCTTGTGCGTAAGCCAGTAGGCGGATATCCCGCCGGCTGCGCCCAGAATCACCAGCACGAACACGAAGCGAAGAATACGTCCCGCCCAGACGCCGTTGGATGTCGGGGCCGGTGTGGCGGGGGTGTTCGTATGGATGTCGGCGGGGCCTTGGTTGTCTTGGCTTGTCATGGCTGTTGCCTCGCACCATGCCTGTCGGCAGGCAGGTTTTCCGCCAGCTTGGCGGGTTGGGTGGTGGTTGTGGTGTTTTTGTCGGTCGGTGCTGAGGTTGGCCAGGTTTCGGCTTTCGGTAGAATCTCGGTATCTGCGGGCCTGGTGAGTTCCCATCCTCCGGCCAGACTTCGGTAAAGATCGATGCGGAACCCGACGAGCTGCCGCCTGGCCAGCAGGTGTGTTCGCTGTAGTCCTTGGTAGCTAAGTAGCGCCGTGAGGTAGCGGGTGAAAGTCATGGTGCCTTTGGTGTAGTTGTCCAGCGTCCGTTCCGCAGCCTTGTTGGCCAGGTCGAGTTGGCGGCTGAGGCTCTTGACGTATCGTGCTTGCTGGGCCTCCTGTGCGAGGGCGTCCTCGACTTCAACTAGCGACGCCAGCATCACCTGCCCGTATGAGTTGATACGTTCGGAGACCACGGCCTTGGTTCGCCGGACTTCTGCCCGTCTGAGTCCACCGTCCAGAAGCGGCGCGGCGATGTTGGCGGCAATGTTGGCCAGCCAGTTGTCGAAGAGGTCCCTGACAGCCTGCCCCGATGTCTCGGCGCCAAATGATATTCCGAGTCTGGGGAACTGGTCGGCGATGGCGGCGGCGACTCGCTGGTCGGCGGATTGTATCCGTCGCTCGGCTGCGCGGACGTCCGGGCGGCGCCGCAGCCACTCGGCGGGGATGCCCGTTTGCGGCAGGTTGGGTATTTTCGGCAGCGTGTCCTTGGACGGTGCGGAGAAGTCCTCCGGCGTTCGGCCTGCAAGAACGGCCAGGAGATTTTCCAGGACGGCGATGGTGGACTCGACCAACGCGCGGTTGCCGCGTGTAGCCTCGACGAGCTGTCGTTGCTGGAGGACGTCGGTAGCGGAAAGCTGTCCGCGACGGAAATGAAGGGTGATGATCGCCAGGTAGTCCTGGTTGGTTTTTAGCTGTTGGTCCAGGATTTTCAGTTGCCCTCGTTGCTCGGCAAGGTTGTACCATGTCTGTGCGATCTGGGCGGCCAGTGTTATCGCCGCCGCACGGATATCGTCCTCGCCGGCGCGGACATCGAGCAGGGCGGCATCGCGGGTGGATCGGATGCGGCCCCAGAGGTCCACCTCGTAGCTTGCCTGGAGACCGAGGGAGAGGCCCGTGGTGGGTTTGCTGGTCATTGGCGACTGGAGGGCCGTGCGTGAGGCCCCTGCCGAGGCATCGAGGCTGGGCCAGAGCGGCGATTCGCTCCTTGCTGCCAGGGCTCGGGCCTGGTCGAGGCGGTCCCAAGCGACTCGCAGGCTGAAGTTTTCCCTCATGGCCTGTTCGATAATCTCGTCGAGTTGGTCGTCCTGGAAGGCGGTCCACCATTCATGGGGCGCCGTTGCATCGCCCCTGATGGAGAACGCTTCCGGCATAGCCAGCGGCGGGGTTACCTCTACCGTCGGGTGAGTGCAGCCTGCCAGCGACGCCAAGGCTAGCAGTATCGCTGCCGCCGCCGCGGAAAGACTTCTTGGCAGAGTCCGGCAGGCGGCGGCGTGGTTTATCGGTAATCGGCGAATCACTGGGCTACTCCGTTTGGCTGTTTGAAACACTTTCGATCTGCCGGCGGACCTCTCGAATCCCAGCCAGCGTGAACCGGGTGACGTGGTCGGCTATCCGTTCGATGGGAATCTTCTTCTCTTTAGTATGGTGCTTAAGGCCGACTTTTGCGAAGACGTCGCGATGACGGTCGCGAACCGCTGGGTTGAAGCACTGGGCGCGGATGCTCATCAGACAGAGCATCACCGACTCTTCATTTGCTGTGGGGCCTAGCAATTCCTTAACGATAGACCGCAGCTTTTGGCGGAGCGGTTGTATGCTTTCTTGCATTACCACCCCCAGCAGGCCCGTCGGATTGGCCATTTCCTTGTGGATCATCTCCAACTCGTGACTGGCAGGGTCGGAGAACCGTCGGATCAACGCGAGGATTCGCCCGCGAAGCCGCTCGGCGGGCGGGGCGTCATCCGGCACGCCGCCATCTGTTGGATGGGCCTTGATTGACCTTTCGAAGCCTATCCGCCATGCCTTGGCGTAAAGGGTCTTCTTGTCGCCGAAGTGGTAATTCACGGCCGCGATGTTCGCCCCGGCGCTCTGGCAGATTTCCGCGATAGTCGCGTTGTGGTAGCCTTTCTCCGCAAAAACAAGACATGCGGCCTCAAGCAATTGCTCCCGCGTCTGGTTGTGTCGTTTCCTGGGCTGCTTCATAGGCATCTCCAACATCAGGCAGTCATTCAAACACTCATTTTAAACATGCGTTTTGTTTCGAACAACGATTTTTTGAGTTTTTTCATTCGCAGGTTTGCCTCGTCCCTTCGCGGGCTGGCTTGGCGGGTCGTTTCGCCAACAGTTTATCTGCCTTGACATCGGAAGTCCGAAGCGGTAGCATCTATGAGATTGATGTACGCCGGTCTGGGTCGGCAACATGATACGGAGCGAGCAAGTGGCCAAGCGAAAGGACTCGATTGCGCTGTTCGAGGTTATCAAGAACCGGCGTGACGATGCCAACTTGAATGTGCCCAAGTGGATGGGTGACCAGGACCCGGCCAGTCAGCAGGAGTCGCCGGAGCCTCCGCAGCCCCAGCCGGGCGCGGCGCCGAAGTCATGGTCCAGGATCGTTCCCGGATCGAGCGGGCAGTTGTTGTTCAGGCTGAACTATACGCATTGCATCCTGGCTGCGGTTGGCTTGGTTGTGGTTTTGGTCGCGGCGGTTTGGATCGCCTATGCTGTCGGAACCGGGTCGCAAACGACGGTGCCTGCGACCCCCGGGCCGATGGCAGGCAAAGTACCTGTCGGGCAGCACGTGCTTGGTGGCTCCTCCGGGCAGCCCGGTGCGCCGGTGGTTTCGACTTCCGGGCGAGTGCAGGGCAAGTATTACCTGGTGGTCCAGGCTCTTGTTGGCGTGGATCAAAAGGATCTCGCCGAGGCTGGACGAATAGCCACCTGGTGCAAGGAAAACGGCGAGAATGTTACGGTTGCGAAGTACACGCATCCGAATTCCAGGAAGCAGCGGTACATCGTTTGGTCGCTACGGCCTTTCGATTCGTCGTCCGGCAATAAAACCAATGCCTTCGCCAGGAAGATGGAAGCCCTTGGCAAGAAGTACTTTAAGAAGTACAGGACGTATGATTTTCGCCAGCAGATGGCCTCGGGCAAGTTCGACCCGTGGTATGAGAAGTATCAGTAAAGCCGGTGCGTGATCGCCGAGGTGCGATCATCGCCGTATGGCGGCCTGGCCTTGTGGCCTGTCGGCACCGGCGAAGGATTCAGCAAGGACTCCCCCCGGGTAGGGGGGCATTGTTTTACGGAGCACTTAGAGATGACGTTGGACAGGTCGTTGAGAATTGGCGGTGCGATGGCGCGTCACCGTAGCGTTTTGACCCGAGCCGAGCGTATCGCGATGCTGGCGGAAGAGGGCAAGTTCGACCCGGAGGCCGACAGCCCGATGGGACTTCCCAAGGTGGCTGTCAAGCATTCCAGGGCCGGGCAGAAGGCCAAGAAGGAAGAGAAGCCCGAAGAGGGTGCCGAAGGCGCCGTCGAAGGTGCCGCCGACAAGGCCTGAGACTGACCGGCCCGTGCGTTAGGAGCCTCCGCCAGGTCGCTTGGTCGGCGATGATCAGACCGGCTTCGCTGGCGCTGCGGATATCTGACGCACTTGGGCCTTTCGCGAAGGGATCCGCCTGACATGCCCAGGCAATGCTGCGCAATTGCTGACAGGATGCGACTGCTTGACGCCTCCGGAATCCGCAAGGTCTTCGACCTGGCGGCGAAAATGACCGACCCGATCAACCTTTCGATAGGTCAGCCGGACTTCGATGTACCCGAGCCCGTCAAGGAAAAGGCCATCGACGCCATCCGTGGTGGTCTCAACCACTACACGCAGACACAGGGCCTGCTCGAACTTCGCCAGGCCGTCGCCGCCTCCTGCCGCGATGAGTTCGGCTGGGATGATGATCGCCCCTACCTAATAACCTCCGGCGTCAGCGGCGCTCTTATGCTGCTGCTGCTTGCGACCGTCAACCCCGGAGACGAGGTCATCTTCGCCGACCCGTACTTCGTGATGTACGCCCACCTGGTGCATCTCTGCGGCGGCAAGTGCGCGTGCGTGGACACCTACCCGGACTTCCGCCCGGATGTCAACCGCATCGCCGATGCCATCACCGACCGCACCCGCATGATAATGCTCAACTCGCCGGCCAACCCCACCGGCGTGGTCTATACCGAAGGGGAACTCAAGGATATCGCCGACCTCGCCCGCCGACGCAACCTGCTGGTCGTCAGCGACGAGATATACAACCTCTTCTGCTATGATGGTCCTTTCGCGTCGATCGCGTCGCAGTACGAAAACACGCTGCTGATGCGCGGTTTTTCCAAGAGCTATGGCATGACCGGCTGGCGGATGGGCTGGTGTACCGGCCCCCGGGCGATCATCGAGAAGATGACCGTGCTCCAGCAGTACAGCTTCGTCTGCGCGCCGTCGATGGCACAGGCGGCGTCGGTGACGGCCTTGGATACGGATATGTCCAGCCACGTCGCCGAGTACGCCCGCAAACGGGACATGGTTTACGAAGCCCTCGGCGAGAAGTTCGGCCTGGCCAAACCGGGCGGGGCGTTCTACGCCTTCGTGGCCGCGCCGGGCGGTGATGCGACGGCCTTTGTGGAAAAAGCCATCGCCAACAACGTCCTGATAATCCCGGGCAACGTATTCTCATCGCGGGACACGCACTTCCGCATCTCTTACGCCACCAGCGACGACAAACTCGCCCGGGGCCTGGAGATTCTCCGCTCGCTGGCGTAATGGGTCAGGATGGGTGGATGTTTTATTCTCGCGGAACCGGTTGGCTTGGCGCGGGTTACACCTTTATATTGAAGATCTTGACGATATTGACGGGCCGTTTTGAAGGCCCTCGGCAAAACTCTTGGAAGTTCTTAGGAGAAGCTCATGGCGGTTGTGGTTAATGGTCAGCGTATTGAGCAGGCGGAGATCGACGCGGAGGTCGAGAACCTTCGGCCGCACTACGAGCAGTATGTCGAGGGCGAGGGCGAGCCGGGCCAGTTGGCCAAGTGGGCAAAGGAAAACCTCATCGAGCGGACCGTCGTTCAGCAGGCGGCCGCGGCGATGGAAGTCGATATCCCAACCGAGGAAATTGACGCCGCTTACGAGCAGGTCCGCGCCCAGACCGGCGACGCCCCGGCAGAGCAGGTCAAGGCTGAGATCGAAGTCCAGATGCGTATCGACCGCCTGATGCGCCAGGGCGTGCAGGAAGTCACCCCCCCGACGGAGGAGGAGCTTCTCGCCGCCTTCAACGAGGATTCCGAACGGTTTATGGCCCCAGAGCTTATCCACGCCAGCCACATCGTAAAGCACATCGACGGCCGAACCGACAAGAAGGCGGCCTACGAGGCCATCACGGCCAGCCAGATGGAGTTGGCCGATGGCGTGGCGTTCGAGGAGATCGCCGATCGGGCTTCCGATTGCCCGGGCCAGGGCGGCGACCTTGGCTGGTTTCCTCGCGGACAGATGGTCGAGGAGTTCGAGGAGGTCGTCTTCAAGATGCAGCCGGGCGACGTCAGCGATATTTTCCTGTCGCAGTTCGGCTATCACATCGCAAAGGTGCTGGAGCGCCGCGAGCCCCAGCCCGCGCCCTTCGAGCAGGTCCATGACCACCTGGCAAAGGAGCTTCTCCAGCAGCGCCAGGGCGAGGCCGTAGACGCCTTTGTAGACACACTGAAGACCGCCGCCACCATCGAGGATGTCGAGTAGCGGGGTGGGCGCGGCGTTTCGGCGTACATCATGTCGCCGATATGGCACAGTTTCACATCGTGCCCGCGGTCGGCGGCAGGTAATAGGTAGTAGGTAGTAGCGTTGAAGCATTGAAGCAGCGTAAAAACCCTGCAAATACTACGCAAAACCCAATGTTCAATCCACTTGCGCGCCGCGCCAGCCCTGCGTTACGCACACATAAACACCACTTCCGCACCGCTCGATGCACACGAAAACACGCTTTTTCGCCACGGCTGGCACACGAAAACGCGCTTTGTGGTCACGTTCGGCACACGAAAAAGCGCTTTTTGGCCACGTCCGGCACACGAAAACGCGAGTTTTGGCCACGTTCGGCACACGAAAACACCATTTGCGCACCACGCCAGACACAAAAAAATCCGCCTGCCCTATCCCACTTCCACCAGGACAAAAACCATCACTTCGTCAACTGACGAAGTGTCCCCAAACCCACCCATCTGCACAATTATTGTGCAACAAGAACCCGCCAGCCAGCGGCCTGCCTGCCGGTAGGCAGGCCACCCCGCTCTTGAGACGAC
>CAZMBZ010000118.1:0-15047 GCA_964564285.1 uncultured Planctomycetaceae bacterium | reverse complement strand
CGGCCTGGACCTGCCAGGCCGGGAGGTCCTGCTGGAAACCATCGACGCCCTCGCCACCGACAATGGGCAAACCACGCTGGTGATGGTCACCCACCACATCGAAGAGATAACTCCCCGCTTCACCCACGTGCTGATCCTCAAGGCTGGACAAGTCCTCGCCGCCGGCCCAAAGGACAAAGTCCTGACAGACGCCAACCTGAAAGCCGCCTTCGGCCTGACCATAGAACTCGACCACCGCCACGGCCGATACTGGCCAAGAGTGCCGGGAGGAAAGATATAATTCTTTCAGGTATCATCCTTGACAAATGCATATATTATATGCATACTTATATGCATGAGAACTACACTGAACATCGACGATGAAAAGCTGTCTCGCGCGGCGGAGTTGACCGGCGTAACCCAAAAGACCTCATTGGTCCAGATGGGGCTTGATGCGCTGATTGCCCGGGAAAGCGCAGCCAGGCTGGCTTCGCTGGGTGGCACAGAAAGTAAGCTCAAGCCCATCCCACGCCGAAGGAGCCTCCCTCGTGGTACTCGTTGACACTTCGGTGTGGATAGATCACCTGAGGCAAGCCGACAAGAGTCTGGCCGAGCTATTGGAGGCGGGTGAGGTAGCCTGCCACACGTTCGTGATTGGCGAACTGGCCTGCGGGAATCTACGCAATCGCGACCACCTACTTGCGCTGTTGTCCGCCCTGCAATCGCTGCCGAAGGCCCAGGACGACGAAGTCCTCGCCTTCATCGACCGCCACGCCCTCGCGGGCAAAGGCCTCGGCCTGATCGACATCCACCTGCTCGCTTCGTGCGCCCTTGCCGACATTGGATTGTGGACCCGTGACAAGAGACTCCGGCAGGCGGCGTCCGACTTAGGCCTGGCCCACAGGCCAAAGTGAGCGTGAGGTCTTTCTGTTTTCCTTCGGCATCACTGCTCAAGTCCGAAAAACCACACATCGTGTGTCACGTGAGCAACCTATCCACCCCACGGTCCCAGTGATGATACAGATGGTTGTGCCTAGAATACCGTAAAGTGTGAGAAACCGGCTCAGAAGCGATTTCCGATGAGGCGCGTTAACTTCTATGTTGTCACCATGGGCGTTAATCTGTCGGACCTTCGAGTTGTTGATGTTGAACTGCACCATCACTCGCCCTTGATGTTGTTGCCGGAGTTGTTCAGTTGGTCAATACTGCTGTTGTTGATGTTGAAAATGACCGTCTGCGCGGTCTCCTTTTCCTTGTTGGAAAACGCTTGGTCATCTCCTGTCACACCCGCGGCCTCCAGATCACAAGCCCAGTCCAGCACTCTTTTCTTTATGTGTTCGGGGATCGCGCGCACGTGCGAATCGTCCAGTCGAGCCATGAACTTCACTTGGTCAAACAAATCCGGCTTATTGCATTTCAACGCGCCATGCAACGATCTCGTCACCTCTGGCGGCAGCGGGATGAACATGCCTTGCCCGAACTTAATGGACTCGACCAAGTTCAGAACATCGCTGATTGGTCGGATTATAGGGCTGTCGCATCCTTTCACAATCCCAGAGAGCGACACGATACCATTGCCCAATCTGTCACAATCCGCGGGTACTGGGCTGTTGGTTTTGTAGCACAAAGTCACCGGTATTAGACGGTACTCAGGAACTGCGTCCGCATCCAGATAACCGTTCTGTTCATATTCCACCCACCGACATAAATCCTTGCGGCCCAGCTTGGCCGACACGCACTTTGCCTTCCGCAGCACGTTAAGAACATCATCCCGCTTCGCGGCCTCCTGAAGTTGATTCACTAAGTTCATGTGCATCCCATTGATTCCTTGTGATGTTCGATCCTGCCCGCAAAGTCGTAAGCGACGTCTGCCGACACGTTCGCAAGCTTTTCGTTACCACAACACCTGAGCGGTAATCCAGCTTGCTCGCACAAATCCCACAGCCTCATCAAGACACCCAAAGCGAGCCGAGCACGATCGGCTCGGCAATGCCGGTCGCCCTATGGCAGTGGGCGGGGAAGGCGTCTATTCTCGCGGCGGCGAGGACGGCGGCGGCGGTGGCGGCGTGGGCTCGGATGACCAGGCCGTAGTGCTCGCTGGCATACGTACTGCACGGACTCAGCAGCGTTCGGATTCTGCCGGCGAGATGGATATTCAGCGCCCCGCCGCCGGTGAGGATTACTTCGTGCGGGCGCTCGGTCAGGCTGAGCACTGCCTCGGCCACGCTGCGGGCGGTCAGTTCGGTTACGGTGGTAATCAGTTCCCTGGCCCGGCAGCGGTGTTTGCCCGCCATCATTTCCAGCCTCTGGCAGGCCTGGCCTGACCAGTCTTCGGCGCTGGTGCGTTTGGGTGGCGTGCGGTGGAAGTACTCGCCAGCGAGCAACTCATTCAGTAGCGGCTTGTGGACGCTTCCCTTGGCGGCGAGCGCGCCGTCGGTGTCCACGTCCCGCTCGAACAACTGGCGGGCGAGATGGTCGATCAGGATCGTGCCCGGCCCCGTGTCGTAGGCGACCACTTCGCACGCCGCAGCCGCCGATCCCACGAAGGTTATCGTCGCGATGCCCCCGAGATTCACCACGACCCGGCTGAGGCGGTTGTCGCGGAACATCAGCCAGTCAGGCCAGGCCCACACCGGCCCGCCGACCCCGCCGGCAGCAAGGTCCGTCGCTGCGAATCCGCCCGCCACCGCAAGGCCCGTTCGCCTGCAAACCGTCGCCAGCGAGCCTAGTTCCCAAACCGCGCCCTTGCCCGACGATGCGCTCGGGCCCGTGTAGCCGACCGCCTGGCCAATGACGCCGACGCCCGCGACGCGACTGGCCCGTGTGGACGCCTCTCGCAGCACGGCCTCGCACGCATCCGCCAGCAGGTCGCCCATGTCGCGGTCGAGGCGTGCGAAGTCCCCTGCCGGCATCGCCCACCCACCGCTGGCCGAGCGAATGCGGGTGCGCAGCGGATCCGGTATCGGCCGATGGATGCAGTGCGTCTGCCGCACCGACATGCTCTCGCCAGAACCATCGACGCGCACGAGCGCAGCCTCGACGCCGTCGGCGGCAGCGCCGCTATTGAGGCCCACGAATATTCGCTTTGTCTTTGCCATGAAGTCCTGATCTCACCTGCCGGGCGCGGAGGCTAAGGCCTCGGCTGCGATGCGTTTCCTGCATTCCAGGACCGCGCCTGCAACAACCCGTGCTTGACCAAGGATACGCCCCGCCGACTCCGACCGCAACGATTGGCGATTCGCGGGGTTTGTTTGTATGATTATCGGTTGATTTTCTGATGGCACTGAATGACCGAAGCACGGAGAAGCCCCATGACGGCGAAGCTTATCGGAGCGTTGATAATGGCGACATTCACGGCGACGAGCGCATCGGCAGGGCAGGTTGTGCGGGAATCTGCCCGGGGGATTCCCGTAGCGTACGAGGTGGATGTTGTTGTTGTGGGCGGCACGACGCAGGCGGTCCAGGCCGCCACCGCCGCGGCCAGGGCGGGAGCGAAGGTCTTCCTCGCGGCGCCTAGGAATTACCTCGGCGATGACATGTGCGGTACGCTTCGCCTGTGGCTGGACAACGGTCGGGAGCCGACCACCGAACTGGGCAAGCAACTCTTCGACGTACCCGCCACTCCCACCGGTCCAGCCCCCGCGAACGCGGAGCCAGCGACGGAAAAGCTGGCCATGCGCCTGACCACACCCATGCAGGTCAAGACCGCCCTGGACGAGGCGATGCTCGCAGCCAAGGCGAACTTCCTCTATGGCTGCTACGCAACAGACATCCTTCGCGACGCCGACGGCAAGGTCGCCGGGATCGTCATGGCCAACCGCGCCGGGCGGCAGGCGGTGCTGGCCAAAGTCGTTATCGATGCCACCGCACGGGCCACCGTCGCCCGCATGGCCGGGGCTAAGTTCCAGCCATACCCCGCCGGGCAGCAAACTTTCACGCAGACCGTCATTGGCGGCCAGGCCACGAAAGCCCCGGACATGACCTATCGCGTAATCGGGCAGGGATATCCCATAGTAGGCGTCGGCCGAGGAGGCCAACTCGGCAAGCCGACCGGCAAGATGGTGGACATAATCGAGTACACGCTGACACTACCCATGGCCAACGGCAGTTTCGCGTCGCACGCCAAGGCCGAGCATCTCGCCCGCGACCGCACGTGGTCGCCCGAGGCGCTTCGGGTATCGGAACAATTGTTCCAGGTGCCCCCCGACGCGGTGCGTTCCAAGGCACCGCTGACCGGCGCCTGGCCGGGCGACGACAAGGTGGACCTCGGCGCTTTCGTGCCCGCCGATGTCGAACGGATGTACGTAATCGGCGGCTGCGCCGACGTGCCTCGTGATGTCGCCGCCAATCTGCTGCAACCGACGGGGCTGATGGGCGTCGCCGACCGCCTCGGCCGGGCTGCGGCCGAACTTGCCAAGGCCCTGCCCGCGCCGCGCGACGTCAAGCTGCCCGGCTCGCCCGTTACCCCCGATGCCGACGGCGAGGTCCGCGAGATACTCACCGGCGTTCGCCCGACACAAAAGTTGCCGACCATCCCATCCGAGACGCGTCCGCTGTCGGTGCTGGCGCGTTACGACGTGGTGGTAATCGGCGGCGGTACGGCCGGGGCGCCGGCGGCGATCGCCGCGGCCCGCAAAGGCGCCCGAACGCTGGTCGTCGAGTTCCAATCGGGCCTGGGCGGAGTAAGTACGCTCGGGCTGATCGGCAGGTACTACCACGGTTACCGGGGCGGGTTCACCTCGGAGATAGACCGAGGCGTGGCCGCGCTCGGCGGGAAAAAGGGAACGAGCACGAATGTCGACTGGAAGATGGAATACTATCGCCGCCAGATTCGCCAAGCCAAGGCGGACATCTGGTTCGGCGCCGTCGGTTGCGGGGCTCTGGTCGACAGCGGCAAGGTTTGCGGCGCGGTTGTCGCCACGCCGGACGGGCGAGGCGTGGTGCTCGCCGACGTGGTCATCGACGCCACGGGCAACGCAGATATCGCCGCCGCGGCCGGGGCGCCATGCATCGTAACCCAAGGCGACTTCCTGGCCGTCCAGGGCACGGGCCTGCCACCCCACGCACTCGGAGCGACCTACACCAACACAGACTACACCTTCGCCGACGAATCGGACATGGTCGACCAGTGGCGGCTGATGGTAGCGGCAAAGAAGAAGTTCGCCGGCTCGTTCGACATGGGCCAACTCATCGACACCCGCGAGCGCAGGCGGATCGTCGGCGAGCACACGCTGTCGGTACTGGACGAAGTCAACGCCCGGACGTACCCGGACGTTATCGCAATGTGCAAGAGCAACTTCGACTCGCACGGTTACACGGTGGACCCGCTGTTCGTGCTGGCCCACCTGCAGAGGGCTAGCGTCACCACGTACATCCCCTACCGCTGCCTGCTGCCGGAAGGGATCAACGGCATACTGGTGGCGGGCATAGGCCTGAGCGTCCATCGCGACGCCCTGCCCGTCGTGCGAATGCAGCCGGATGTGCAGAACGTCGGCTACGCGGCCGGATGCGCAGCCGCCATGGCGGTCGGCAGCGGCGGGGCTGTCCGCGATATCGACCTCAAGGCCCTTCAAAAACATCTCGCCGAGATCGGCTGCATCCCGGCCGAGGCGTTGGAGTTCAAGGACTCTTACCCCATCAGCGACGAGACCGTCGCCGGGGCGGTGCGAGATCTGTCCAAGGGGTTCAAGCCCGCCGCCGTCATCATGGCGGCGAAAGACCGCGCCGTGCCAAAACTGAAGGCCGCCTACAGCCGGGCCGGCGACGAGAAGACCCGATTGCTCTACGCGCATGCCCTGGCCATTTGCGGTGACCGCACGGGCAGCGAAGCCCTGCTGGAGTTCGTCCGAAAGGCGGAAAAGTGGGACAAGGGCTGGAATTTCCGGGGCATGGGCCAGTACGGCCCGGCCCTGAGCGACCTCGACCGCCACATCGTCGCACTCGGCATGGCCGGTGAGCCCGCCGCGACGGCGGTCATCATCGAAAAGATCAAGCTCCTTACGCCCACCAGCGAGTTCTCGCATCACCGTGCGGTCGCCTTGGCTCTGGAGATGCTCGGTGATAAGTCCGCAGCCAAGCCGCTGGCCGCACTGCTGAGCCAGCCTGGCATGACCGGACAGGCCAGGCACGAACCCGTTGCCGGCCAGGGCCGATCCGAACCGCTGCGCGAGCTCATCCTCGCACGGGCCCTGTATCGCCTCGGCGATTATAATGGCGTTGCCCGCAAGATACTGGAATCCTACGCCACGGACGTCCGAGGCCACTACGCCCGCCACGCCGCAGCGATACTTCAGGCCACGCCCGATGCCAAGGAAAAGAAAGCCCAAAAGGACAGGCCATGAGCCGGTCCGTATTTGATCGTGTGGAGGAATTGCTCCGACAGTGCGGGGCGACGTTTGACGTGTCGCGACACAAGCCGGTCTACACCAGCCAGGCCGCGGCCGAGATAAGAGGCACACCCCTGGCCAGCGGAGCCAAGGCGCTCATATGCAAAGGCGGCGACGAGTTCGTGATGTTCGTCATGCCCGCCGACCTGAAGTTGGCCAGCAAGGCCGTCCGCAAGTCGATGGGCTGGCGGAAGCTGCGGTTCGCCGACCGCGACGAGGTGCTCCGAATAACCGGCCTGGAGCCCGGTTCGATCCCGCCGTTCGGCAGCCTCTTCTCCCTGCCAACGCTCTGCGACCGACGCCTGGGATTAAACGAGACCATCAACTTCAACGCCGGCGATCATTGCATCTCGGTGAGCATGTCCTACGAAGACTACCTCCGGGCCGAGTCGCCCGAACTGGGCGACTTCGGCCCGGAAGACTGAAAACCGAGTGAACCCACCGCTTCACTCGTTCAGTTGTCCCACGCCCAACTAAGGGCGAAGCCTGTCATGTATCGCCGAGGGCTCTATTTTCCTGCGGCTTTGGCGGCCTTGAGCTTCTCTGCTTCAGACGCCTTGCTCTTTTCCCATGCGGTCTTGTCTTTTGTGAACTGATCCTTCAACTTGGCGATGGTCGCTTCGGCTTCTTTGATGCGACGCTCGGTGTCATCCAGTTGAAGCTCTTTCAGAATCTTGCCGCGTAAGCGCCGGCGGTAATCTCTCTCGGTCATTCCTGCTGGCGTTGGGAACTTCACCGGCGTCTCTTCCAGCCGCCAATCATCGCTGCGCTGGGTAGCAAGGGGAATTTGACGACCATTTGTGATATTTGAGATGGGATTACGTGCCCAGGCATGCCGGTAATGCATAGGTTTCGGCACAAATGGACTGCTTAAAACCAGAATATTGCGGACATACACCGGCCGATTGCGCCTGTCTTTGGTGCCATCGGTGAACCAATTGACCTCGGCCGGGTAGAATCGCCGGTCTTTGCCCGCAATTGCGAAGCCCTCAAGCTTGTCGGTGCTTTCATCTCTCGTTCGTATGGATGTGCTCATGGTCAACTTGATCGCGCCATCGACGGTCTCGACCTTGGTGATCGACGGCGGAAGCCAGTACTCCGGGGCGTCCCGGCCTGTTATCGCCTCGTACTGCGTCACCAGGGCCCACTTGGCGACTCGTTCGCCGACGGGAATCTTGATCTGGGGGTGATACCAACTCTTGCGCTGGTCGAAACTGCTGACAAAGCCGATGTTTTTGTCGCCGGCGTCGTAGAGATCGCGAAATGTCTTGTACTGCGCCTCGCGTATGTAGACGCCAACGTCATACATTGGCTTGAGGTAATTCTCTCGGGTCTGCGGCGTGCCCGCGGTGCAGAGCGAGATTATGCAGAACGGCATTTGCGGCTTGCCGAATGTCTCGCGCCATGCGGCGATCATCTTTCCGTACACCTGGTAGTACATCCTTGCCCCGGCCGAACCGTTGAAACAGTTGTTGAACCCCTGGTGGAAAATCGCACCCTTGACCCCCAGGGCACCGAGAGGCTTGATCATGCCGGCGTAGTAACGGCCAGGACGGTTATTGTCGGCGATCGGGCCGGGCCTCAAGTCGCTCGGGGGCTTGCTGTTGGCGCGAAGGGACTTGCCCTCCGCTTGTAGCTTCTTGTTCTTGGCGTGGTAATTCGCAATCCGCTTCTGCAGGTCGGCTTGCGAATCGAAGCCGGCAATCTTGTCATCCCATTCCTTGAGCATCTCCCGCGTTTCCCTGCCGTCGATCTTCCGCAGCACTGCTTCCGGCGTCCATGCCTGGACCGTGGACCCGCCGGGCGCCGCGTCGATCAGCCCGATCGGGACGCGGGTGGCCATGGCCAGCCGCCGCCCGAACACGTAACCGATCGCGGAAAACTCCCGCACGGTTTCGGGAGAACAGACATCCCAGTCGCCCTTGCGAAAATGCCTGCTGGACCACGAACTCCACTCGTACAAGCGTTCGAAGCTTCTGACCGAGTCGAACCCTTTTCCCCTGGGCATGGTCAAGAGCCGGATCTGGGGAAAGTTCGCCGAAACAACCTCCAATGTCCCGTCGTCAACTTTGGCAATTGGCCATTCCATATTGCTCTGGCCGCCGAGTAGCCAGACATCTCCGACAAGGATGTTCTCCAGCGTCAATGTCTTGCTCTTGCCCTTTACCGTCATGGTCTGGGGCTTGGCGTTTGCCGGCATGGCTTTGAGTACAACCCGCCACGACCTGTCGGCTGCGGCGGTGGCAACGGCTTTCTGACCGGCGAAGGAGACGGTGACTTTCTCGCCAAGAGCAGCCCAGCCCCAGATATTCAGAGGTTTGTCCCGCTGGAGCACCATGTTCGTCTGAAAGGCATTGCTGACGCACAGCCCCTCGCCGATGGCGGGAACCTCGACCACGTCTTCCCTGGGCATTGCCTTCTTTTTGTCGGCGGCAGTGGCGACACTTCCTGCCAGCAGGGCCAGTAACAGGCACGGTAAAGCTATTCTACGAAACATGCGATCTCCCTTGTGAGGTATTGCTGAGTGCGAACTCATGAGGTAACTCCTTAGTCTGGTTTGTCGAGATACCGCCCGGCCACCCGCAGCGGCCGGGCTTTGGCCCAGTAGCCTGAGCCCAGGATCGTCCTGTGACGTCAAACGTAGTCGCCATCACTGAAGCCCTGCCAAGGCCCCGAAGGTATCATGAAAAAGCGATTGCCCACCTGTCAGGCAGTGGCTCGGCCATGAGGGGCGACAACATCGATCCATTGCCCTGCGAGCAACCCGATATCGCCATGGATCGTCAGCTCAACACATCCCAGCCGATAGCGGTCTTGCCAAGGGCGTAACCCATCTCTCGGAGGTAGTCGCCGTAGACCAGCTCCCAGTGGAAACCGGGCATCGCGTCGGCGACAGCGGCGTCGGAGGCCTTGTAGGCCACGTCAATCTGCGATCGGCAGATCGGCAGGAAGGGCGAGTCGATAATCTCCCCAGCCAGGCCTATCCATTTCTCGAAGGCGAAGTCCGGGATGACCATCGTGACCTTCTGACCCTTCCGCATCTCGACCTTCGGCGCGGCACCGTAGTCCGACTCGAAATGCGTCAGGAGTTTGGCCGGTTCGAGATCCCGGCCGTTCATCCTCCGCGGGGCCGTGCAGTGGGCAAGTGTGATCACGCCGTCGTGCGGGTAGGTTGGGTCGTTCATGAACTGGGGCTTGCCCGATATGTTCGCCAACAGCAGGCCAGCGGGTATCAACACGAAATCAGACTCGCAGAAGGCCATGTACCCGGCGTCGTTGAGCAGTGAAAGAGTCAGACAGGCCGTCGTCTTGCTTATGGGCATGATCGCGTTCATGCAGGAGTTGACGGTGAGTGCCCTCGCCTCGGCGCGGGTCAATATCTGGCGGAATACGCTCTCCAGCAGGAAGGCGTTTTCCACAAAAGTCTTGCCCGTCTTCAACTCGACAGACTTGTCATCCAGGTAGGCCGCCGCACGACGCCTGGCGTCGCGCATGGCGGCATCGTCGGCCATGGCGGACTTGATCAACGCGCCCAGTTCCGGATAGGCAACCGTGCGGATGTCGAGCTTCCACTTCTCACGCGAGTGATCCGGTGCCTTCCGGCCGTTGGGTCCCCATCCGCTGGCCCCGCCGATTGCTACGATCCGCGTGCCCATCGCGTTCTTGAGCCCGCACAGCCCGCGAAACCGCCACGTGAGCTCCTCCATCGAATCGACGACCACGTCACGGTTGTCAACCCCAGTCACGGCCAGCTTGTCCGTGTGCCGCCGCAGGTAACGCGGAGACAGGATCTCATACCACAGGTACACCGGCCCGGAGCGGTGGCGAAGGAAAAAAACAACGTGCTTGCCGGATTTGATCGCCGCATCGAAAACCCGCGAGCTTCCCCCGGCCGCATAAAGTACCACCACGTCGGCCTGCCCGGCATCCGCCAGGGCCTTTTCGGCCTCGGCGGTGCTTCGCACGGCCGAGACATCCTGTACAGTGACAGGGAAGTCAGCTTCGCCGCATAGCTTCTTGAGTTCCGCCGTAATTCGCTGGACCTCGCCTTCAGCGTCCTGTTGCGTCTCGATGCCCCCCCAGTTACGCCAACTCGTATGCGGACGACGCTTGGGAATGGAGTAGGTCAGTATCGGCTTGATGACCAGCGGCTTTCGCCCCGGAGCGTTCGCCAGTCGGTTCGCGGGCGTCTCTGCCGCCAGGGCCTCGTACGTAAGGCCCGTAAGTGCCACGGCCCCCAAGACCGCGCCGCCGGCCTTGAGAAAGTCCCTTCGACCGATCCCGCCCGGCCCAGCCAAGCCGTCCCCATTGCACCCGCAACAACCGTGATGAGGCTCGCAATCTTCGTCAACGTGATTCGGAGCCATCGTCCTACTCCCTTTCCGACAGAAATTCTCACAAACTCACCGCCAACGACGCCCGCAAGCAGCAACCCACTCGATTATCTTCCCATGTGCCGCCCTTGCAAGGGCTTTTCATCTCGCACACGAAGGGTTCTGCCATCGCGGCGAGACCACCCATACAATCGGATGGCCAACGGCGATTTACACCGCCCTCCCTGGAAGGCGTCAGACCGTCACATTCGCCTTGTTCCGGGACACCGATGGGCAACACAGGGGTGTTTACTCGCCGAAATCCCTGCGTAAAAGCCTTTGCAAACTCCTTGGAATTGTGCAAAATGGCCGGTCTGGAACTCTGCGACGGAGGCAACCCTTCCGTCGCGAAACGCGCCGACCTGTCAGACGGGCAGGTGAATGGCAATCGGAGTGACGACCAAAGTAACCCGAGATTGTGAAGGAAGAAACACGATGTCACGACGGATGGTAATGATGGACGGCAACCAGGCGGTTGCACACGTTGCACACAAGGTCAACGAGGTAATCGCGATCTACCCGATCACGCCCTCCAGCGCTATGGGCGAGCACGCTGACAGCTTCAGCGCCGCCGGCAGGAAGAACCTCTGGGGCACGGTGCCTCTGGTGGCCGAAATGCAGTCTGAGGGCGGTGCCGCCGCAGCCGTACATGGCGCGCTTCAGACCGGCAGCCTGACCACGACTTTCACCGCCAGCCAAGGCCTGCTGCTGATGATCCCGACGATGTACAAAATCGCCGGTGAACTGACACCCACGTGCTTCCACGTCTCGGCCCGCAGCATTGCCTGCCAGGGACTGAGCATCTTCGGCGACCACAGCGACGTCATGGCCGTCCGCCAGACCGGCTTCGGCCTGCTGTCCAGCGGCACGATTCAGGAAGCCATGGACATGGCTCTGATCGGCTCGGCTGCAACACTGAACAGCCGCGTGCCGTTCGTGCATTTCTTCGAGGGCTTCCGCATTTCTCACGAGGTGGCCAAGGTCGAAGAACTGACCGAAGAGGACATGCGGGCGATGATTGACGAGGCCTCTGTCAACGCCCACCGCAGCCGCTCGATGAACCCCGATCGCCCAACCCTCCGCGGCACGGCCCAGAACCCCGACGTCTTCTTCCAAGGCCGCGAAACGGTCAACAAGTACTACGATGCTTGTCCGGAAATCGTTCAGCAGGCCATGGACAAGTTCGCCGGCCTGACCGGCAGGCAGTACAAGCTCTTCGAGTATGTCGGCGCCCCGGACGCCGACCGCGTGGTCATCATCATGGGCTGCGGCGCCGGTCCCTGCGAAGAGGCCACAAACAAGCTCAACGCCAACGGCGAGAAGGTCGGCGTATTGAAGGTTCGCTTGTACAGGCCCTTCAGCATCAAGCACCTCGCCGAGGCCCTGCCGGCAACCGTCAAGAGCGTCGCCGTCATGGACCGCACCAAGGAGCCTGGCTCCGGTGGCGAGCCGCTGTACCTGGACGTCGTAGCCGCACTGACCGAGACCGGCCGGGGCGACATGCGAGTGATCGGAGGCCGATATGGCCTCAGCAGCAAGGAGTTCACCCCGGCGATGGCCAAGGCAGTACTCGACGAACTCGCCAAGGACGCCCCCAAGAATCACTTCACCATCGGCATCAACGACGACGTCACCAACACGAGCCTGGACTACGATCCGACGTTCTCCACCGAGGACGAAGGCGTCGTGCGGGCGATGTTCTACGGACTCGGTTCAGATGGCACGGTCGGCGCCAACAAGAACTCCATCAAGATCATTGGCGACAACACCGACAACTACGCCCAAGGCTACTTCGTATACGACTCGAAGAAGGCGGGCGCGATAACCGTCAGCCACCTGCGTTTCGGGCCAGAATCGATCATGTCCAGCTACCTGGTCGACAGGGCCAACTTCATCGGCGTTCACCAGTTCAGCTTCCTTGAAAAGTACGACGTGCTGGACAAGGCCATCGACGGCGCAACGGTGCTGCTCAACGCTCCGATGCCCACCGAAGAAGTCTGGGCCAAAATGCCGCTGAATATCCAGCAGATCATCATCAAACGAAACCTGAAGCTCTACGCGATCAACGCCTACGAGGTGTCCAAGGACACTGGCATGGGCGCGCGGATCAACACGATCATGCAGACGTGCTTCTTCTACCTGTCCGGCATCCTGCCGCAAGACGAAGCCATCCAGGCGATCAAAAACGCTATCAAGAAGACCTACGGCAAGAAGGGCGATAAGATCGTCCAGATGAACTACAACGCGGTGGATCAGTCCATCGCCCACATGCACCAGATCGACGTGCCAGGCCAGGCCGACAGCCAGTTGACCAAGCCGCCAACCGTGTCTGATGAGGCCCCTGAGTTCGTCAAAAACGTAACCGCCTGCATCATGGCTGGCCACGGCGACACACTGCCCGTCAGCGCTATTCCCGAAGACGGCGTCTGGCCCGTGGCCACCACGCAGTGGGAGAAGCGCAACGTCGCCTTGGAAATCCCCGCGTGGGACCCCGAAGTCTGCATCCAGTGCGCCAAGTGCAGCATCGCCTGCCCGCACGCCGCCATTCGCGCCAAGGTCTACGACCCCGCCGCCCTGGAATCCGCACCCGAGACGTTCAAGTCCGTTGACGCCAAGGGCAAGGACTTCGCCGGGATGAAGTGGACAATCCAGATCGCCCCGGAAGACTGCACCGGCTGCGGCGCATGCGTCGAGGCCTGTCCGGCCAAGAACAAGGCCGAGCCCAGCAAAAAGGCCATCAACATGGCCTTCCAGCCCCCACTTCGGGCGCCCGAACGCGACAACTACAAGTTCTTCCTGTCCCTGCCGGACTGGGACCGCACAAAGCTCAACCTGCGAACCATCAAGGGCAGCCAGCTTTGCAGGCCGCTCTTCGAATACTCCGGTGCTTGCGCCGGCTGCGGCGAGACCCCGTACGTCAAGCTGATGACACAGCTCTTCGGCAACCGGGCATATATCGGCAACGCCACGGGCTGTTCGAGCATCTACGGCGGAAACCTGCCGACCACACCCTATTGCGTCGACAACGATGGCCGCGGACCGACTTGGAACAACTCCCTGTTCGAGGACAACGCCGAGTTCGCCTACGGCTTCCGCCTGACGCTGGACAAGCGCAACGAGTTCGCCCGCGAGCTCGTAACCGAGTTGAAGGACACCCTCGGCGAGGACCTAGCCAATGGCCTGCTGACGGCGGACCAGTCCACCGAGACCGGCATCGCCGAGCAGCGAGCACGCATCGCCGCCCTGAAAGACAAGCTCTCCGCCTCGGACAACGACCGGGCCGGCCTGCTGGTGAGCGTCGCCGACGCACTGGTCAAATCAAGCGTATGGGCCGTCGGTGGCGACGGTTGGGCGTATGACATCGGCTACGGCGGGCTGGACCACGTCCTTGCCTGCGGACGAAATATCAACGTCCTGGTTATGGACACGCAGGTGTACTCCAACACCGGCGGGCAGTGCTCCAAGGCAACGCCTCGCGGGGCAATCGCAAAGTTCGCCGCCGCCGGCAAGCCCGGTCCCAAGAAGGACCTCGGCATGATCGCGATGACCTACGGCAATATCTACGTCGCACAGATCGCGATGGGTGCCTCCGACGCCCAGGCCGTCAAGGCCTTCCTGGAGGCCGAAAGCTACGACGGACCCAGCATCATCATCGCTTACTCGCACTGCATCGCCCAGGGCATCGATATGCGAAAGGGCATGGCCCAGCAGAAGGCCGCGGTCGACAGCGGCGCGTGGATGCTCTACCGCTTCGACCCGCGTCTTGCGGAAGAGGGCAAGAACCCGCTGCAGATCGACTCCAAGCCCCCGAGCATCCCGTTCGAGCAGTACGCCTACAACGAGGCCCGCTTCAAAATGCTCACCAAGATCAGCCCAGACAGCGCCAAGGACCTGCTCGAAAAGAACCAGCAGGACGTCACCGAGCGACAGAGCCTATACAGGCGAATGGCGGAAGTGAACCCCGGCGAGTAGATCCAGTTGGCGGCAGAATAACAGCGAGAAGAGAAAAAAAAGAAGAAGCCAGGCTTCACGCAGAGGGCGCAGAGGACGCAGAGAATTCTTTCTCTGGGTCTCTGTGCCCTCTGTTTGCGATATGGCGTGATTATATCTCGTCCTATCCCTCCAATCCCCCTGGCATTCGGTGCTTCGATAAAACAACGAGAAGCAAGTTGCCAGACACTGTTCATCAGGATACCATAATCCTGTTGAATCGTCAGTCGTCGGGTTCCTGGAAAGGCGGGAACTTGGGAGTGTCTAGGCCTTAATCAAGCGTACCACCAGACGCTTTTCTCGTCTTGAGCGCAAAAAG
>CAZMBZ010000117.1:4352-15091 GCA_964564285.1 uncultured Planctomycetaceae bacterium | reverse complement strand
TGACGTCATCCATGCCCACGATGGCCTTGCGAAGCTCAGCCATGATGCTGTCTCTAGCCAGGCCGAGTTGCTCAACGGCCTGTACGTCGTCCTTGGTGTCACTCATTACTTCTTTCCTTTCGTGTCTTTCTTCCGTGCTTCTTCGAGCAGCTTGACCATTGCCCGGCCCATCGCGTCGCCGACGCACAGACATCCAAGTCAAGCGGCTCCTTACGGCACCGTCTCACGGCAGATGCAAATGCGAGTGTCGCAATGCCTTCAACCCCCACCCGCTCGTAACGCGCCGGTGAAACCTGCAGGAGCATGCGACCATCGCATGGCTTTTCGCGACATCATTGTCGGCTCCTGAGGCGAGGGGGCAAAATGTCGTTCCGGAGCCAATCGCCATCCAGAGTTCACGCAGCCCGCAGACCTCCAGGTTCTATCGCCCCCCCCGTATGGTCCCGATATTCAGCCGCGGTAGAAGGCTTTCAACGATCTGCAGTTACGGGCGTGGCTTTGGTCGCGGCGTCAGCCTGCCCTGAGCGACGCTGAAAGTTATCTAGAGCTGGCCGGGCTGAACCAAGATCTGCAAGCACGAACGATTACAGGAGGGAGGGGCGACGCAGCTGCGGCGAAGACAAAACTCGATGGGGCGGAAGAAGGAATTCTGGGCGAACGAGGCGATCATCTACCTCGGCCTGGACCGTCTCGAACTTTCGCGCCCCGACATGGCATTGCAGCGGCTGATCAAGAAAGGAACGCTGAGGCCCACAAAAATCGGCAGCCGCTTGGTATTCAAGAGGGCTGAACTCGATCGCGTACTCGAAAAGGGCGACGAGGTCCGTAGGCGGGGCAGGCCGCGAAAGGACGCCAAATAGGGGGCATACCGGGTCGAAAGTGAGGCGAAAGTGAGGCGGGAAAGTCTCCGCAATAAGCCTCATTATTTCAGGGCAAAAATAAACCCTTGCCTTACAAGGGTTTATAGAAGCGGGCGAAGGGAGTCGAACCCTCAACAACCAGCTTGGAAGGCTGACCGGTGTCGATCGTAACGCATTGTCAAAACAAGGGTATACAAGCGAGCCCTCCAACGTGGTGCCGAATTGTGTGCCGTCCGACGCGGAAAACGTTACGGATTCCGCCGGTGCGGACCCCCTTGCCGTGATCGCTGACCTTCTGGCAGACCTGCCGGAAGACGAGCGCCGCGGTGTGATCGCGGATATGGCCCCGGCGGATCGCGTTGTCGTTGCCAAGATGCTTGTCGCCAGGCTGGCCAGCGGTGGGGGACGGGCGGAATGATCCCAGCCAGCACGGCCACAGGAAGCCTAGGAGCGACGAAAGCCACCTGCGACGGCTCGACCCCCGTTCACCGGCATTGCGACCGGCAGGAGGGCAGGTGCAACGAACAAGGCCGGGCGACGTGTCCGGCTCACGAGCAGGCCCTGGCCGTGTTGCAGCACGGCCGGGGCAACCATTACAAGGGAGTGTGAGACAATGGCAGGACGGATCGACAAGTTCTTAAAGGAGCGGCTACAGACCGCTGGCCAGTGGCAGATGTTTCAAGAGCGGCGGGATGAACTGAAGGCACAAGGCTACAATCCCGACGACGCCCGAACGATGGCCATGGCGGAAATTATGCCCAAGTGCATCGACGGCGGCGACGGGCCGGGCCGAGAGCCCAGTAGCGACGTCTTGCCGCTTGCACCTGCCGCCCTGGCCGGCAAAACGGCAATGGAACCGGAAGTAGCCCGCTATGTTGCTCGCAACATAGACAACCCGGCCCCGAGCCCGGAAGATTGCCCCGACCCGTTTGCCTGGACCCTGCTACGGATGTGCCGCGAGAACCCGGCCTTTGCCCTGATGTTCGTGAAGGATATTTGGGTGAAGCTGCTGATCCAGCAGGCCAAGCAGGACGACGCCGGCGGTGACGAGAAGATGGATGGCACGCCGACGTTGGAGTTAATCCAGCGAATACGTGAGATACGGGACAAAGCGAAGTCCGCCTCCGCGTGCTAGCACGGTGCCACGTTGGCCTGCCTGTCGGGCGGTCCTACTGGCTGGCTCGCCTTCGACTTGGCCGGTGCCATGGCCGGACAACGCGGACAAAAGAAACCAAGGGATTCCAACTTCCGGCAAAGTTGAACCAGACCCCCCGGCCCGAATGGCTTCGGGTCCCTTTGCTACCCCGCCCCCCGCGACTGCGCATATCAGACCCCCCGCCCCCTTGCAACGGATTCGCTTTTGTATATATGAGAATATATATTTCTTGCGGGCTTTACGCCTTGCTGTATCGCTGATGCGCGCTCCATCATACTCGGGGAGCGGCTGCTTAATTCCAAGGCCAAGGGCGTTTTCGCTCACTCGTACCTGCCCACGCCGCCCCTCGCGGGCGCGGGGGAGTCAAGCTACCTCCCGTTCGACAGGCACTGCCTCGGTGGATGTACCGCCGCCTGCCGTAACCGTTGGGGCTGGTTTGGCGTGCCTTAGATCATGGACGGCTAGGACTGGATAATCTTCATATTTTCGCCGGCAAACTAGCCGGCGAGATGGTATACTATTCTGCCATGAGCGCCAGAGCGATGACAGACGAAATCCGACCTTACGGCAAAGCCGACGAAACGCGGCTTCGCGATGCCGGCTTCCGTTGGGGCGACAAGGGCACACACACCAGTCGAACCATTATGCTCGACGAGCTTCACGCGGTGTTGGACCACTGCACGCCGGACGCAACTCGCGATGATTATCTCGTTGCGATCCGCGAAGACAACTGTCTCGGCAAACGCACGGCCGCGACACGGAAGCTCTCCAGTCAGCGGCTTTCGGAGTTGTACGCGCTCGACCCCGATGTGCCTCTGTTCCGTGTCATGCGGCGGTGCTGGTATGCCGACCGCGCCGGGCAGGCCATCCTCGCGATGTTGCTGGCACTGGCACGCGACCCGTTGCTGCGGGCAAGCGCTCCGCCGGTGCTGCGAATGCGGCCCGGAGAGGAACTGGCCAGGCAGCAGATGACCGACGCGCTGAGCCAAGTGGTTGGCAGCCGGCTCAGCGAGAGCACTCTCGACAAGGTCGTGCGAAACGCAGCTTCCTCATGGACGCAATCCGGACATCTGAAGGGGCGCGGCCGCAAGACTCGGCAGACTGTCACGCCGACGGCAGCAAACACGGCATTTGCCCTCTTGCTCGGATTCCTTGTCGGCAAACGAGGAACTTCGCTTTTCGAAAGTCTTTGGGCGCAAGTGCTTGACGCGCCCGCAGGGGACCTGTTAAATCTTACCGTTGATGCCCGACGGTTAGGCTTCCTGGACATGAGCCAGTCGGGCGGGGTGATCGACCTGTCCTTTTTACGGCTCTTGGCCCCAGACGAAAGGCTGTAGGCGCATGGGGAGAATCGAAGAACTTGCGGCTCGATACCGCGGCCACATCGGTGCGCCGTGGCAGCGCAACCTCGCCGGGGACCAGAAGGCCATCTTCGTCGTCCATCCGAAGACCGACGAGCGGAGACTCCGGGCGCGGCTGGAGCTATTCGAAATAGCGACGAAATCGGCCGGGTACCGCTGGCGTCTGGTTGACCTCACCGACACTTTCGCCCGCTGGATGGCAGATACCGACTACCACGACGTGTACTTTGAGGAGCCGGAATCGCTTGCCATGAAGCTGCGGAGCGACTTTGTGCAGCACACCGCCAGCCAACTCCGCGAGGCACTGACAGCCGAAGATGTGGACGAGGACACAGTAGTCGCCGTTGAAGGTGTCGCGTGCTTGTTTGGCTTTACCCGTGTTTCGCTCGTGCTGAAGGAAGTAATCAAGGACATCCGGGGCCGCCTCGTAGTTTTCTTCCCCGGTGAGTACGAGGACAATATCTACAGACTCTTGGACGCGCGGGACGGCTGGAACTACCTGGCCGTCCCCATCACGCTACATAACGGGGTAAACGACTGATGAAAAACCGACAACTCTTCCAACGCGATCCCGCTGTATCGAAGCTAATGAACGACGGCGTTGCCGCCGTGCGCGAAGCCGCGAGTGACAAGGAAATCCAGACGCTCCGGTACGAGCTTGAGCACTTCGTGTGCGAAGGGCAGTACGAGGACGGCTTTGTCCGAATCCTTGAGTCCTACCTCGGCAACGTCAATTCGACGACGCAGCCTGCCGCCTGGGTGAGCGGCTTCTACGGCAGCGGCAAGTCGCACCTGTTGAAAATGTTCCGCCATCTGTGGGTGGACACCCCCTTCGCGGACGGCTCGACCGGCCGCGGGCTGCCCCAACTGCCGCAAGAGGTCCAAGACCTTTTGCGCGAACTCGACACACTCGGCAGGCGGTCCGGCGGGTTGCACGCCGCGTCGGGCACGTTGCCGTCGGGCGGCGGCGAGAGTGTTCGCCTGGCCGTGCTGAGCATCGTGCTGGCGTCCAAGGGTCTGCCAGAGGCTTTGCCGCAAGCGCAGTTCTGCATGTGGCTCCAGAAGAACGACATCTTCGATCAGGTGAAGGCGGCGGTCGAGAAGGCCGACAAGGACTTCTTCGGCGAACTGCACGACCTTTACGTCAGCCCCATCCTCGCCAAGGCCGTGCTCGATGCCGACCCCGACTTCGCGCCCGACCTCAAGCAGGCCCGTGCCGCGCTGCGCTCGCAGTTCCCGGTGGCGGACGACCTCTCGACCAACGAGTTCATCCGGCTGGTCCATGAGGTGCTCTCCGTCGATGGCGAAATCCCCTGCACCGTGATCGTGCTGGACGAAATACAGCTTTACATCGGCGACAGCCCGACCCGTTCGACGGATGTGCAGGAAGTCGCCGAGGCGCTCTGCAAGCAACTCGACAGCCGCGTCCTGCTGATCGGCGCGGGCCAGACGGCCCTGGCCGGCAATGTCCCGCTGCTCCAACGCCTCACCGGCCGGTTCACCATCCCGGTCGAACTGTCCGACTCGGACGTGGAGACTGTCACCCGCCGCGTTGTGCTGGCGAAGAAGGCCGACAAGCGAAAGGCTGTCGAGGACGCGCTCAGTGCTCACGCCGGCGAGATCGACCGCCAGCTTGCCGGCACTCGCATCGCCGCGTGTACCGAGGACCGCGACATCATTGTGGACGACTACCCGCTGCTGCCAGTCCGTCGGCGATTCTGGGAGCATGTGCTTCGCGCGGTGGACGTGCCCGGCACGGCCAGCCAGCTTCGCACGCAATTGAAGATCGTGCACGAGGCGGTGCGTACGACGGCCGAGGATGACATCGGCACCGTCGTTTCAGCCGACTTCATCTTCGGCCAGCTTCACCCGGACCTGCTCCGCGGCGGCATCCTGCTCCGCGAGATCGACGAGACGATTCGCAACCTCGACGACGGCACCGACGATGGGCTACTCGCCCAGCGGCTTTGCGGCCTGATCTTCCTGGTCCGCAAGCTGCCGCGCGAAGACGTGGCCGATATAGGCGTCCGCGCGACGCCGGAGATGCTGGCCGACCTGCTGGTTGGCGACCTGTCGAACGACGGCACGCAACTTCGCAAAGAGATCCCGCGCATCCTCGACAAGCTGGTGGAAGGTGGCACGCTCATTAAGCTGGATGAGGAGTACAGCCTCCAGACACGCGAGAGCAGCGAGTGGGACCGGGAGTTACGCAATCGCAGAACCCGGCTAAACGGCGACCTTGCTTCGCTTACAAGCAAGCGGGGCTCGTTCATCAGCGCTGCGTGCAGCGACGCACTTAAGGGCATCAAGCTGTCGCAGGGCAAAAGCAAGGAACCCCGGAAGCTGGCGGTCCAGTTCGGCGCGGACGCGCCGCCCGCCGGCGGAAGTGATATCCCCGTCTGGGTGCGCGACGGCTGGGGCGAGAAGGAAAGCACGGTCCTCAGCGACGCCCGCGCCGCCGGAAGCAGCAGTGCGATCATCTACGTTTACATCCCCAAGGCCAGCGCCGACGACCTCCAGAAGGCCATCGTTGAGTACGAGGCCGCCAAGTCCACCTTGGACTTCAAGGGCACACCCACCTCGCCGGAAGGCCGCGAGGCCCGCGACGCCATGGCGACCCGCATGGGCATCGCCGAGGCCACCCGTAACCAGATCATTCAGGACGTCATTAACCAGGCGAAGGTGTTCCAGGGGGGCGGCCAGGAACGGATGGGACTGATCCTTTCCGCGAAGGTCGAGGATGCGGCCGGCGCGTCGCTCGCCCGGTTGTTCCCGAACTTCAAGGACGCCGATGACAGTCGCTGGCACAGCGTCATAAGCCGCGCCAAGAACGGCGACGAAGCGGCTATGTCCGCGGTGGACTGGACCGACTCGCCGGAGAAGCACACGGTCTGTTCGGCCGTGCTGTCCGAGGTAGGCTCGGGCAAGCGGGGCAAAGAGGTCCGCGACGCCTTCGAGGCCAGCCCCTACGGCTGGCCGCGCGATGCCGTGGACGCTGCGATGATCGTGCTGCACACGATCGGCCACCTCCGCGCGACGCACAAGGGACAGACATTATCGCAGGGCCAGTTGGACCAGGCGAAGGTTTCGGTGACGGACTTCCGCACCGAGACGGCCACGCTGAACGCCCGCGAGAAGATGACGCTCCGCAAGTTGTTCCACGACGCCGGCATGGACTGCAAGCCGAACGAGGAAACTGCCAAGGCTGGCCCATACCTGGTGCGGCTGGCGGAACTGGCCGACCACGCTGGCGGCGAGCCGCCCATGCCCCAACGTTCGAAGACAGATCACCTCGATACGCTCCGCGGCTTCGGCGGGGCCGAGCAACTGTCCGAAATTCTCAAGCAGCACGACCTCCTGGTTAAGCAGGCCAAGGACTGGGGCAAGCTGGCTGAACTCGCCGACAAGCGCAAGCCCGCATGGGAAACGCTCGCCGCGCTGCTCAAACACGCCGATGCCATGGCCGGAGCCGACGAACTCCGCGCACAAGCCGAGGCGGTCAAGGCCGAGCGCCGGCTGCTCGACGCCAGCGACCCCGTGCCGGACATCCGCAAGGCCACCGCCGACGCGCTCCGCGCTGCCGTCAGCGCGGCGCACGCCGAGTACGAGAAGACCTACAAGGAACACATGGCCGCACTGACCGCCAGCGACACCTGGAAGAAGCTCAAAGCGGCCCAGCATAAGAAGATTCTCGCCGACGAAGGTATCGCTGAGGCCGAGGCGCTTTCCGTCGGTTCCGAAGTCGATCTAATCCGCACGCTGGAGCAGACGGCGCTGCCGGCGTGGAAGACCCGAACCGACGCGCTGACCCAGCAGTTCAACCGCGCGGCCATTGCCGCGGCGAAGCTGCTGGAACCGAAGACCCAGAGCGTCCATCTGGCCAGCGGCACACTTAAGACCGAGCAGGAAGTCAAGACGTGGCTGGCCGGTACGGAGAAAGACCTCCTGGCCAAGCTCAAGAATGGCCCGGTCGTAATTTCATAGTTCGTTGGAGCGGTAGATGTCGCCTGAAGAACTGAAACATCTGATGGACCACCTCCGGTCGTATCCCAAAGAGACCGAGTGGGTCGAGTTCAAGCATAACAACCCTGATCCGCAGAAGATCGGGGCGAACATATCGGCGCTGTCGAACAGTGCGGCCTTGTGCCGCCAAAGTCATGGATATGTTGTATGGGGGGTCGAAGATGGAACTAATGATATTATGGGCACGACTTTCCAGCCCCGACAGCAGCAGGTGGGCAATGAGGAACTGGAAAACTGGTTGCTTCGTTTGTTGAATCCGCGTATCGACATCCGCATCCACGAGGGCAAACTGGACAGCAAGCATATCGTGGTGCTCGAAATCCAACCGGCTTCGCATCAACCGGTAGCCTTCTCCGGGATCGAGTACATTCGAGTGGGCAGTTACACGAAGAAACTCAAGGACTACCCCGAGAAAGAAAGGGCGTTGTGGTCATTGTTCTCGGAGAGGCCCTTTGAGGTCGGAACTGCGATGGCATCCGCATCGTCAGACGATGTCCTCGCCATGATCGACTATGTGGGTGCCTTCCGTCTGCTCGGCATTCCGACGCCTGAAAACCATCACACTGTCCTGGACCGCCTTGCCGCAGAAAAGGTTATTACGCCTGTAACCGGTGACCGTTTTGACATTACCAATGTTGGAGC
Organism: uncultured Planctomycetaceae bacterium; assembly: GCA_964564285.1. Lineage (GTDB taxonomy): Bacteria > Planctomycetota > Phycisphaerae > SM23-33 > SM23-33 > JAUWQU01. The sequence continues at coordinate 7,049 of CAZMBZ010000117.1, read as the reverse complement.
CGTGCTCTTCGCCACGGATCTGCGCCGCTTCGACCGCCTGGCCCGAAAGGCGCCTCGCGTCATCATCTACAGCGGTGACAATAAGACGCAGACAGTGAAAGAGCATCTGGATCCCGCCAGCGATACCCCCCGGCCGGGCTATGCCATCGGATTCGAGGCGCTCCTCGCTTGGATAAACGACCAACTACCACAAAACGAGCAGATCGGGCAGGCGCTCCGCAAGAAGGTTCGCCTTTTCCCTGTGGAAGCCATCCGTGAACTCGTCGCCAATGCCCTCATCCATCAGGATTTCAACCTTACTGGCACTGGCCCAATGATCGAGGTCTTCGACACGCGCATGGAGATCACAAATCCTGGCCTGCCTCTGGTTGAACCCCTCCGTTTCATCGATGAACCGCCCCGATCCCGTAACGAAGCCCTTGCGGGCATGATGCGCCGGATGAACATTTGTGAAGAACGCGGCAGCGGCATTAAGAAGGTCATCGCCGCCGTTGAGCGGTACCAACTGCCCGCACCTGACTTCCGAACCACACCCCAACACACCATCGCGGTCCTTTTTGCCCCGCGTGCCTTTGCTGAAATGGATCGCCAGGATCGCATCCGGGCCTGCTACCAGCACACGTGCCTTGGGTACGTATCCGGCAAGCGGATGGTCAATAGCTCGCTTCGTCAACGGTTGAAGATCGAAAACCATTCGATGGCATCGCGAATCATTCGCGATACCATCGCCGCTGACCTGATCCGTCAGGCGGGCGGCAGCACAAGGGATGCCAATTATGTTCCCTTCTGGGCCTGATCGAATTGTTGCGCCATGTGCCTACCGGCCGGCATCGGTAGGACATTGTGTGCGTAAGGCTATTTATTACTTAACTTTATGGAACTTGATGATTGTTGCGCCATGTGACTGGATGGCCCTGTCCAGAGGAGTGCTGATATACAAGGTAAGTTTATCTAAAGACTTAAGGATTGCCGAAAAGGTTGCGCTATGTGCAGCGACGGCAACCCGCCCGGGGAGTTATTGAGCGATGCCCACACTCGCAAGCGAACTACGCAACCGGTTAGAGAAGGTCGTCGTCGAGGCCCGCGACGTGGCCGAGGTGGGCGCTCGCGCCGCGCTGGAGGCGCAGGCGGTCCACCACCACGAACCGTATGGGCACATGAAGCCGGCCCAGCGCGAGCTGCGCAACCACCTCCGTGCCCGCGCGAAGCAACTTGGCGACGTGAAGGATGAACGCGGCAGGTACGCATCCATCGACCACCTGGCCGAGGAGTGCGCCTACGAGCACTGGCACCGGATGCTCTTCGCACGGTTCCTGGCTGAGAACGGCTTGCTGATCGAGCCGGAGATGGGCGTCGCGATGAGTCTGGCCGAGGCCGAGGAACTGGCCAAGGAAGATGTCGCTTCAGGGGGTGACGTGTGGGTGTTCGCGTCACGCTGCGCCCAGCGGATGCTGCCGCAGATATTCCGGCCGGACGACCCGCTGCTCCAGATCGCCTTCGCGACAGAGCACATGGTGGAACTCGAACGGCTGCTGGCGTCGCTGCCGGCGACGGTGTTTACCGCGTCCGATGCGCTGGGGTGGGTCTACCAGCACTGGCAGAGCAAGAAGAAGGATGAGGTCAACCGGTCGGAGGTGAAGATCGGGGCGGACGAAATCTCGGCCGTCACGCAGCTCTTCACCGAGCCGTACATGGTCGAGTTCCTCCTGCACAATACGGTCGGTGCGTGGTGGACCGGCCGGCAACTGTCCGAGGCGGTTGCCGCCAGCGCCAAGAGCGAGGACGAGTTGCGCCGCAAGCTCGCGCTGCCCGGCGTGGGATGGGAGTACCTGCGCTTCGTCCGCGACGCGGATGGCGAAGGCGAAGGCCGCGCGTCCGGCGAAGCTTCAGCGAAGCCTGGATGGCGTCCGGCCGCGGGCACGTTTGACGGCTGGCCGAAGAGCGCCGCCGAACTCAAGGTCCTCGATCCATGCTGCGGTTCCGGCCACTTCCTCGTCGCCGCCTTGCACCACCTCGTGCCGATCCGCATGGTCGAGGAAGGCTTGTCCGCCGCCGAAGCCGTCGATGCCGTGCTGCGCGACAACCTGCACGGGCTGGAGATCGACGAGCGGTGCTGCCAGATCGCCGCTTTCGCCCTTGCGTTCGCCGCCTGGACCTACCCGGACGCCGGCGGCTACCGCGAGCTTCCCGACCTGCATGTCGCCTGTACAGGCATCGGCCCGCAGAGTACGCAGGAGCAGTGGGTGAAGCTGGCCGAAGAATCAGGCGTGCCGATGCCGACGGTCGGCCGCGAGGCGATCAAGAACGGCCTGCTGAACCTCCACAGACTCTTCTCGCAAGCGCCGACACTGGGGTCGCTCATCAATCCGGACGAGCTTCCTGGCGACCTTATCGCTGCCGACTACGAGACGATCCAGCCGTACCTGACCGCGATCCGCGCGGTGGAGAAGGCCGACGAGGAGACCCGCGAGCGCGCCATCGCCGCTTCTGGCATGGTCAAGGCCGCCGATCTGCTGGCCGGTGAGTACACGTTGGTCATTACGAACGTGCCGTACTTGGGCCGAGGCAAGCAGAACGAACTACTGATGACCCACATTGAGAAGCACTACGCTGACGGCAAAGCGGATTTGGCGACTGCCTTCGTCTTGCGATGCTTGGAACTGTGCAACAACTATGGAACAACGGCGGCTGTTACGC
>CAZMBZ010000117.1:0-4342 GCA_964564285.1 uncultured Planctomycetaceae bacterium | reverse complement strand
CAGAATTGGCTGTTCCTTGGGTCATACAAGCGGCTTAGGGAACGCCTCTTAGGGCGCGGGTGGTTTCACTTTGTGGCCCAGTTGGGAGAGCACGGGTTCACCAGCAATGCAGCTGCGGGAGCCTTTGCCGCATTGGTTTCGTTCAGCCGTGCGAAACGGGCGAGAGGTCCCCTAGTCGGAGTCGATGCGACAGAAGGAGCTTCTCCAGTAGAGAAGGATTGTATTCTGAGACAAGGTGCCTTTTCGGTTACCTCTCAGGAAAGCCACATGAGCAACCCGGACTCCCGGATTACTGTTCACCAGCTAGATGATCTCCCGTTGTTGAGAACCGTGGCGACAGCCACGCAGGGAACCACCAGCGGTGACAACGACCAATTCGTCAAACAGTTTTGGGAACTGTGCGAGGTCGACCACTCGGAGTGGGTTCTATTTCAGAGCGCTTCGCTCCAGACCTCGACCTTTGCGGGACGGCAGTTGGTACTGCGGTGGCAGAACGGGAAGGGTCCGCTAGCCAGCAGTAGTCAGGCGCGGGTGCAAGGCATGGAGAACCGAGGCAAAGATGGCGTAGTCATTTCTCAGATGCGAAGCCTTCGGGCGACGCGGTTTACCGGCGAGCACTACGCCATGAATGGTTCTGCTCTGGTCCCAAAGAAACCAACGGACTTACCCGCGCTCTGGGCTTACTGCTCGTCAGAGCAATTCAATAAGGACGTGCGGAAGATCGATCCCAAAGTGTTCGTAACGACGGCTTCGCTCGTGAAGGCTCCCTTTGATCTCGCGCACTGGCAGGAAGTGGCTGCGAAAACGTACCCGGACGGCCTGCCCGAGCCGGAGAGTGATGACCCGACGCAGTGGCTCTTCCACGGCCACCCTTGCGAAGCCGAGGAAGAGGCGATGCTCCAGGTCGCGGTTGTGCGGCTGTTGGATTACCGCTGGCCGGCGGAACTCGACCCGGACATGCGCTTGAGTGAACGGGCGCGGGCGATGGTCGCCAAGTGCGAGGAACTCACTAGGTTCGCCGACAAGGACGGTATCGTCTGCATCCCTTCGGTGCGCGGGGAGGAACCTGCGGCCGAGCGTCTGCTGGCGCTGCTTTCGGCGTGTGGCCTCGAACCTCAACTCGACCTCGACGACTGGCTGCGGAATGAGTTCTTCCAGGAACACTGCGGTTTGTTCCAGAACCGGTCGTTCGTTTGGCACATATGGGACGGCCGCAAGCGCGACGGCTTCCACGCCTTGGTCAACTACCACAAGCTCTGCGAATGTGGCGGCAAGGGCCGGAAACTGCTCGAATCGCTCACGTACTCGTATCTTGGCGACTGGATTGCCCGCTGCAAAGACGAAGTCGAGCGCGAAGAAGGCGGCGCGGAAGACCGCCTGGCCGCGGCCGTGGCGCTCCAGGACCGGTTGAAAGCCATCCTCACCGGCGAGCCGCCGTTCGACATCTTCGTCCGCTGGAAGCCGCTGCACGAGCAGCCCATCGGCTGGGAGCCCGATATCAACGACGGCGTGCGAATGAACATCCGCCCCTTCCTGGCCAGCGACCTGCCCATCGGCCGCAAGGGCGCAGGCATCCTCCGCTGGAAGCCCAACATCAAGTGGAAGAAGGACCGCGGCAAGGAGCCCGAGCGCCCCAAGGCCAAGTACCCCTGGTTTTGGGGCTGGGACGAAGCAACCGAAGACTTCCCCGGCAACAAGACCTTCGACGCCAACCGCTGGAACGACTGCCACTACACGAACAAGGCCAAGCAAGCCGCCCGCGACGCCGAGGAAGAAGAGGGGGAGGGGTCTTAGCATGCCAACACCAGCGGAGTTTCGACAGGGATACAAGGCGTTCCAGGAGCATGAGGCCAGAGACGCCATCTACAAGACGGCCGACTTCCTGGTGAACCACTTCTGGGGCAAGCCGGCGAGGATGGCTGATGGGATCGGCGCTCTGCTGCTGGTGTGGAACCAGGCCTGTTATCGGTATGGCGTCTTTGACTTTGCCTTGCTGGAAGAAGTCCTGCGAAAGAACTTGAAAGTGCTTAAGGAGTTCCAGAACCGAAATATCCGGTCGTTGGTGGAAACCGATGAGCCTGTGATTAAGCGCCTGTTCTTGGAGTTTCTCGACGCCCTGAAGATTAAGGAAGGCAAGAAGGAAGGCCTGAACACCCCGGTGGGCACAGCCAAGGCGCTGCACATTCTGGCGCCCGCTTTCTTGCCTCTCTGGGATGACAAGATCGCGAGGGCTTACGGGATGTACTACAAGCCCCATCCAGAGCAGAAGTACTTGGCCTTTGCGTACAAAATGCAGAGCATCGCGCATCGCCTGGATGGGCATGTACCCGCCGGCTGCGGCCGAACATTCCTCAAGCTGATCGACGAGTACAACTACGCCAAGTACACGAAGGGCTGGATATAGCCGATGCAATTGCCCGGACAAGATCAGCCAAACGGCCCGCCGCTACGAGAGGCGACGACGAAGGAAGTCTTGCAGGCCATTATCGACTACCTGCAAGCGCCACAGACTGACTACGCGCTTCTCATCACCGGGCCGTGGGGCTGCGGCAAGACGTACTTCTGGAAGAACGTGGTAGCACCTAAGCTGCGCGGCCTTCGGCATCCCCATTGCCCCCAACGTGTACTATATGCCTCTTTCTACGGTGTCTCTGATGTGAAAGACATCGACCGAGAGCTGTTCGTCCAGTGCTATCCAGGCATTAACCGTAGGAAGGTCGGAAGCGCTTCGCGCCTCATAGCCGGAGTTATCGAAGCTCTTGGCTACGTGGACTTAGCAAAGATTGATCTTCGGTCGCTCGTTAGAGCCAAGGATGCCGTGATTTGCTTCGATGATCTGGAGCGGACCAGGCTCCCCATAAAGGAGGCCCTTGGATATATCAATAACTTCGTTGAGCATGAGGGCGCCAAGGTGGTCATCCTCTGCAACGAGAAGGAGATTTGCGGAGAGAAGGAGAAGAAGACTTACGACGAGATGAAAGAAAAGTCGGTCGGCGCCTCGCTCAACTTCCGATCGGACCTTGATACGGTCTTCGACAGTCTCATCGCCGAGCACAAGTCTCGGGCAGCGTTCCATCGCTTCATCTCACAAGACGCCGCGCTAATCCGGCTGCTGTTCGACAGGAGCGAGACACACAACATACGATCACTCCGCCGCGCGTTGGCAGCGCTGGCAGTTGTCTTTGACGCGCTCAAAGCGGGTGGGTTCGATCCGAATGACCTGGCTAAGCAGTTGGTTTACGCGGTGGCTCCGACGGCATTTGAGCTCCATGGTCGGGGGGTAGACCCACCCAGGCTGAGAAAGATCCACGGCATGGAGGTTATGGCCGTGATCGGAATCTCCCTTTCGGACCGCAGGTCGGAAAAGACGGATGAAGAGAAGTACGAAGAGGAATTTGCCGAGCGGTACCTGCGTGGTTTTGGCCTATCAGAATGGGGGGATGCGGTCGGTTGCCCGCCAATCTGCGAGTACATCATTACCGGCATTCTTGACAGGCAGGCCCTCGTGGCCTGGGCAAGAGTGTTGACCAAGCCGCCAGACGAAAGCGAGCAGAGAATCAAACGACTTTCTTTCTCAAGGGAATTGGAGGATGAGGAGTTCGAGCAAACGGCGGGACAGGTGCTCAAGGAAGTCGAGGCGGGAGAGATCGCTGCTGTCGGCAGCTATTTCGGCTTATACAAGCAATACGAACAGTTTGCCGATGAGGGCCTGACCGCGATGACGCGACAGGAAATACTCAAGAAGTTCATCGAGGGACTCACAAGGGCTCAGGAGGCCGGGACGCTTGAGTCGAATCAGTTCCTCGAGCACGAAATCTACTTCCCCGAGATGGGGCCGAAGACGGAAGAAGGGCAGAGCCTTCGCCGTCACGTTCTTGCGGCAAATGAAGACATGCTCGAACGTGGGATTCGGGAAGGCGCCCGGGCTTTGGCTTCACGTATCAAAGAAGATGCTCAGGGTTTCATCGGTGCCCTGGCGGATGGGGATGCGTCTGGATTCCTGTCCACTCCTGTTTTCCACGAACTAGATGCAGACGATGTGGCGGCGTGTATTCTCGCTCTTCCCAACAACCTGAAAACGCATTTCGCAAGTGTTCTCCACGAAAGATACGAGAATCACACTCCTCGTGCCGAGTTTCTGGTCGAACTGCCGGTTCTCAAGGGCATCAGGGACTCGCTCAAGCCACACTGCAAGAGCAAGAAGCCCGTTCCGATGAGCTTGTTCATTGTTCGGCACATTGTGGGAGCACTTGACAGGGCGATCGAGCGGCTGGTTCAGCTAGAACAGAAAGAAGAGACCGCTGCTCCGGGATCCGTTGAGGATCACCCACAGAAGGAACAA
>CAZMBZ010000116.1:6120-15160 GCA_964564285.1 uncultured Planctomycetaceae bacterium | reverse complement strand
AGCAGTCGCCGCATGATGGAAAAACACACCCCGCAGTTGACATACAGAGTCCCCCCGAAAACATCGAGTTGTCTGCTTGACAATCATCGATCTTGGTATATAATACAGGCAACGCAAGGGCATACTACGGGGAGATTCCATGCAAACACACAAAGCCAACCTGTCGCGAGCAAACGCCAACCGCACATGTGTACCAGATAAGCGCATTCCAAAAAAGGAGTTACACCTGCCACTCGGAATACTGATCCTCCTGACGACGGCCATCCGCCCGCCAGAATCCGCCACAGCCGCCACCGCCCGAGACACTGGCAGCTTTCCCTCTTGGCATTCGTCATTCGCCATCGACATCCGCCGCCACCAGCCGCACCAGCAGCTTCCCGCCCTTGGCATTCTTCAAACGTCATTTGTCATTTCCCTTTTACGCTCTCCACACCCACCAGTTACAATAACTGACAATCACCGACCAAAGACACCAACGGGACGACTTGGACGACCCGGCCAAAAACATCGCGGCCTGCCTGCCGGTAGGTAGGCCGCAAATCCACGGGCAGAGAGGATGGGCAAACCGATGGCCAACGCGGCATTTGACATCGAGCATCCGCCACTCGCCATCAGCGATTCAGCCGCCCAGCCCCGGCCGCGAGAAACGGCAAGACCATATGCCAACCCCGACCGACCGCCCGATTCGCCATGGAATCGACTGCCGCCCTCAAAGCCAACCAAAAAAGACCACGAATACGCACAGCAAAGGTTCCTGACCCCAATAGCCGAGACTTTTCCGATCGTCTGTAACCCTTGGGTTACTTCGAGTAACTCGTGCCAATACGCCTGCTCGTACCTTGTTGCGATAATACTCCATGACACCACCGACCTAAGAACATTTCCTTGTGTGCTCGTAAGAGCATGATCGAAAACGCTTTGGTCTTGCGAAAATCCCTTACGGCCTCACTACGAGCGGGGCGTCGTGGTATAATCGGGGCACTCAAGGCGGTTGCCTGGAACCCGGCCACATGGGGAGATTCGATATGCACAGAAGAGCGGGAATAACAATTTGGGAACTTGTGGCTCTGGCGGTTGTCGGGGGGCTTTGCCTGTTGTTCTTTGCGGTGATGACTTGGGGCTGGGGCTTGGGGGCAAACGAGTTAACTAACCGGACGGTGTGCGTGTCGAACCTGTCCAGCATCAACAAGGCGCTCGTGCTATACAAGGGCGAGAACGACGGCGCCTTTCCGTGGCTGTTTGACACGATGACCGCATGGGACACCACCGAGGTAGGCCTCGCGAACGCGCGTGAGAAGAGCCCCTTCGGCACGAGCGAAGACCCCAACAATCCAACGCAGCGCAGCCTGACCGTGCTCATGTTCATGCTGATCCGCATGAACCAGTCGCCGGGCATGTTCCGCTGCCCCAACGACAAGAACAGCGAGGTGGACCTCGAGACCAAGGCCGGCGAAGACATCGGCACGGCCGAGGACGGCCTGCTCGAAGGCGAGTACTACTGGGACTTCTCCAAGGCTGAGAACGTTAGCTTCTCCTGGCAGGCGCCGATCTGGAAAGATGGACGGTTCAGGCAGGGCATCGATAGCGTTAAGCCCGAAACGGTTGTATGTGCCGACATGACCCCTGCCGCGACGAAGCCGCAATGGAAACCGGCGGATGTGTCGAAACTGACCGGCAGAGCCATCGCAGCCCAGAACAGTCCCAACCACAATGGCGAGAAAAACAATATCCTGACGGTCGGCGGATACGTCCGGTCGCAAAAGCGCCCGGACGTGGGCCGTGGCGAGGACAACATCTACACCGCCTCCGGCAAGGCCAACGCCGGCTCGCGGAGCGCCACCAGCCTGGACATCCGCAAGCACGCCTCCCCGCGCGACACGTTCCTCATCGGCCCGGTAGGACGGAAGGCGGAGTAATCCCTGGGCCGGTGATTGGCGGCCAGGGGGGAGTTGGTAGCCAGAATGGCTGTGCTACGACGATGCGTTTGCCCTGTTTTTGACGCGCCCGGCCTTGCACTTCATAAGACCTTGGATATAATGACCCTATATGTGGCAGTCTAATCCGCAGCACCGGGTATTTTCCTCAGTTGCGACGCTGATCTGCCATGTAAATTCAAGGTATCACTTCCAGGGAGGAAGAAGACATTGAGCACCAACACGCCGGTACAAGCATCATGCTCGCTCTGTGGAGCTGTTGTCGAAGGCAGAAGCGAGGAGTTCTCTCAACCGATTACCTGCCCCGTGTGCAATCGGGTGGCGGCGTTCAAGGTTGTCTTGACCGACAAGGAGATTCTCGACAAGGGCGCGTCGATCGTCTCGCAAGGGGCGCGTTCCGCCGGAGGGCTTTTCAAGAAAGCGGCTGCCTTCGGACTCAACAAGTTCAAAAAACGAGGCGAGCACGCCAAGGCCGAGAAGGCTGTTGCAGAGAGCTTGCGAAAGCACCTCCAATGCGGGAGTCTCTCACAGACCAGTCTCGATGAACTGCAGCGCCAGGCCGGGACAGTCGGTTGTGAGATTAAGGAAATGTCCAAGGGGTTGTCGGCCGAAGTAACCGCCTTCCTGAACAAAGAGCTCGCGCGGATCGGGTCGTCAGGGGTCTGCGGCGATCAGGAAAGCCAGGTCCTTCACAGCTACCTGAAATGTCTTTCGGTCGATCCCGGCACCGCCGGGCACGTGAAGACTCGACTTGACGCGATGCGGGAAATCGAAAAGATCAGGTCCGGCCAAGCCAAACCTATCCTTGTGGCCAACGGCTTCGTTGTGCGAAACAGCGAGGTGGTCTGGCACCAGTGTTCCGCCGCCCTCGTGGCGCGTAATCGTTCCGGCGACGAGCAGTTGCCGCAAGGCACTCTCTGCGTCACCAGCATGCGACTTGTGTTCATGTCGCGAACATGCCCGACCGAGATCGAACTCAGTCACATTAACGCCGTCGAGGTTGATGGGGACCACATCTTCCTGACAGGGCGCACCCAAGGCAAGTCAGCCGAATTCGCGGTTTCCGCCGCCGATCTGACAAGCGAGCATATCCGCCAGGTCGTACGGGTTTACCACCGCAACGTGGATGTCGGTTTTGAAAAGGGCAACTCCCGTCACATTTCACAGTCGGTCAAAACGGCCGTGTGGCAGCGCGACGGTGGCAAGTGCGTGCAGTGCGGCGCAACGGACTACCTGGAGTTTGACCATATAATCCCCGTTGCCAAGGGCGGGGCCAACACCGTACAGAATATTCAGTTGCTCTGCCGAAGGTGCAACGGCGCCAAGTCAGATAAGATATAGCGGACACTTCCTGCGGGCTCTTTCAGCCGTTCGCTGGGAGTTATTCCCGGCGGCGAGATAGTCGTCTTTGTGTGGACCGCGCCTTTCCCGGCCGTTGGGGGGGGAATAGTCTCGCCGGTTTGCATGGTTTCTTCTGGCTGACGGGCTATTCCGCTTTGTGTGAACCGCGCCTTTCCCGGTCGTTGGGGGGCATGTTCTCGTCGGTTTGCTCCGTTTCGCCTGGCTGGTGGGCTATTCTGCTGTGGATTCGTCCGGGGGTACGGGGTCTTCTGCGGGTTGTCGGCCTTGTTGGACGAGGTCGGCCAGGTACTTGTCGAAACTCTCGCGTCGAGCCTGCCCTTCCTGCCAATCCCGCACCTCGCCGCCGCGTCCGGCGAAGAAATCAATTGCCACGGCCGACTTCGGCGGTACGATTGTAATCATGGCTGGCCACGATCGCGACAACATGAAAAAGGTCCTCATCCTGGGCAATATGGACAAGCCCGGCGTCGCCGACGAGATCGACTCGCTCATGGGGTTCTTCGAGCCACTCGTCGATGTCGTCGCTGTTCTGCCCGCTCGCGGATCGCTCGATGCGAATCTCGCCCGCGCTGACCTCTGCGTGGTCTTCGGCGGCGATGGTACGCTGCTGTCGGCCGCGAGAATGCTCGTCGATACGGGCGTGCCGCTGCTGGGCGTGAACCTGGGCAAGCTCGGCTTCCTCGCGGAGTTCAGCGTCGAGCACCTCCGCAAGCACTTCGCGGACATCCTGGCCGGCAAGGCACCCGTCACCGAGCGGATGATGCTCCAGGTCTGCATCCACTGCAACCACCACACCGAGCGCTTCGCCAGCCCGGCCGCAAACGATGTCGTCGTCGCAGCCGGCGAGCCGTTCCGCATAATCGACCTGGCGGTCAACCGCGGCGACGTGCAAATCGCCCGGTACAGCGGTGACGGGTTGATCGTCGCGACGCCGACGGGCTCGACCGGCTACAACATGTCAGCCGGCGGAACCATCATGGAGCCGACGCTCCGTGCAGTCGCCATCACCCCCATCGCCCCGCACACGCTGTCGCTCCGCCCGATCGCCGTAGCCATCGACCAGCCCATAACCGTCCGCGCCGAACGAGTGAACACGGGCTCGGCGGTAATAGTGGACGGCCAGGTCCGCGCCGACTTCCGCGACGGCGACACAATAGAAATCACGCCCGCCAGGACTCCCCTGCGAATAATAACCCACCCCGGCCTGAGCTTCTTCCAGACCCTGTCGACCAAGCTGAAGTGGGGCCTGAACCCCGGCCACGCTGGACCGATGTAAGCCTGGCAGGCCTATCGCCAGTTCTGCGACACCCGCCCGTGCCGATCATGCATTCCTCGCGGGAAGCCCCGGTCCCGTGGTGATGGCTGATCGCGCGTAAGGATACTGACGATAGCATCCAGCCGGCGTGGCGTTTCTTGTCGGGTCGTCGCCGGGCGGTTGGGATGCGTGGTTGTTTGGCTTGGCGATCGTGGTAGACTCTCGACAATGGTCTGGCCCAGTCGTGTGCCGCCTGGGTTGATGGGATATGTCTGTCTAATTGAATAGAGGTGTCGTGATGAAGATCAGCATCTACTCGCTTCCGATGGCCGCGCTGCTGGCGCTGGCGGCATTCCTTGCCGCACCCGCCGCGATTTCCGCCGCTCCGAGAAGGATGACGAAACCCGATTTCACCAAAGGCAACGCGATACCCGCCGGGGCGAAGCACACTTGGAACCTCGGCGCCACCGGCGCTCGCGGGTGGATGTACAGCAACAAAATGATGACCACCGACGCCCGGCAGATCCGCGTCACGAAGGTGGATGCCAAATCGCCCGCCGATGGGGTTCTCGCCGTCGGCGACGTTATCCTCGGCGTCGGCGGCAAGCGGTTTGCCTGCGATCCGCGAACCGAGATGGGCAAGGCGCTGACACAGGCCGAGACAAACGCAGGCCGGGGCGAACTTTCATTGATCCGCTGGCGCGGGGGCAAGACCGATACGGTCGTGGTCAAGCTGCCCATTCTGGGCTCCTACAGCGCCACCGCGCCTCACAATTGCGCGAAGTCCAGGCTCATCCTCGAGCGCGGCTGCAAAGCGCTGGCTGCGCGGGTCGCGTTGCGGTCCTACCGGGCAAATCCGATCACTCGCAGCCTCAACGCATTGGCCCTGCTGGCCAGCGGCAATCCTGAATACCTTCCGCTGGTGAAGAAGGAGGCCACCTGGGCAGCGAGCTACTCGGCTGATAGCTTCCAGACGTGGTATTACGGCTACGTCATCATGCTGCTGTCCGAGTATTCGATGTCCACCGGCGACAAGTCGGTCATGCCCGGCCTGCGTCGCCTGGTGCTGGAGGCGGCCGGCGGCCAGAGCAACGTCGGTTCCTGGGGTCACAAGTTTGCGGGACCCGACGGGCGTTGCCTGGGCTACGGCATGATGAACGCCCCGGGCCTTCCGCTGACGACATCGATGATCCTCGCCCGACGGGCGGGCGTGAAGGACGCCCGGCTGGACCGTGCCATCGACAGGAGCATTCGGCTGATGCGATTCTACATCGGCAAGGGCGCGGTCCCCTACGGCGATCATCGCCCGTGGATCCAGACGCACGAGGACAACGGCAAGTGCGGCATGGCGGCGGTGATGTTCAACCTGCTCGGCGACAAGGCCGGGGCGGAGTTTTTCTCGCGGATGTCCGTCGCCTCTCACGGCCCAGAGCGTGACACCGGGCATACGGGCAACTTCTGCAACATCGCGTGGTCGCTGCCCGGCGTGGCGTTGTCGGGTCCGCGGGCGACCGGCGTTTGGATGAAGGAGTTCGGCGCGTGGTATTATGACCTCGCTCGCCGCTGGGATGGTACGTTCGGCCATCAGGGTCCGCCGCAGATGAACAACGACGCCTACTCCGGCTGGGACTGCACGGGAGCGTATCTGCTGTCCTACGCCATGGGGCTCAAGAAGCTTTACCTGACGGGCAAGGGCGGCAGCCTCGCAACGCAGATCGACGAGGCCGCCGCGAGAAATCTCATCGAAGACGGGCGTGGCTGGAGCAATCGCGACCGCACCAGCTTCTACGACAAGCTGACCGTGGCTGAGCTCATCGGCCGGCTCGGCAGTTGGTCGCCGGTCGTGCGGGAGCGCGCGGCGATGGCGCTGGGACGCAGCAAAGATGACGTCATCCCGCGTCTGATAGAGTTGCTCGGCGCGAAGGAACTCTACACCCGCTACGGCGCGTGCCAGGCTCTCAAGATGCAGCGTCACCGGGGCAAGGCGGCCGTGCCGGCGCTGCTGGAAACGTTTCGCGCCGACGATCTGTGGCTGCGAATCCTCTCAGCCGAGGCGCTGGCGGGCATCGGCGAGCCGGCCAGAACTGCGGTACCGGAGATGCTCGCCCGGTTGACAGCCAGCGATCCCAAGAACGATCCGCGGAACATGGAGCAGCGCTACCTGTGCTTCGCCCTGTTCAACCAGAGCGGCGGCCTTATCGCCGACTCGCTCAAGGGCGTCGATCGCGAACTGCTCATCAAGGCCGTCCGCGCGGGCCTGCGGAACGAAGATGGCCGGGCGCGGGGCAGTATCTCCAGCGTGTATGCCAACCTCACCTTTGAGGAACTCAAGCCCCTGCTCCCCGCGATTGTCCAGGCGACCGCCGAAATGCCGCCCAGCGGGATTATGTTCTCCGCGCAGATTCGCATGGCCGGCCTGGAGCTCCTCACCAAGCACCGCGTCAGCGAGGGAATCGAACTGCTCGCCGACTACGTGCGCGGTCAGAGGCCGCACGCCAGCGAGAAGCGTATCGGGAGAATCATGGAAATGCTCAGGACCTATGGCGCCCATGGCAAGCGCGTCATCGGCAAACTCGAAGCCGCGGCGAGGTACTTCGAGAATGATGAGCCGGACTTCCCGCGCCACCTGAGCCTCGGCAAGGCAAAGTGCGTCCGAGACACGATCAAGGCAATCCAGGCCTCCAACAAACGCCCGAAGCTCATCCACCTGACGCCGTCGGAAAAGTGATCGTCTCAGTCACCGCGGCTGCGAAGTTTTGAGGCAAAGTCTGGAATCCGGAGAGAACAGAGTGAGAAATCGACATTCATGGCGCGTGTTGGCGGGGTTCTGTGTTCTGTTGGCGGCGAGCGGATACGTATTCGCCCAGGTGGGACTGCCTCGGGGAGAGGACGTCGTCGATGTCCCCTCGGTCGGGAAGGGATTGTGCGTGCATAACCTGTTCCAGTCGAACATGGTGATCCAGCGCGACAGGCCGATTCGAATCTGGGGCTGGGCCGAGCCGAACGAAACGGTCTCAGTATCGCTTGCCGGCCTGGCCAGGAAGGCCGTCGCCGCAAAAGACCGTTCCTGGGCAGTGACCTTCCCCGCCATGTCGGCCAGTACAAAGCCGATACGGATTGTGATCAAGGGAAGGACTCGGACCGTGACCCTGGAGAACATCCTGCTGGGCGATGTCTGGCTGCTGGGCGGGCAGAGCAATATGGAGCACCCGATCTGTCGGGTCGAAAACGGCGACCTCGAAATGGCATCAGCCAACTATCCGAACATTCGGATCCTGACGGTCCCCTCCCAGAACGGCCCGGATCACAGGAAGAGTTTTCCACGCTTGCAGGAGTGGCATAGCTTTTTCCGGCAGCATTACCGCAAAGGCGACTGGGATGTCTGCTCGCCGGAGATCGTGCGCGAGTTGTCGGGGATCGGATACGTGTTTGCCCGCCGCATCCACATGGCGTCGCGGGTCCCCATCGGCGTGATCGATGTATCCCGCGGAGGCACATGCCTTGAAACATGGATGCCAGTGTCCGTGTTCAAGAAGATTGCCACCCCCCAAGTTCGCGCCAAGCTTGCCGAGTGGGACAAGAAGATCGCCGAATACGATCCGCAAAAAGATTTGGAAGCACGGAAGAATGCCTATAAGAGACGGGTCGCTGTTTTCAAGAAACGTGGCCAGAAGATTCCGGCGGAACTGAAGGCCCCCACCGCCACTCGTCCGAACCCGGCGGTGATGAATATGAATCGCCCGGGGAACTGCTACGCCAGCATGATCGCGCCCATCGCGGGGTTGCCTGTCAGAGGCGCCATCTGGCACCAGGGATACAACAATGCGATGGAGGCGGAAGGGTCTGTCATGTATTACCAGGCCTTCGCGAAGATGATTGACACATGGCGCGCCGCCTTCAACGACCCGAAAATGCCGTTCGGCATCGTCGCGCTATGCACGGATGGCCCGCCGCAGACGCTGGACAACTATCTGGAGATGATGGTCAACGAAGGGATCTACATTCGCCAGGTGCAGTACAAGACCTTTCTCGATCTCCAGGCCGCAGGCGACAAGAACATCGGCTTCGCCAGCAGTTTCGACATGCGTCGCAATTGGTATCACCCGGGGTTGAAGGTCCCGGTAGGAGAGCGGATCGCCCGCTGGGCGCTGGCCACACAGTACGGAAAGAATAACCTTGAGTGGATTCCACCCAAGCTAACCAAAATGAGCGTTGAGGAAGGCAGGATCATCCTGAAACTGGACGCCCAGGTCGATACGCTGGAGCGCTGCCCGATTGAAGGCTTCGCCATCGCCGGTGAAGATCGCCGCTTCCAGCCGGCCACTGCCGAGCCCCTCCTCATCAAGAAAGACAGCAGGAACCGGCCTCAGTACGATCACAGTACGATCGTTCTATCCAGTCCGCATGTCGCCAGGCCGATCCACTTCCGCTATGCATGGGGGAGGAATCCGATGGGCAATCTCAAGTCGAGATTCGGCGGGCACATTCC